>CAYZDH010000073.1:0-11682 GCA_964477025.1 uncultured Rhodospirillaceae bacterium | reverse complement strand
GGAGATCCATCTTGCACGCGTTACTCCTGACGATTTTTATCGATACGGTAGGTTTTGGTATAATTCTTCCGCTATTACCTTTCTTTGCTGAAAGGTTCGGTGCCAGCCCGCTTGAGGTTACGCTACTGGCAACGGTCTATTCTTTTTCTCAGTTTATTTTTGCTCCATTGTGGGGCCGGCTAAGTGACCGCATCGGGCGCCGCCCGATTATTTTACTTACACTTTTTGGACTATTTTTAGGATATATCTCACTAACTTTTACTCATTCCCTAGTGATACTATTTTTAGTGCGCGCTTTTGTCGGAGCGATGGCTGCTAACTCTGGGGTTATTCACGCTTATATAGCCGATGTAACTAATGCTTCTGAGCGTGCCGGTGCGATGGCCAAGGTAGGAGCTGCCCATGGACTGGGGTTTATTGTCGGCCCCGCGATTGGGGGGTTGTTTGCAGGATCTGATTCTGTAAATCCAAACCTTGCTCTACCCTTCTTAATTGCTGCGGCACTTTCGGGGACAGCATTCTGTATTGCATGTGTTCAGGTTAAGGAGACGGTCGGAATTGAACTCCGAGAAGAGGCCTCCGCGGGACAGCGCTCGTTGGGGAGAGTTTTCATAGGGTCCGTCCGCATCCCCCAGCTTGCTTTACTTTTTGTTGTGGTAACTATGACACCTTTTGTGTTCTCAGGCGTAGAGACCACTTTTGTCATATGGTCTAAACATGTGCTCGGTTGGGGGCCTTGGCAGAACGGACAAATTTATACCTTTATGGGTATTACGGCCGCAGCAACCCAATGGTTCCTGGTTGGTCGTCTCACTCGTCGTTTCGGCGAGTGCCGGCTGATTTGTGCGGGGGCGGTGATGATTTTTGTGGGTGTTTTAATCTTACCATATATGACTGGTACTTTAGGGCTTTGTGTAGCGTTTGGATTTATCGTTTTTGGTGTCAGTGTAAATAATCCTTCTCTTTCCAGCCTAGTATCCAAATATGCGCATGCTAGCGAGAGGGGCAGTTTGCTCGGCTTATCGCATTCATGCTCAGCAATGGCGCGAATTACTGGACCGGCATGGGCAGGTTTTGCATTTGGACATTTTGGACCTGATTGGCCGTTTTTCTCTGGCGCCGTCGTGATGGTTGTTATGTTTTTGTTAGCTACTCGGGTTAAACCCGCCAAAGATATTGGTGATTCTAGAAGATAACTCTGGGAACGTTGTTTATTCCCATATTTAAGTTGCCCTTTCTCCTTGACGTATAGCGTTTAGATTATTAAAAAGCGCGGTCCTCGACTTATAGTCGGGTTCGAATTTTTTGATTTTTCTGGACAAAAAGTTATGTCACGTCGATGCAGTATTTCAGGCAAGGGTGTCCTTGCTGGCAATAACGTTAGCCACGCTCACAACAAGACGAGGCGGCGCTTTTTGCCGAATATTCAAATTTCATCGATGCCGTCGGAAGCATTGGGCTGTTCTGTGAAATTAAAGCTATCGACACAAACCATTCGTACGATAGAAAAGAACGGCGGAATTGACGCTTATTTGTTGTCAACGTCAAACACAAAGCTAACGGCTGAAGCGCAACGTCTAAAACGTAAGATCAAGCAAGCTTCATCAGGTGCCATCGTTAGCTAAATCTCGCTACAAGCCATCAATGCAGAATAAGCGTGGTTAATTATTTTTAGCCGCTCTTCAGCATCGCGATCACCACCATGTGTATCGGGATGATATTTTTTTACTAGAGCTTTATATCGTTCTTTTATATCGCTTCTTGTTATTGGTGTGTCTAAGTCAAAGACCGCCATTGCTTTCGCCTCGACTGAACCTGGGCGTGGCCGCCATCCTGCTTCTTTGGGGTTGGGGGAGTGGGTGCAGGCACCCATACTTTCCCAATCATCCGCACTAAAAACTCCAAAGTTTATTTTGGGCGTGTCGCCGTTACCAACGCGGCTACCGAGGGGCCACGTAGGACGCCACCATGTCGCATCGGCTCGGAGTTGTTTCTCAATTCCATCCTCCGATATCCCCGAGTAGAAGTTCCAGCGGGCGTTATATGAACGCACGTGTTCTAAACAAAACCAGTAGTAATTATTCAGGTCTTCTCTCGATTTCGGCGCTCGGTATTCACCATGATTTAAGCAGTTGGCTGCGTCACATAGACGGCCAGTCCCCCCGATACGAGGACTACTTAAAAGATCCAGAATTTGCTCGCGTTTTTTCACGGTGACAGTATGAGGAGACGAAGGTTTCCACACAAGAAAATTGGTAGCAAAACCCCAATCAATTTCCAGTGTAGAGATGTGGCCAGCGTTTCTTAACAACTTCGCCATGGCTTGACATAGCGTGACAGGTGTTGACCTGATAAGGCATATCGTCTGTTTTATCTTTTAATGTTTTATTCTGCCCAGCCTCACGCTTAACAGTCTTGTAACCTATGGTGCCTACGGGTCGCAGCAGATCGACCATATGTATGCAACCTTTAGCGCCGCCTAACACTTCTCGAACTTTACGGTTCCAACCAGGACCGATTTTCACAGTTTTCAATTCTTGGAATGCTGGCTCCACCCCAGGGCAGATTGCGTAGGGTGTTCCATCCATAGCAGCCTCGACGCCTGTAATAACGATATTTTTATCTAGTGTGAGGCGAAGCCACATATTGTGAATTGGTATGCCTGGTTCAATTGTGCCTCGATAATCGTTTTCGAAAGCGTATGCCGACGTATCCGTGAGATGCCCTTCAACATCCCATTGTCCGTCCGTTCGTCGGTAACTTGTGACTTTAATTTCCCGGGTCTGGATTGGCTCCCGGCGGCTGGGTTGGGAAAGCGGCATTAGCAACCTCTAATTTCTTTGCATGCGTTTCAATCGATAACTTTTAGGAGGAGGGAGTTATTCCAAACCCCTTTCGGATATGTCAGTCTCTAGTTGGCCGGGTGAGGTGATATGAATGAGAGCTAACCTATTTTTGCGCCTGCTTGCGATTTGAAAGCGAAATCCCTCAAAAGTAAATATTTGACCTTCGTCCGGGATGACCCGCCCAATTTGGATAACAAGACCTGCGATCGTTGCGGCATCGTCATCGGGAAGCTCCCAGTTCAGGCGTCGGTTAAGATCCCGGATGGTTACTCGACCATCAACCAGATAGCTTCCATCGCTTTGTGGGCGCACACCGACCGGCACTTCGTCGTGCTCGTCGGCAATATCGCCCACGATTTCTTCTAAAATATCTTCGAGTGTAACCACGCCCATTAGGGACCCATATTCATCAACAACTAGGGCAAAATGCTCCTGACGACGGCGAAAGGCTTGAAGTTGATCGTCAAGGGAGGTCGATTCTGGAATAAACCATGGAGGCGTTGTTACAGAATCAATATCAATCCGATCAAGATTTCCTTGATTGCGATGTACATGAAGGAGCAGCACCTTAGCATGAATGACACCTACAATATTATCTGGCTCTCCACGCCAAAGCGGGATACGGGTATATGGGCTGTTCACTACCTGTTTAATAATTTCGCTAGCCGGCAGATCAGAATCAACCATAAAAATATCCTGGCGATGATGCATTACCTCGCCAACGTTAACATCAGAAAGATCAAGGATGGAGCGCAGCATGACCCGTTCGCGCTGAACTGCCGGTTCATCCCCCATGTGGAGATCAATTGCTCCACGGAGAGTTTCTTGCGCTATAGCTAGTTTATCATCAGTACCGATTTTCCCGCTAAAGGGTCTTAATACAACTGAAATTAATAGGTTAATCGTGTGGGTGATTGGTGATAGGAAGGCGACGACGTACCTAAAAACTGGCGCCACTAGAAGGGCTACGCGATCTGCATTGTGGAAGGCGTAAGTCTTAGGCATAACCTCGCCAAAAATTAAAACAAGGACAGTCATGGCGATAGTCGCAAAGATTACTCCAGTCTCACCAAATTCTTTGATCAATAGGCTCGTGGCTAGGGCCGAAGCTAAAATATTGACTAAATTATTGCCAAGTAAGATGGCGCCAATCAACTTTTCTCTGCTTGAAAAAAGTTTAGTAACGATAGCAGCGCGCCGATTGCCACGTTTTTGAAGCAGGTGCATCCTTGGGTGGGATGCAGCCGTTAAGGCGGTTTCCGATCCCGAAAAAACACCGGAGAGAATTAATAAGATTGCAATACCACCAATGGTAGCAAGTGTTTCGATCTCCATATTTAGACGTCCTATCGAGCGTCGGTCATGTGACTAAGATTCCTTAACTACCGTCTTTTATACGGCAATCGCTTGGGCTAATAATGCTTTAACTTCGGTGGTATCTACTTCAGATGTTATAAAAGTGTCGCCAATGCCGCGCGTAAGAATAAAGGTCATTTTTCCTTTGTGTACTTTTTTATCCTGAGCCATATGACTGAGCAGCGTATCGCTGTGCCAGGTCTGATTAGGTATATCTGTTGGTCGGATCGGCAGGCCCATAGATCTAAGATGGGTCCTGACGCGGTCAGCATCTTTTGGTGGGCAGATACCTATTTGCACAGACAAATCAAAAGCCATCACCATTCCGATGGAGACGGCCTCGCCGTGCAAAAGGTTCTCACCAAAACCGGTTTCTGCCTCAAGGGCATGCCCAAATGTGTGCCCAAAATTCAGTAGAGCGCGATTTCCCAATTCCTTTTCGTCCTTTGAAACAATTTTAGCTTTGGCTCGGCAACTTGCGATGATGGCATGCTTACGAAGCTTTTGGCTTCCGTCAACAAGAGCTTTACCGTTTTGTTCCAGCCATTCGAAAAAATCTTTATCTCCAATTAACCCGTATTTTACGATTTCGGCATATCCAGCTAATAATTCACGCCGGGGCAACGTATCTAATGCTGTTGTGTCTGATAGAACTAAACGTGGTTGATAAAAACTACCAACTAAATTTTTGCCGTGTTGCGTATTGATACCAGTTTTGCCCCCAACGGAGCTATCTACCTGAGCTAGCAGTGTGGTCGGGATTTGTATGAAAGTTATTCCTCGTAAAATAATACTCGCCGCGAAACCGGTAAGGTCTCCGACAACACCACCTCCAAAAGCAATCAAGGTGGAGCTTCGTTCTGGTTTTTTATCAAGAATTGCTGCGATCAGGTTCTGCAGACCATCAAAACTTTTTTGGCCCTCACCTCCTGGCAGTGTAATAACCGAGTACGCTATATCACCAACTTTCATCGAATTAGTCAGTTTTTCAAGATGGTACCGCGAGACGTTACTGTCTGTAATGATAATTGGTGGTTTGTAGTTGATAAATGGGGAGAGATACTGAGCGGCGTTGTAAATTAAATTAGGGCCCACCAGGATTTGATAACTCCGATCCATCAAATCAACTTGAAAAGTTTCGACTTGGGTCATGGCTGTGTGCTGGCCTCGGTAAAAGACGCCGATGAGATAAAGGCCTCAAGGGCAGTAATAACTTGGTTCACCGTAAAATCAGCGGGTTCGTGACCACTTTCAACAACAATATCGGCTTCTTCATAGGCGGGGTAGCGTTGCTTTATAAGCTGCTCTAATTTCTCTCTCGGATTAGTATCCCTAAGTAATGGGCGATTATCACGCCTTTTGGTGCGGCTTAATAAAAGTTCAATGTCGGCTCGTATCCATATTGATAACGCCATATTTTTAACCCGTCTTCGTGTTTGATTATCAACAAATGCACCACCACCGGTAGCTAAGACATGAACAGGTTGATTTAAAAGACGTTTTATAACTCTTCTTTCGCCGTCACGGAATTCTGCTTCACCATATAAGTCAAATACATCTGGTATTGAGCATCCAGCAGACTTTTCAATTTCGTCGTCGGCGTCCACAAATGGCAACCCGAGGCGCTTAGCCAGCCTTTGGCCTACGCAGGTTTTCCCTGCTCCCATCAACCCCACCAAAACGATGGTCTTAGGTATATTTGTTAGTTTGTTCGCGCTCATTGTTCTGTCGAAAAGAAGTCAGTCACGATATTCGGGTCGTTAACACTCTAAATCCTAATAGGCGCATTGCCTAAAACTTGCCACTATTAAGCTCTACTTCACATGCCCAATACAAATATATGCTGGATTATGCATTATGTCGCGTGGAATCATAAATAACTGGCATCTATATGCCGTGGCATGATACACGAAAGAATTGGTGACGGGATATTAGCCGCACCCCGTACACTGCGTGGCATGAATGATGCGATTGACAGCTATTATATTAATTTTTCTTGTTGTCCTAATAATAGGTGGAGTTACTTTCTTAGCCATGTGGGATATTCCGGCCCCTTCATCCATGATCGAAAAGATAATTCCTGATGAACGGTTTCCCCGCTAAGCTCCTTTCTCTTTTTGTAATTTTGTCGAGCGTCTTGATATTTGCGCTTTATGTATCACCGGCAACTTCCTCGCCGTTTCAGCGCGCAGAAGCGGCTTTACCAAACAATATAAAAGCGCTGCCTAATCGCCCCCCAGTCCGTCTGGTTCCGCGGCGGGCCGTAGCGCCAGAAAAGACATCGAGTGCTAAAACGCAACAAGTGGTGCCTTCCAAGGTATACAGGCCTATTTCACCATCCGATGGCAGTGATGGGCCGGTCGCCATTCAAACTTTGAGTGATCTAGATTCTGATTCTGTAGGCATAATCGATGATACCAACGGTGGCCTCGGTATAGAAATGTGGCAAGGCACTAGCCGGGCATTTGTTACCCGAGCGATTGCTATGTTGCCGTCTAGGGTTCGTTCGCCCGCCATGCGTAATTTGATGCAACGTTTACTTTTGACGCAGGCTGTTGCGCCAAAACGAATAAAGGTGCAGCCGGGACTTCTGGCTTTGCGGGTGGGTGCGTTGTTTGCATCAGGAGATCTCAAATCAGCACTCGCATTAATCTCTTCAACATCAAGTAGGCCCACCGAAGAATATTTAGCTCGTATCGGTATCGATGGAAGATTGTTTGGGAATGATACCGCGGGTGCTTGTCAAATGATAAGAGCCTATAGCAACGAATTTAAAGGTGTTTATTGGCAACAGGCGATAGCTTTTTGTCTTGCCATGGCGGGGAAAACAGCTGAAGCAGCGCTAATGTCTGACGTGTTAGCTGAAAGATCGAGCACTATAAATCCCGCATTCTTTGCTGCGATGGAAAGGTTGTCCGGGGCCGCTCCACCGAGAGTTGAAAGTTTGAGTGGACCATCAGCCCTAATTTTATCACTTATGCGTTCTGCGGGTCTCGCGCTACCGGAAGATATTACCGAAAAGGCTTCGCCTGCTGCTCTAAGAGCAATTGCCTTAAGCCCTAACGCTGCTCTTGATATTCGCCTGACAGCGGCTGAAGAAGCCGTAGAAGTTGGAGTTCTCGATAGAGAAACGCTTGTAGAAATTTATAATGCGGTGAATTTTGAAGACACGGTTCTGGAGAACGCTTTGGCTATTGCGTCAAAAAATTGGGATGCTGGCGGGCGCGCTCTTTTAATTCAAGCTGCGATGAATTCGGAGTTGGCTGTAACGCGGGCAGAAATCATAGCAGCGGCACTTCAATTGGCGCGGAAAAAGGGTCAATGGAGATTAATGGCGCTGGGGTTTGCGCCTTTGGTCGGAGCATTGACACCCTCCTCTGAGTTGGCATGGTTTTCGGGAGACGCGGCCCGCATTTTAATCGCCGCGAATGATTTGTTAGCTGCTAGAAATTGGCTCTCTTTCTTAAAAGAGCAAGAGTTGAAAGGCGGGAAAAAACTAGCGCTCTGGCCTTTACATGTTTTGCTGTCGGAAGATCCTATTGGTATTGCCACGCCAGAGGCAATTTTGACTTGGTGGCAAGCGCGGGAAAATACTAGTGAAGATAGCGCGGCAAGAATCCGAACCTTTTTTAGCCTCATAAATTCTATGGGTGTGACTATACCGTCAGAGCTTTGGGCAATCATTTCTGATGATCCAAACGCAGTAAAGAATTACGGTCCGCGAACATCTGTGCGAAATGCACTATCTCAAGCGGTGGCCGCGGGGAGCCGCGGTGGTACCGTAGTTTTGTCTTTAATCGCCCTGGGTGATCGGGGAACGGATCCTGAAAATTTGTCCGCAGTCGAAATCTCTATTGCTGGACTTAAAGGCGTAGGCTTTGACAAGGAAGCACAAGCAATTGCCTTGGAGATAGCGATTG
The DNA here is from genome assembly GCA_964477025.1 of uncultured Rhodospirillaceae bacterium. Taxonomy (GTDB): domain Bacteria; phylum Pseudomonadota; class Alphaproteobacteria; order MPNO01; family UBA2964; genus UBA2964. Next base: position 3,560 of record CAYZDH010000073.1, on the reverse strand, counting down.
AAGCCGGGCTCTAATAAGTCTAAACGACTGATAAATAATGCTGATACGATAATTTTATCAAGTCATGCAGAAGCGTTTCTGCGGATGCTCAAGGTTGAACGTGGGGTATCTATGAATACCGCCGAATCTTATCGCAGGGACCTTGTATCTTTCGAGAAGTTTTTAGCGCGCCGTGCTGTGATTTCGTCGGAGGCATCCACTGAAACAGTACGCTCCTTTATGGCGTCTATGAGTATTGCCGGTATAGCACCGACAACTATGTCGCGCCGCCTTTCTGCGCTTCGCCAATATTTTTTCTTTCTGGTTGCGGAAGAAATTCGATCTGACGATCCATCAGAATCTATTGAAAGTCCGCGTCGGGGGCAGCCCCTACCAAAAGTACTAGCGGAGAATGATGTCGAAACATTGATCGCCGCAGCGCACGCTAGCCAGGGCCCCAGGGGCCTGAGGCTCGCTGCTTTGGTTGAGCTACTTTATGCAACGGGTCTGCGCGTGTCCGAACTTGTTGGCCTTCCGCTGGGTGCCTTGGCCCGCGATAGGTCAGTTGTTACGGTGAGAGGTAAGGGTGGTAAAGAACGAATTATACCACTGAGTTCGCCTGCTCGTGAAGCGATTGAGGCTTGGGAAGATGCGAGAACCAAATTTTTAAAAAAGGATCAGAACTCTTTTTGGCTATTTCCATCGAAAAGCGCAAAAGAGGGTCACTTAACCCGCGGTATGTTTGCGCGTCAGCTTAAAGAACTTGCAATCAAAGCCGAAATTTCACCTTCCGCGGTATCGCCTCACATTTTGCGTCATGCATTTGCTACGCATTTATTAGCACATGACGCTGATTTGCGTTCGGTGCAGCAAATGCTTGGACATTCAGATATTTCGACCACACAGATATATACGCATGTTCTGGATGAACGGTTAAAATCGCTTGTTCAGAATTTTCATCCGTTGGCAAATAAATTAGTAAACGGGTCTTTACCCTAGTAAGATAAGTTAAGAGGTTTATATGACTAACTTTCTTGAATTTGAGAAGCCAATTGCTGAGTTGGAAGGGAAGATGGAAGAACTCCGTCACATGTCCGATATTGGCGATATAAAAATTGCCGACGAGTTGTCTAAATTACAGGGTCGTATCGATAAATTTCTGAGACAGATCTATACAAAATTATCCCCATGGCAAACCGTGATGGTGGCCCGTCATCCAGACAGACCACATTGTGTCGACTATATTTCTGCGCTGATTACCGAATTTACGCCACTTGCTGGCGATCGTGCCTTTGCGGAAGACCATGCAATTATAGGCGGGTTGGGACGTTTTAGAGGACGCTCCGTGGTCATTCTGGGGCACGAAAAAGGAAAGGATACAGAAACCCGCGTTAAACATAATTTCGGTATGGCTCGGCCTGAAGGGTACCGGAAAGCGCAGCGGTTGATGAAGCTTGCGGAGCAGTTTTCCCTACCAATTATTACGCTTGTTGACACCCCAGGAGCCTATCCGGGTATTGGCGCTGAAGAACGCGGACAAGCAGAAGCAATCGCCAGTTCTATTAAAGTTTGCCTGAGTTTGCATGTCCCAATTGTTAGTGTGGTGATTGGTGAGGGTGGCAGTGGTGGCGCGATTGCGATTGCTGCGGCCAATCGCGTCCTAATGATGGAAAACGCAGTTTATTCTGTGATTTCGCCAGAGGGCTGCGCCTCCATTTTGTGGCGGAGCGCTGATTACGCAAAGGAAGCCGCTGACGCTTTGAAAATGACGGCGAAGGATTTACTCCGCCTTGGCGTAATAGATGCTATTATTCCTGAACCTCTTGGCGCGGCCCATCGTAATCGCGATGATACGATTAAACGTGTCGGTGATGGGATTGATCAGGCACTCGGGGAAATTGACGAGTTAGAAGGCACAACATTGATCGCGCAAAGACGAGAGAGGTTTACAACACTTGGGAATGACGCGCTCTCGTCATAAGTCATCTCCGCTGCAGGATTAATACTTTTCGGTTACCTTATGTTACCCGGCCATGACATACCTTAAATTTTTTCCCCGACCCGCATGGGCAAGCCGCATTTCGGGGGACTTTGCCCCAAGTTTCTGGGTCTTCCGGATCAATCCAGCGACCAAGGGGCTCATGAAGCCGCCATCCCACTGGTACATCTGCCGGGTCGGTCCCTGCTAGGAATACTGTTGGATTTTGCTGCATCGATTGAGCCTGAGCCGCTGGGTGGATGCTATCAGGTATTGCAGCCATACCGGGGTCATCACTGAAGGCAGGGTCATTCCGGGATTCTTCAATATCACCGAGTTCATAATCCATTAGCCCATCAGGATCTTCATCAGAAATTTCCATGTGGCAAAGGACCTGTGTGACAGTTTCGCGCAACATTGCCAGCATCTGATCAAATAAATCAAAGGCTTCATGTTTGTACTCATTAAGAGGATCTTTTTGCGCATAGGCGCGCAGTCCAATGCCTTGGCGGAGATGGTCAAGCGCTAAAAGATGCTCTTTCCAAATTTGATCGAGAACTTGTAACAATACGCTTTTTTCAGCGACACGCATCATTTCCGGGCCGTAATTAGCAACTTTTTCAGCCATACGCCGGTTGATAGCATCGGTAAGTCTTTCGCTAATTTCTTCGTTTGCTATACCCTCCTCCTTAGCCCAATCCGCAACGGGTAGGTCAAGGCCGACGATTCGCAGAATTTCTTCGTGTAGTGCGTCTGTGTCCCATTGTTCCGCATAGGCCTTCTCAGGAATGCATTGTGAGACAATGTTGTCGATAACCTCTAAGCGCATGTCAGTGACAGTGTTGGAAACATCAGCTGTTTCCATAAGTTCACGCCGTTGTTCGTAGATGACTTTTCGTTGATCGTTCATAACGTCATCAAACTGGAGCAGTGTCTTCCTAATTTCAAAGTTGCGTTCTTCTACTTTCCGTTGTGCTTTCTCCAAGGCTTTGTTTATCCAAGGGTGAACAATTGCTTCACCTTCCTCGAGACCGAGTTTTTGTAGCATGGTGTCGATGCGCTCCGACCCGAAAATGCGCATTAAATCGTCCTCTAGTGATAGAAAAAACTTCGATGCACCCGGGTCTCCTTGGCGGCCAGAGCGTCCACGAAGCTGGTTATCTATCCGTCGAGATTCATGGCGCTCTGTGCATATGATATAAAGACCACCGGCATCCAAAACAATTTCGCGTGCCGCCTCAATTTCCGCTTCAACCCTGATACGAATATCGGGCTCTTGAGCGTCCCGTTTCTTTTCTTCCTTGATTTGTGAGAGCTCTTCAAGGACTTGCATATCAATATTACCACCCAGCTGAATGTCGGTACCGCGGCCTGCCATGTTTGTTGAGATAGTTACCTGCCCTGGCTTCCCTGCTTGAGCAACAATGAACGCCTCTTGTTCATGGTAACGTGCATTAAGGACGTTGTGCGCAATTTTTCGCTCTTTGAGGATGGCAGCGAGTTGTTCTGATTTCTCAATAGAAATTGTACCTACCAAAGCCGGCTGGTTGCGCTCTATGCATTCTTCAATCAGCGCTATAATAGCTTCATTCTTTTCGGCTGC
>CAYZDH010000072.1:11445-11873 GCA_964477025.1 uncultured Rhodospirillaceae bacterium | reverse complement strand
TGGTATTTGTCCCTGATAGTTGGTGGCGTATCGATAAATTCAATTTTAGGCTTGACGCAGGCGGCGTCAAAAATTGAGTTTGTTAGATCAAAGAAGCTCCTCGCCTTCCCGGTCCCCAAATTAAAGAGACCGGATACTGCTGGATTATTTTTAAGCCACAGCATGACCTTCACACAATCGCCGACCCAAATAAAGTCCCGCTTCTGGCCCCCATCTTTATACTCTGGGTTGTGCGAACGAAATAAAATAGCTGGGCTACCAGAGGATATTTCTCGATAGTTTTTGAGGGCGACGCTTATCTGTCCCCCCTTGTGGTATTCGTTGGGCCCATAAACATTGAAAAATTTTAGCCCTACCCATTGTGGTGGTACCTGTTCTTTGGAACCAGAGGCCAAAGCCGTGCAACCCACCGATCGAAAAGATGTTTG
>CAYZDH010000072.1:8638-11435 GCA_964477025.1 uncultured Rhodospirillaceae bacterium | reverse complement strand
AAGGGGAGCTAGAGTGGAGAGGTGGGTTCTCTCCATACTATCGTCAAAACCAGAGGCACCGTCCCCGTACGTTGAAGCTGATGAGGCATAGATAAATGGGACTTTGTATCGGGCGCATAGACCCCAAAGGTTGCATGAAAGCCGAAAATTATTCTCAACGATAACATCCGCATCGACTTCTGTAGTGGCCGAGATTGCACCTAGATGGAAAACTCCGTCTATATGCTTTGCATTTTTGTCAAAATATGTAATTAAATTTTCCGGGGTAATTAAGTCGGCAAGATCACGTTTTGCAATATTCCGCCATTTATCATCGGTGCCTAGCCGGTCGCAGACGACAACATTATTAGCATTAGAGCGTTCAAGCCCTGCGACAAGGTTGGATCCAATAAATCCGGCGCCACCAGTTACTAGGATCATTTTTACTGCCACCTAATTTGCTATAGAATTTTTATAAGGATCCCAAAATCTCGCTTCAAGAAACTATTGCCTGAAAAAATTCAAAATTCTAAAACAGGCCAGTGATATTTCCTTTTTCATCTACCTCGATGTCATGTGCGGCCGGCACCCTTGGCAGGCCTGGCATTGTCATTATGTCTCCACAGACAACGACCAGGAATTCTGCGCCATTCGCTAGACGAACTTCCTTAATTTGCACGACATGATCACTTGGTGCATTTTTTAGAGTCGCGTCGGTTGAAAAACTGTACTGGGTTTTTGCAATACAAATCGGGAATTTACCAACGCCCTGGTCCTCAAGTTCACGAAATTGGTTGCGGATTTTCTGTTCAGCAATAATTTCGCTGGCACCATAAATCTTTTGGGCGATAGTTTCTACTTTGTTCCATAAAGGTGTATCGTCTGCGTATAAATGTTTGAATGATGACCCATCATTGCCGTCAACCAGCTCGACTACTTTATGGGCCAATTCCTCTGCACCAGCACCACCATTTTGCCAGTGCGTGCAGTCGATTGCTTCCACTCCTTGTTCCGCACAGCGTTCACGAATCATATCTATTTCTGCATCACTATCTGTGACAAAACGGTTAATGGCAACAACAGCAGGCACCCCAAAACTAAGGACGTTGTTTACATGGCGCGATAGATTGTCGAGCCCATTTTGCAGGGCCTCCAGGTTCTCATTCCCAAGGTTCTCTTTACTTGCACCGCCATGCATCTTGAGGGCGCGGGCGGTAGCAACCACTACAGCAGCGTGAGGAGTTAACCCCGCTTTACGGCATTTTATGTCAAAGAACTTCTCAGCACCTAAATCGGCGCCAAAGCCCGCTTCAGTAACAACGTAATCTGAGAGTTTGAGTGCAGTTTTTGTAGCTATAACGGAGTTGCAGCCGTGGGCAATATTTGCGAATGGGCCCCCGTGGACAAAAGCCGGATTGTTTTCCAATGTTTGAACAAGATTTGGTTTGATTGCATCCTTTAAAAGAGCAGTCATCGGGCCATCTGCCTTTAAATCCCTGGCGTAAACTGGTTTGCGGTCGCGGGTCTGCCCAACAACGATATTGGCTAGCCTTTTGTTTAGGTCCTCGATACTTTGGGCCAGGCAAAATATTGCCATAACCTCAGAGGCAACTGTAATATCAAAGCCGGCCTCTTTAGGGAATCCGTTGGCCACGCCGCCTAGTGAAGTTACGATCGATCTTAACGCCCTATCATTCATGTCGACGACCCGCCGCCATGTGACCCGGCGGAGGTCCAACGCTGGATCCTGTGCCCAGTAAATATGATTATCAATTAGTGCAGAGAGTAGATTGTTGGCGGTTCCAATCGCGTGAAAGTCACCAGTGAAATGGAGGTTTATCTCCTCCATTGGGACGACCTGTGCATAGCCCCCGCCTGCGGCTCCACCTTTCATTCCGAAGCATGGCCCTAACGAGGGTTCCCGAAGACAAATCGATGCATTCTTGCCTATTCGGTTCAAGCCGTCACCGAGTCCCACGGTCGTTGTAGTTTTGCCTTCGCCAGCTGCAGTTGGCGTCATTGCAGTCACCAAGATGAGTTTAGCATCAGGCCGATCGGGCAGCGTGGCAACATGATCTAATGACAGTTTTGCCTTGTAATGACCGTAGGGGTCGAGATGTTCTCCGGAAATACCAAAACGCTCTTTGGCTATCTCTATGACCGGCCGCATATGTGCTTCGCGGGCAATCTCAATATCAGACTTAAATTCGGTTTGTGCCATAGTTCCTAGCTTTATCTAGTGATAATTTTAATTAAAACCCGCAAATTTCTATGCGATAAAACATTAGCAACCTAGATTGTACAGGGCTATACATCAATGTCATTCACCCGTGCATAGTTGGCGGGAAACCCTTATACCCCTAGAGAGGGTAGTAAAAAAACCAATCTTTTGATTTGGAGAGAAAAAAATGCAAACACGAAACCGAGTTTTTGATGATGCTGCTAAACTCGCAGGTGGCGCTGTGGGAGCTTTGGAGGGTGTTCGCCGTGAGATGGAATCATTGATCTGTCAGCAGGTGGAACGCATCTTTTCTAAATTTGATTTAGTCACACGGGATGAGTTTGAAGCCGTAAAAGAGATGGCTGCTCGCGCCCGAGCTGAACAGGAAAATATTGCCGAAAGATTGAAGTTACTTGAAGCTTCCCAGCGCAAGGCCAGCAAAGGTCAGAGGGGTAGACGAGGAAAAACACCTAAATCAAATAAAAAGACTTAACTTTTATAGAGTTTTCCACAGAAACTAATCAAAAACTACAAATAGCCTCTTGCGCCCCGACTCCCCTTTTGGCACCCTACATCTTGTATTAAGTGGGAGAACAG
>CAYZDH010000072.1:0-8538 GCA_964477025.1 uncultured Rhodospirillaceae bacterium | reverse complement strand
GCTTGTGCATTTGAGTTGACGGTGCCTAGCCATAGGCGGACAGCTTTCAATGATCTCATGGCACGGGTTAACGAGCAGCTCGCTGTCGGCCACTTTGATTTATGGGCAGATCGTGGTTTGCCAGTTTTTAGACATTCTATGTTGTTGCGGGGTGTATCGGGTGCCAGCGTAGAACAGGTCGAAGATATGGTTGAAATAGCCCTTGTTGAAAGCGAGCGTTTTTATCCCGCTTTTAATTATGTCGTTTGGGGTGGCAAGACCCCCGAAGAGGCTTTTGATGCCGCGATGATCGATACCGTCGGCGAAGCCTAACCGAGATAAATTTTTAGTAGTTCTGTAAGTGTTGCTAAACTTGCCCTAATTAAGGGATATGTTGTCCTTGGTGCCTGCCTAACAGGTTAAAAGCGGAGAATGACAGTGAACCATAAATTACTTCTCGTCGGATGTGGAAAGATGGGTAGCGCTTTACTGACTGGATGGCTTGGTCGCGAAATTGATGACACTGACGTCATAGTTGTTGAACCCTCTGGCGGAAATTTTCTGCAAAAACGTTTTAATGTACCGGTCATAAATTCGTTGGATAAATTGAACGTTGAGTTTACACCAAATATCATTGTCTTTGCAGTTAAGCCTCAAGCGATGGATCAAATTATACCAAACTATGGACATTTTGTAGCACCGGAGACAATGTTTCTCTCAATCGCCGCTGGCAAACCAACAGACTACTTCCAACATCGATTAGGCGACGGCGCTTCAGTTGTGCGTAGTATGCCAAACACTCCAGCCGCCGTTGGACGAGGTATCACGGTTGCATACCGCAACGATGCTGTTAGCGATACTCAAAAAACAATTGCGACGAAACTCCTAGAAGCTGTTGGGGAAGTGGCCTGGGTTACGGATGAGAGTTTGATTGATGGAGTTACTGCTGTCTCGGGGAGTGGTCCTGCATATGTCTTTTTGATGATCGAATGCCTAGCTCAGGCGGGAGTAAGGGTTGGCCTCGACCCTGATTTGGCTGAGCAATTAGCGCGTGCGACCGTGGCTGGAAGCGGCGAGCTAGCCCGCCAGTCAACCGATAGCTCCTCGGTGCTTCGCCAAAATGTCACAAGCCCTGGGGGTACGACAGCCGCTGCTCTTGATGTGCTAATGGGAAAGGATGGCTTACAAGAATTAATGAGCCAGGCTGTTTTGGCCGCTGAAAGGCGGTCCCGGGAGTTGTCTGGTTAGACTCAAGCTGTACGTGCTGGTTTGCTGGGTAAAGATTTTTCAGCGGCTTTCGCATGATCGCGAAGTGGCTTTAAAAGCCCTTTCAACCTTGCTAAGGCCCTCACCTCGAGCTGCCTGACCCGTTCTTTTGATAAACCGAGTTCAGCACCAAGGTCGGCCCGGCTCGGTACCCTTTCTGTCAAGAACCTCCGCCTAATAATGAAAGATTCCCGTGGCGGCAGAGTTGATAGGGCGTTGACTAAACGGGCCCGCCAGAAACGCCCATCCTTTTCCTTGATCAGTTTTTCTTCCGGACTAGGCCTTTCATCAATAACCTGATCAATAAGCGTTGATGATATCTTTCCTTTAGCTGGAACGTTTAAGGATTGATCTGTGCGCCCAATTCGGAGGGCGAATTTAAAAACATCAGAAACTGATGTGTTAAATCGTGTTGCTAAATTCCGGGCAAGCTCCTCTGGTAGGGAATCTTCCCAGGGACGCTCCGCCATACGCCGTCTGATATTAAAGAAAAGAGATTTCTGTGCTGCTGTTGTGCCAATTTTTACCAGTGATCTGGAACGTATAACGTAATCCTGTATAGCGGCTCGAATCCACCACATCGAATAGGTTGAAAGACGGGTGCGTTTGTTTGGGTTAAATCTCTTTAGAGCTTCCATAAGACCCACGGTTCCTTCCTGCATAAGGTCAGCAAGAGGATATCCATGGCTTTTATAGAGGCGAGCTATATGCAAAACAAAACGAAGGTGGCTGGTGACTAATTCTTGTGCTGCGCCGGTGTCCCCATTCTGTAGTTTTTTAATTAACTCTTGCTCACGCGTGTAGGTTAGCCGTGGTTTTTGAAAGGTTGCCTGCATAAAACTTTGAGGGACAGAACGTGGCATAATGTCATTTTTTTAATTCTATGACCCTAAGGTCGCATAGGTAGCGCAGCGTTTCAATGGAATCTGCCATCTTATAATATAGGTTTGAATCCTTGGAACATTATTGTTGAGCTCCTAAAATGAGGTGCGGAGGATAATAACGGATATGGCTAAAAGACCTTTAAATATACGTAGTAAAATTATTGACGCTGCATTGAACTGCGCTTTAGAAGTAGGGTGGCGGGATGTGTCGTTACAAATGATTGCCGCTGATGCGGGTATAAGTTTGGGCAAGCTTCACCTCAACTACCCCTCAAAAACGGCTATTGTCGGTGCCATTATGGATGAAACGACCAGCACCGTCATCGATAGGTCTGATATATCCGCCCTTGGAGAACCGATTCACGATCGTCTTCTGGATACAATTTTACGGCGTTTTGATGCCATGGAAGTAAATAAAGCGGCCATCACCTCTATTCTTAGGGAGACAATGTTAGACCCTCTAGGAGCTCTTTCTTTAGTCCCAAGATTTTTGAATGCGATGACCTGGACACTTGAGTCAGCGGGGATAAGTACTGCTGGATTGGCTGGTAAACTTCGCGTAAAGGGTTTGGCTACGATATATTTGGCAGCCCTAGCTGTTTGGATCGATGATGATACTCCTGATTTGGCAAAAACTATGGCTTTTCTAGACCGGCGGCTCAAACAGGCTATAAGACTATCGACTTTCCTTCCCTTTGGTGTTGCTGATAATCATATTGGGTAAAATATATAATAGTTTTGGCTTTTAAGGCTAGTTAGAACGTGTCGTTAATCTAATCAAAAACTATCGTCTTTTGGTAAAAGATGAATGAGTACTTCGTATAAAACTCAAAGTTTTTGCCGGCAATTCAAGTTCAGATGGGCAGACGCATACAAATTCTAGCGCCGCCAAGCGGAGAATCTTCGATGGTCAGGTCGCCACCGTGAGCACGAATAACGTCTCGAGCTATTGTGAGACCGAGGCCACTGCCACCAGAATCTGGACTTCGAGCGCTGTCTAAACGATAAAATGGTTTAAATACATCTTCTCTCTCTTCCAAGGGGATACCAGGACCGTCATCATCGACTGAGATTTGTATAGCCCCTGGGATTTCTGTTAACTCTACCGCTACTTTTTTTCCATAAAAAATGGCATTACTTACAAGGTTTGTAATCGCCCGTTTAAATCCATTTGGCTTTATTGGGATAAATACTCCGTCTTTGGTAGTGATGGTTATAGGTGTTTCGTTTAGCCGTAAACCATTCACAACATCCCGAAGGATTGAAGCGATATTTGTTGTTTCAACATATTCGGCGCTTTCTCCTCGTGCAAAAGCGAGATATTCCTCCACCATTTTTTCCATCTCTTCGACATCGGATCGGAGGTCTGCGATTGCGGGAGTGTCGCCAATCATCGCGAGTTGAAGCTTCATACGGGTTAGTGGTGTTCTGAGATCATGTGAAATCCCTGCAAGCATTTCCGTACGCTGGGTTATGGTGCGTTGAATGCGCTCACGCATAAGATTAAAGGCCGCCGCTGCTTGACGAATTTCTGTAGACCCCTCCGGGGTAAAATCAGAATCTTCCCTTCCTTTACCAAAATTATCTACAGCAGTTGCTAGCCTTTGAATTGGTCGAACCTGGTTTCGCATAAATATTGTAGCGATCGCGAATAATAGCATCGATGTACCCACCATCCACATCACGAAGATATACGTCGTGGAACTGAATAGTCTCTCTCGATGCACAATAATATCCATTACACCATCGGGAAGCTGGACTTCTATCCTAACCTTTCTCTTATGACTTACGGTATCCATGTGAAATGGTCGACGAACTTGATCACGTAACGCATTGCCCAGCAGCTTGTCTAGGGTCGAAGAACCCGTAGTTCGAGGATGATTGGGAAGTATATCATCCTTTCGGACATTTATTTGTAAACCTAAATTTGTCCCAGCAGAATGGAACACCCAATTTTGGTTCTTTTCGCCTGGAAAATTATGCCGATTGTCAATAACGCTGGCAATTTCACCGGCTACAGCCGAGGCAAGTCGCCTAGTTATCGTTGCCCAATGGCGGTCATAAAAAATCCAGGTGGATACAACTTGTAAAAGGACGAGCGGGGTTACAATTATCATAACTGAACGCCCGAATAGAGATCGGGGTAGGAATTGTTTTATTTTAAACATCGTTTCGTTCTTTAATCAGGGCGAAGAACGTACCCGCGTCCACGCACCGTTTGAAGATAGCGCGGGCTTCGGGAGTTTGGTTCAATCTTTCTTCGTAGCCTTGTAACTTGCACATCGACCGCCCTCACACCGCCAATAATACCACTGTCTAGGATTAAAGCCTCGCGGCTTACTGTAGCGCCTAAACGGACGGCCAGACTGTGAAGTAAGCCTGCTTCCATCTCCGTTAGGTGAATGCGTTGCCCGTCCTGCCATAATTCTTTTCTGTTAGTTTGGTAAATGCAATCCCCAAGCTTAATTTCGGTATCTGTAAACGTCTCAGTCGGTTCCCCAATTCTTACTCTTCTCAGGATTGTCCTAATACGCAGTAAAAGCTCCTGAGGGTCAAATGGCTTGGCCAGATAATCGTCTACGCCGCGTTCAAGGCCGGCTATACGATCCTGAATTTCGCCCCGAGCAGTTAACATCAGGACGGGTATATCGTTCCTTTGTCTCAGCCATTCTGTAAAAGTTAATCCGTCTTCTTGCGGCATCATGACGTCTAAAACGATGAGATCAAAGGTCAGACTCACCAGGAGCTGCCGGGCTTCAGCAGCACTGGATGTAGATGACACGGTGAAACCGTTATCGCTCAAGTAACGTTGCAATAAATCGCGCAGTCTTGTGTCGTCATCGATAACTAGGATATGTGATGTATTAGACAATCTCTCAACACTTTTATCAAAAAGATAATTACCGAAACATTATAAAGATACATCTATCCACACAGATTCCGTTCTGCATACCTAATTTTTACTATAGCGAAGCCCCCAATTTAGGTTGCACGACGTCAATTGAATTACTGTAGTTAAAGATAGGGAAATAATAAAAAGCCTTAATCGTCCTTTTTACTAAAACTTTAGTTGACCCTTGATTGACATACTATTAAAACGACGGCGGGCCACGACCCCCCAACGGGTTGCGCCTCTTCTGTGAGGGAGAGTCATTATGACAAATGAAAGCTTCGCGCGTCCTGCGCGGCTACCGAATAATCCTTGTTTTTCTTCAGGCCCTTGTGCTAAACGCCCCGGTTGGGACGCGTCTATACTTTCGGGTGCGCTTGTCGGCCGATCCCATCGATCCGGACCGGGCAAAGACCGCCTCGCCGAAGTTTTAACCCGCTCGCGAGAAATTTTAGGTCTTCCTGACAACTATCGTATCGGTATTGTTCCGGCATCAGATACCGGAGCGGTAGAAATGGCTCTTTGGTCAATGCTTGGCGCAAAGGGAGTTGATGTATTGGCCTGGGAGAGTTTTGGGTCTGGCTGGGTTAAAGACATCACAGAGCAGCTTAAACTTGAAAATGTTCGGGTCATTCAAGCGGCATATGGTGAAATTCCTGAGTTAGATAAGACTGACTGGTCTCGTGATGTTGTCTTCACCTGGAACGGTACTACTTCCGGTGTAAAGGTCCCGAATGGGGATTGGATTTCTGAAGACCGTGAAGGCTTGTCAATTTGTGATGCTACCTCGGCCGCATTCGCAATGACTTTGCCGTGGGAAAAACTCGATGTTGTCACTTATTCGTGGCAAAAGGTTATGGGCGGCGAAGCGCAACATGGCATGCTAATTTTGAGTCCTAAAGCCGTTGATCGTCTTGAGAATTACGTTCCATCCTGGCCAATTCCGAAAATTTTTCGGCTGACTGCTAGAGGTAAATTGATCGAAGGAATTTTTAAGGGCGAAACGATCAACACACCATCAATGGTGTGTGTAGAAGACGCCTTGGATGGACTGAAATGGGCCGAAACTATTGGGGGTGCGAAATCGCTTATCGAGCGCTCCAATGCCAACTTGAGAGTAATCTCGAACTGGGTCGATAATACGGCTTGGGTCGACTTTCTCGCGGTAACCCCAGAAATAAGATCAAACACCTCAGTTTGCCTTAGTATTGTTGATAGTTGGTTCCATGAACTACCAGAGCATGTAAAAGCCACCGTTCCCAAGAAAATCGACGCTCTCCTAGAATTTGAAAATGCTGCTTATGATATCAATGGTTATCGCGATGCCCCGCCAGGTTTACGTATTTGGGCAGGATCGACGGTTGAGACGGATGATTTACAAGACTTATTTCCGTGGCTTGACTGGGCGTATGGCTCGGTCAAGGCCGAGTTGACGGAAGCAGAGTGAGGATAAAATGCCAAAAATACTTATTTCTGATAGTTTAAGCCCCCGCGCAGTTGAAATTTTTAATAATCGTGGTCTCGAGGTAGATGTCAAAACAGATTTGTCGCCTGATGAATTGATTGCTTGTATAGCTGAATATGAAGGTTTGGCGGTGCGTTCAGCAACAAAAGTCACGCCGGAAGTGCTCGCTGCTGCAAAGAATTTAAAAGTTGTTGGTCGGGCCGGCATAGGCGTTGATAATATCAATATTGATGCGGCCTCGGCGAATGGTGTTGTCGTTATGAATACGCCGTTTGGAAACGCGATTACGACAGCTGAGCATGCAATTGCCATGATGTTTGCGCTGGCCCGTCAAATACCCTCTGCGGATCAAATGACACAATCTGGGAAATGGGAGAAGTCTCGCTTTATGGGGACGGAGCTTACTGGCAAAACGCTCGGAATAATTGGTTGCGGTAATATCGGATCACGCGTCGCCGAACGGGCGATTGGATTAAAACTACGAGTAGTAGCGTATGATCCATTTTTGACATTTGATCGTGCACAGGATCTTGGCGTTGAAAAAGTTGAATTGGAAGAGCTATTTTCCAGGGCAGATGTTATTACGCTGCATACCCCTCTTACTGATGCGACACGGGATATCCTAAATACGGATGCCTTTGATAAAATGAGGGACGGCACCTTAATTATCAACTGCGCGCGCGGGGAGCTGATTGTAGAGAAAGATATAAAAGCTGCCCTTGTATCCGGGCGAGTCGGGGGATTTGCAGTCGATGTATTTTCCACGGAGCCGCCAGAAAATTATAGTTTATTTGGAATGGAAAAAGTTGTAGCGACGCCGCATTTAGGTGCTGCCACTGCCGAAGCACAGGAAAATGTAGCGTTACAGGTTGCCGAGCAAATGTCCGATTATTTAATAAATGGGGCAGTTGTGAATGCTATAAATATGGCTTCGGTATCCGCCGAAGATGGCCCGAAACTTAAACCTTATATGCAGCTCGCTGAGCTTCTTGGTGGTTTTGCGGGGCAGGTCATTCGGGCAGGCTTAGAATCTATTACCATTGAGTACGAAGGGCACGCAGCCAGTTTAAATACCAAGCCGCTTACTGCATGCGCTCTGAAGGGTGTCATGGCACCGGCTATGGAGTCCGTTAATATGGTGAATGCGCCCGTTATCGCGCGGGATCGCGATATAGGTGTATCGATAGTCAATCATGAACGAGAGTGCGAATATCAAACACTTGTGCGCCTTACCGTTAAAACGGGAGAACGTCAGTTATCTGTTGCCGGAACGCTTATCGGCGGTGACAAACCGCGAATCGTCGATATTGGGGGCGTGCCGATGGAAGCGTCGCTGGGTCGCCAGATGATTTATACGGTGAACAATGATATGCCGGGTATTATTGGGGCCTTGGGTATGGCGATGGCAAATGAAGGGGTCAATATAGCGAACTTTATTCTAGGCCGAACTAAACGTGGTGGTGATGCGGTGGCACTACTAGAGCTAGATAAGGAAATTAGTGAGGATGTCATGGATAGAATCCGAAGCGTACCGCATGTTTTGGAAGTAACGCAGTTGAGCTTTCATTCGATCGGGGTAAGCGATTAATCGCTATTGAATTCATCCGTACCTGGATCAAAACAGGAAAACACCCCTTTGACTTCGTCACAATACCAGCCATGCAAAGCGATTGACCCATTGAAAACACGGTCTAGTATCCAGGGGTATGTCATTAGATTCTCAAACGAAGTCCTAATCAATTCCTGACTGAAAATTCGTATACGGTCTTCTGCCGGAATTTTTTTGTTAGCGACACGATTAATTGCTGAGGCTGTCAACTGTGTCCAATTTGGAAGATACTGACCCCCAACGATTGCGGCGATACCAGCAGCATCTTCGTTCAAAAGGCAGTTAAGTAGACCGCAATGCGGGCTTGTCATGACCACAATGTGTTTCACGCCATATATTTGAACTGCGAATTCTAAAGAGGCTCCAATTGATAGGTCCATTCCATCGCCTCCGCCAGGTGTAACTAGACCGCCAGAATTCCTAATTACATAAAACGTTCCTGGGT
>CAYZDH010000071.1:9417-11930 GCA_964477025.1 uncultured Rhodospirillaceae bacterium | reverse complement strand
GAGAAAAACAATGTAACGGGCCTGTCGGTGGCTGCCGCGGCACTCGCCATCGCCAGCGCATAATGCACTCGATCAAAATCGCCTGAGAAGACGATTAGAGACAATCGGCAGCGAAACGTCATTTTAGGCCTCAGAGTGGATAGAAAGGTCTAAAATTATGGGTTTGTCACCACAAAGAGGGCAATCAGTGTCACGTTTTAGGGAAATTTTGCGAAATTCCGTCTCTAACGCGTCATATAATATCAAATTCCCAGACAGGCTAGTCCCAACTCCCATGATTTCCTTTAGAACCTCTGTGCCTTGAATTGACCCAACAGTTCCGGCAAGGGAACCGCGCACACCACCTTCAGCACAACTCGGGACGAAGTTGGCTGGTGGTGGCCAACGATACAAGCAACGATAGCAGGGGTAAGCTTTGCCCAGGTGAGACTTAAAAGTACTGACTTGGCCTTCAAAACGTAAAATGGCGCCCGACACTAGGGTTTTCCCGGCGAGATGACAGGCGTCATTTACTAGGAAGCGGGTTTCAAAATTATCTGAACCGTCGGCAATGATATCGTATTCCTCAATTAGCCCTAGGATGTTGTCGCTCCTCACTCTTAAATGGTGAGGCCGAAAATTTACATCAGGGTTAACTGCTGAAACAGCCCTTGCAGCGCTTTCTGTTTTTGGAAAGCCAATGTTTTGAGTGGTATGGATAACTTGACGCTGCAGGTTGGACAGATCGACTAAATCGTCGTCGACGACTCCGAGTGTACCGACGCCGGCGGCGGCGAGGTACAAAAGAAGTGGGGCGCCAAGACCGCCCGCGCCAATTACTAAGACCTTCCCCGACAACAGTTTCTCCTGCCCGATACCCCCTATTTCACGTAAAACAATGTGTCGGGCATAACGTTGAAGCTGTTCGTCGGTGAATTCCATGTGACCTATTATTATTTAGGTAGTGGTCCCGGTAGATCCAAAACCACCCTCGCCGCGGGCGGTTTTGGGTAGAACATCGACGTCCATTAAGGACACCTGTAAGACAGGGGCTATCACCATCTGGGCGATACGCATACCCCTTTGGATTATAAAATCACTATTGCTAAAATTTACGAGAATGACCTTTACCTCACCACGATAATCGGCATCCACTGTACCCGGCGTATTTAGGACGGTCACACCATTTCTTAAAGCGAGGCCAGACCGCGGACGGATCTGCGCTTCATAGCCCACGGGTAAGGCGAGCGCCAAACCGGTTGGCACAAGCACCCTCTCGCCAGGCGTTATTATCAGATCGCTCTCAATTGCTGCCGGCAGATCCATTCCGGCAGCTGCCACACTCTCATATTCTGGCAATGGAAGGTCGGTATTATGGGGCAAACGCTTAACTGCGACCGAAACCATTTTGACCTCTATTCTGTGGTTGTTTGGGCACGAAATTGATCTGCAATGCGACGTGCAAGCACATCGGCTACCTCCTGCTTAGACATTTTTGGCCAGCTTTCACTTTCGGTTTCAGTTACCAAGTACACCTGATTAGTATTGCCCCCGAATGTACCGCTCTTGGGAGAGACGTCATTGCCTATTATCCAATCACAGCCCTTTCTAACTCTTTTGGCGACGGCCTTTTCGACTACGTCGCCAGTTTCTGCAGCAAAACCGACGACAAGTCGCGGCCTTCCATTGCCTTGTTGAGAAAGCATTTCTAAAATATCTGGATTTTCCTTAAGCGACAGTGATAGCTCAGCGTTTTCTTTTTTAATTTTGTGATTAGTTTTTTGCCTTATCCGCCAATCAGACACGGCCGCCGCGCAAATAGCGATGTCAGCTGGGAGTGCGTTTTTGCATGCTGTCAACATTTCACGTGCTGTTTCAACATGAATGATCTTTGCCCCAACGGGGTCTGGTTCGTTTGTCGGACCACTGACTAATGTCGTTTCAGCGCCAAGTCTGACTAATGCTGATGCAATCGCGTTCCCTTGTTTGCCGGAAGACCGGTTGGCTATATAACGGACAGGGTCAATAGCTTCATGTGTTGGTCCGCTTGTCACCAGCGCACGCAAACCATTGAGCCTGCTATTATCCATAAAATGCGCTTGAACTGCTGTTAAAATTTCTGCTGGCTCGACCATTCGGCCTACCCCATATTCCCCGCAAGCCATGCCCCCAGAATTTGGCCCAAGAATTTCGATGCCACGACCCTGCAGCGTTTTAATATTACTGACTGTCGCAGCGTGTTCCCACATACGAACATTCATTGATGGTGCCGCCATCACCTTTTTGTCAGTTGCCAGCAAAACTGTGGTAGCCAAATCGTCAGCAATACCCTGTGCCATGCGGGCCAGGATATTGGCCGTTGCTGGAACAACAATAAGTAAATCTGCATCACGGGAAAGTTCTATATGTCCCATCTGATATTCGTCAGTCAGCGAGAAGAGGTCACCATAAACCTTGTCCCCAGATAACGTTGCTACCGATAGTGGCGTAACAAACTCGGTTGCAGATTTGGTTAATATACATCGAACGGCAGC
>CAYZDH010000071.1:2681-9317 GCA_964477025.1 uncultured Rhodospirillaceae bacterium | reverse complement strand
GCGTGTTCTTGTTGCGGCTTCCAGTCGACGTAATTCCAGTCCATTTTACGTTTTTTGGCCGCTTTTTTTGCTTCGGGATCAGTGGCCATTTTCTCAAATGCTGTCCGAAGTGCTTTTAGACGTGCCTTCGGAATACCCGGAGGGGCTATCCAGGCCCGACCTATTACATCGTTATTACTTATCAGTTCAACAATTTTTCTATCAAGGGGGTTTTTGACCAAGTCGCGGAATGTTGGAGCATTGGGTGCGTCTTTTAGTGGTGACAGAGAATTTGCAGCAAGGACGATGACGCGTCCCGCCGCAAGCCAATGTGGACGGATTAGCTGCACCGAAGACCACCCCGACTGAAATCCATCCGCTTCTTTGCCATCCAGCGCTTTGTAGACGCCAGCCATGCCACGATAACCCGTTACAATTTTGAACTTGGTGCCGATCATACTGTTAGCAAGCTTGGGTAAAATGTAAGTTTGTGACCCTTTTCCAGTAGACGCGAAAACAACCGATTTTTTCTTAGCTTCTTCCATGGTTTTAATGCCGGCTCTTTTAAGCACAACAAAAGCACCTTGGGGTTTATCAACGCCGCCAATATAGTGAAAATTATTTGCGACATATTTTACCCCTGTGGTCCGCATTCTTGATGCAAAGGGAGTATCTGAAAGCAGAATTCCGATCGCAGTGCCGTCCTTTGCGGCTCGGTTATAAAGATAGTTGGCTGCTTTGGTGCCACCAGCACCGCCCATGTTTTGTGTAATAAATGTTGGATTGCCCGGCATATGTTTTTTCATAAAGGGCGAAATAAATAATGAATATTTGTGATGCCCGCCGCCGGCACGTGCTGCTACAACGATACTTACTTGCTTCCCTTTATAGAAATTCGATACGTTATCGGCGTGGCCAACACTGCCAAACGCGGTTAGAGATAGAGATGCTGTGAGCAGTGTAATTAATCTTCCTAACTTCATAAAATTTCTCCCTGTAGATTTGTTGTATTCTTAGATGTGGTTCCGTTTTCTTATCCTCTGCCCCATAGAAGCTCAGATCTTGAACGATAGTGTTCTATAAGTCTGCGCTGAAATTAGCCTTTAAATCAAATAGGAAATTGAAATTCCTCGGAGTTTTATGCCCGGGCCGCTTTTAAAGACAAACCATTAAATTGCTGAAATAATCACACCAAGAACGATTATAGCCCCTGCCCACCATGGCCAGGCAGCTGATTTTTTGCTTTTTGACATAGCGCTTAACGTGTCTGGATGTAGTTTGAGGCCGTCGCCAGCTAATGTTGCAACATTCTCACCCATATCGTTTATAAGTATCGGGAGTTGTTCGATTAATTTACCAGCTTCCATAATAGCTTCAGCTGTTTTTGCTTCCGGAGACAAAGCATTTTCCATCCAGTCTTCAATCAGGGGCCGGGCGAGCTCCCACATATTAGTGCCTGGGTGAAGCTGCCGACCGACGCCCTCAGCAATGAGCATAGTTTTTTGCAAAAGCAGTAGTTGCGGTTGGGTTTCCATCTCAAAGCGCTCTGTTACTTGGAATAGCTGCGCCAAAAGACGCGCGAGGGATATGTCTTTTAGCGGAAGCCCTAGGATAGGCTCAGCAATAGCCCGCGCGGCCTGAGCAAAGGCTTCTCTCGACTTAGATCTATGGATATACCCCGCTTGGAAATGAATTGCCGCGACTTTGGCGTAATCAGCTGTCAGAAACCCTATCATCATCTCGGCGAGATAGTAGCGAGTTTGTTTGTCGAGACGCCCCATAATACCGAAATCAACGGCTTGTATCGCTCCGTCCTCATTGACCAATAGGTTGCCCGGATGGAGATCTGCATGAAAAAATCCATCCCTAAATACTTGTAAAAAAAATGACCGCGCCATATTGGCAACGATATTCTCGGTATCGTGCCCTGCCTTCTGGAGTTCGAGGATTTCATCAACTGGGATGCCGGAAACTCGTTCGGATGTGAGCACACGCTTTCCAGTTCTAGTCCAGTCCATCGCCGGGACTTTAAACCTCAGGTCTTCGCTGAAATTAGCTCGCAGTTCGTCGCCAGCCGCTGCTTCTAGTCGTAAATCTAACTCCATTGAAACGACTTCTGCTAGGGTTTCAATAACCCCAGCTGGCCTTAATCGGCGTGCTTTTGGAATAAGACGCTCAACGATTTCCGCGAGCCAGTGTAGGAGATCAAGTTCCCGTGCGAAGGCGCTTTCAATCCCAGGCCTCAATATTTTGACTGCAACCGGCAGGTCTTCGGCTGTAGTAGCATAATGAACCTGGGCAATCGAAGCGGCGGCGATTGGCGTGTCATCGAAAGAGTTAAAGATTTCACTGAGGGGTTTTCCAAGCTCATCCTCAATTGACTGCCGCGCCTTATCGGTTTCAAAAGGTGGTATATTATCTTGTAATGTTGTTAGGTCGTCGGCAATTTCTTTGCCGACTAGGTCGGCACGGACTGATAAGGCTTGCCCTAGTTTTATAAAACCTGGCCCTAGGCTTTGAAGGGCAAGCGCTAGCCTTTCGCCTTTTCTCTTGTCGGCGAAATCGGACTTTGGGTAGACCCCTAAAGTAATAAAAAAGCAGCAGCACTTTATGTAAAACGGAACGCCATCCATTTGTATAAAAAATAGAGAGTCATATTTCCCCATCGTACGAACGATTCCCGCGACAAGACCGATATTACGAAGGGCGCGAAACATGCCTTTTAGAGGCGCCAGGCTGAGTGGATAGCGACAATACCGCCAGACATCATTTGACATTGGATATTACTAAACCCTGTGTTTTGCATTTCCTCCGTCAAAGCAGCAGGTCCGGGAAAACAACGGATGCTCTCTGTTAGGTATTGGTAGGCTTCCTTGTTCCCTGCCACGTGTTTGCCTAGCCAGGGGAGAATATGGGTGGAATAAGTGTCGTACAAAGGTGCAAGAAAAGGTGCCACGGCTGGAGAGAACTCAAGGCAAATGAAATGCCCGCCAAAATCGAGGATTCGAAAAATTTCTGCTAAACCAGCAGCCCGGTCAGTGACGTTTCTTAATCCAAAGGAAATTATACACACATCAGCTGCGCGATCGCAGATGGGCAACCCTTCTGCTGGCGCTTGGATAAATTCTATGCCGTCTAGATACCCTCTATCTATGGCCTTTTTTTGGGCAACTCTGAGCATCTCTTTATTAGGGTCACAAATTATGGCTTGGTTTGCCTTGCCGTCATTGTCTGAAAAACCCTCGAGTTGCTTTAGAAATTTGAAGGTAATGTCGCCCGTCCCGCCGGCTACATCGACTATTCGCATTCCTGGCTGAGGATTGATCCGGTCGATCAACGACTGTTTCCAAAGTCGATGCAGGCCGCCACTCATAAGGTCATTCATTAAATCATATCGATCCGCAACAGATCTAAATAGGCCGGAAACTAGACCGGCGTGTTCATTTTTTCTAACACGCCGGAAACCAAAGTTGATTTCGTCGTCGGCTATGGGATCATTTGTGGAACGATTTTTCATATAACGACAATAGCGCAGCTGGATAATTCGCGCTAGCTTTGGGCAAGGTAAAGAACAGCATGATTTAACTGGGTGGACCAATAATGCCAGAGCTTCCAGAGGTGGAAACCGTTCGCCGGGGATTAGAGAAAGCTATGGTTGGCAGAAGGATTAACCAAGTGGTGGTAAGGCGCTCGGATCTGCGCCGCCCTTTGCCACAGAATTTTTCAGATATGTTGACCGGCCGGAAGATTACGCAGCTTGATCGACGCGCCAAGTATCTTCTAGTCTACCTTGATAGTGGCGATGTCGTGTTAGTGCACCTTGGCATGTCCGGGCGTATGATAGTTGAGCAAGGCACTGAGGTGGAGGTTGCTGCCCGAAGACATGAACATATCGCGTTTTCAGTTGGAAATGGCACTGTCGTTCGGTTTTCCGACCCTCGCCGGTTTGGTCTCATGGATTTAACGCGTGAAGAAAGATTGTTTAACCACCCTCTACTCAAGTCAATAGGCCCGGAACCGCTAGGCGAGGAATTTACTGCTGCATATCTTATGAATAGTCTTAAAGGCCGCAAAACGACCATAAAATCTGCGTTACTTGATCAACGCATTGTCGCGGGGCTTGGAAATATCTATGTTTGTGAGGGCCTTTTTATAGCCGGCGTGTCCCCTCGCCGAATTACTCAAAACATCAGTATTTCGCGCGTTGAACGCTTGGTTTCTACAATAAAAGAGGTCTTGTGCGCCGCTATCAATGCTGGTGGATCAACATTACAGGACCACGTGACCCCAACGGGTGAAATGGGATATTTTCAATACAATTTCAAAGTCTATGGACGCGAGGGAAAACCATGCGATACCTGTATGAGGCCAGTAAAACGAATTGTACAGGCGGGGCGATCCACTTTCTTCTGTGCAAGGTGCCAACGTTGAGGTACATCGCGCCTATGAATAGAGATGTTTTATCTAAACGCATCAGGTTTTTGTTACATCTACTGGTGATGGCTTTGATGCTTAATTTTGGGAAAGCTAGCGCTGCCGGGGGATTTCTCTCAGTAGTAGAAGATTTGCCGCTGATGGAGGGGCTCACTGAAGTAAAAGGGTCTGCGCTGATTTTTTCAACTCAGCAGGGTAGGATAGTCCAAGTCTCAGCAAAAAGTGCACCTGGTGACACGATAGGAAGAGAGAATGTATTAGCTTTTTATGAACATACCCTTCCTCAACTAGGTTGGATCTCGGCGGAAGTGTTAAATTGGGTAAGGGAAGATGAAAGGCTCGGTCTGACTGTAACGGTTAATGGCGGCAAATTAATGGTTCAATTTTCGCTTACACCAAAATAGATACAAACCTATGGGGGGTAACTCTTGATGAGCTATGAAACAATTATCGTCGAAACGCGTGGCAATGTTGGTCTGATAACTTTTAACCGTCCAGAGTCTCTTAACGCCCTCTCAACAGTGTTAGTCGGTGAGTTGGCTGATGCTTTAAGAATGATGGAGAAAAACGCTGAGATTGGCGCCATCGTTTTAACAGGTTCGGAAAAGGCGTTTGCGGCAGGCGCGGATATCAAAGAAATGCAGTCCAATACCTGGCCAACAACTTTTTCTGAAGATTTTATAACTGTTGGATGGGAACAGGTCGCGATATGCCGCAAGCCGGTGATCGCAGCGGTGGCTGGTTTTGCGCTCGGGGGCGGCTGTGAGATTGCGATGATGTGTGATTTTATTCTTGCAGCAGAAACAGCGCAATTTGGTCAGCCAGAGATTAAAATTGGGGTTTGCCCGGGCGCAGGGGGCTCGCAGCGCCTTACGCGTTTGGTGGGAAAATCTAAATCAATGGAAATGTGTTTGACAGGAAGAATGATGGATGCCGAAGAGGCTGAAAGAGCGGGTTTGGTTAGTCGTATTGTTCCGACGGAAAATTTGGTTGATGAAGCTATTTCTACGGCCCAGAAGATTGCATCTATGTCACGTTCGGCGACGATGATGGTGAAAGATGTGGTTAACCGAGCCTATGAGACCACTCTTGCTGAGGGGGTCAGATACGAAAGGCGGATGTTTCAGGCATCTTTTGGCACCCCGGATCAGCGCGAAGGTATGGAAGCCTTTGTCGCAAAAAGGAAACCTCAATTTGGTAAATCATAATGCTTTATTAAACCGGAAAAGTGGCGGGTAAGTGCTTGACGGGGGGTCTGTTGCACTATAGAAACCCGAACCGCTGCAAGTAAGCAGGATTGAAAGCATGGCAAATACAAATTCCGCAAAAAAGCGCGTCCGACAGATAGAACGACGGACAGAACGTAACCGAGACCGGCTAAGTCGGATTCGCACGGCTGTCAAAAACGTCGAGGCGGCAATTGGGGAGGGTGATCGAACTTCTGCTAAAGCGGCCCTTACCGCCGCAGAGCCCGAGTTAATGCGGGGTGTTTCTAAAGGCGTTATGAAAAAAAATACAGCGTCCCGTAAAGTATCGCGTTTGTCTGCTCGGGTTAACGCTCTCTCCTGACCTTTTTCTAAATTCCTTTAAACAGCTGGTCCCACCTAAAAGTGCTGCCCGGCATTTATAGTGCCTTGGTAGAAACCTATTGAGCGCGCGAGCTATATTTTTTAAGTGCGTAGCTTGCTCTAATACACCAAAAACTTATGGTTTTTGCGCAAGTCCTTGAGTCGATGACTCGAATCGGGAGTGCTTAATTTGTCAATCAAATTTTTTTTATTTTTGTGCTTTGATCGGCTTGCTATCCGATCTTAGCCCATTTAGGTTTAACATTGAGTTTTGGTTACATATTAGAAAAACCAAGTAAAAAATTTTTTTTTCTATACTTTTTAAGTAATGAGTTAGTCTAAGATAATAAAAATTTTGTTTCTTTTTTGTCTAATCATAGTTTTAGCGTAAATATCAAATAAAGGCGGTAAGACTAGAAAAAATTGGGGTAAGCGGGGACTTATTGAAACCGCTTAAATCGGGGCCGAAAATTTCTACTTCTAGGCAAACTGTATAAATAGTCAATCTGCAATTTAGTAGATTGTTTGGGGACTGGGGAAATAAGCATGCCGGGACCAAGACTTGATCCGAAGATTACGGCTCAATGGGCAAGAGTTCGTGGATTGTTAAGATCAGAGGTTGGAGACGCCTCCTACCGTAGTTGGTTGAAGCCGT
>CAYZDH010000071.1:0-2581 GCA_964477025.1 uncultured Rhodospirillaceae bacterium | reverse complement strand
GGATTGTTAAGATCAGAGGTTGGAGACGCCTCCTACCGTAGTTGGTTGAAGCCGTTGACGTTGGTTTCTGTAACCGATGGTGCAGTAAAAATTGCGGTTCCTACGCGTTTTATGCGTGATTGGGTTGTGAGCCATTATGGTGATCGGCTTCGTGAACTGTGGGTTGGCGAGAATTCGACAATTGATGTTATTAACGTCTTTGTGCAGACGCCGACAACGCGGCCTCTAAATCGACCAGTGGAAAATGGGGCAACCAAATCCCAGGCAGGGGGTTTTTCTAATACAAATAGGGCTGCGGAATCTCGGCCCGAAATTAGTGCCCCGCTCGACACTAGGTTTACTTTTTCGAATTTCGTTGTTGGTAAGCCCAACGAATTAGCCTATGCGGCAGCACGCCGAGTCGCTGATTCTGATGATGCGCCTTTTAACCCCCTCTTTCTGTATGGTGGTGTTGGCCTTGGCAAAACGCATTTGATGCATGCAATTGCTAACCATACACGTGCCAAGTTCCCTGAGCGTCGAGTGGTATACTTGTCTGCTGAGAAATTTATGTTCCACTTTATCCGGGCGTTAAGGTTTAAGGATACGGTTTCTTTCAAGGAACAATTCCGCTCGGTTGATCTCCTGATGATTGATGATGTGCAGTTTATAAATGGCAAGGAAGCTACACAGGAGGAGTTTTTCCATACTTTTAACGACTTAGTGGACAATAATCGGCAGGTTGTTATTTCTGCCGATAAATCTCCGTTGGATCTAGAGGGTATGGAGGAACGTCTGCGGTCCCGTCTTGGTTGGGGGTTAGTTGCTGACATTCATGCGACAAACTTTGAGTTACGACTTGGGATTTTAGATGTAAAATGCGCACGGCTTAAAGTTGAGATTCCGTTAAAGGTTAAGGAATTTTTATCGCACCGTATTACATCCAATGTTCGTGAGCTTGAAGGAGCGTTGAATAGGGTTGTTGCGCATTCTGAGCTTGTTGGCCGGGAGATTACCCTGGAAACCTGTCAGGAGGTCCTGCATGACATCCTTCGCGCCAACGACCGCCGCGTGACAATTGAAGAAATTCAGAAGCGTGTTTCTGAGCATTTCAATATTCGAATTGCTGATATGCATTCCGCTCGTCGAGCTCGTGCTGTTGCACGCCCCCGTCAGGTAGCGATGTATCTCGCAAAGCAGTTGACTTCGCGTTCACTTCCCGAAATTGGCAGAAAATTTGGTGGCCGCGACCACACAACTGTGATGCATGCGGTTAAGAAAGTCGAAGAGTTGAGGCATACAGATTCGGCATTCTGCGAAGACGTTGACCTGCTGCGGCGGATGCTTGAGGGATAACCGCAGTTTTCTGGGATTTTTTAATCTTTTAACCCAGTGTTTTTTGAGCATCTAAACCCGTGCTACAATCCGTATGAAATGATATAATTTTGGTGACCTTCAAGGTAGTGGAGGTGCTGAGATAGATTGTAGTTTTTATTTAAAAGAGAACAATGTGACGTTATGAAGTTTACGATAGATCGCGGTGCTTTATTAAAGGCATTAACTCATGTCCAGAGTGTAGTTGAGCGCAGGAATACCATTCCAATTTTATCTAACGTATTAATGCGTGCCCAAGATGGAGCAGTAGAATTGTCGGCTACCGACATGGATATTTCAGTTGTCGAAAAGGTGCCTGCTGATGTCTCTCAGGATGGGACGACAACGGTCGCCGCGCATACGCTATTTGATATCGTGCGCAAGCTTGAAGATGGGTCGCAAATTGAACTTGGTGGAGGGTCGGAAGAAGGCCAGATGGCGATGAGGTCGGGACGATCATCATTAAAACTAGCCACCCTAGATAGCGAAGACTTTCCAGCAATGACTGACGATGATATGCCGCACAGCTTTAGCCTTGGAGCGGCGGCTTTGCGGTCCTTAATAGATCGGACGCGCTTTGCGATTTCAACCGAGGAAACCCGTTATTATCTTAACGGTATTTACCTGCATGCTGCCGAAAGTGATAGCGGTAGTTCGGTCTTGCGGGCGGTCGCTACAGACGGGCACCGCCTCGCCCGAATGGAAATTACTGTTCCTGCTGGCGCAGAAAACATCCCTGGCGTTATTGTGCCCCGCAAAACAGTGAATGAGCTGCGGAAGCTAATCGACGAAACAGGCGACGATATAGCCGTCATGATGTCGGATACGAAAATTCGCTTTGCAATGGAAGGAATCGTTTTGAGTTCCAAATTAATTGACGGGACCTTCCCCGACTATGACCGGGTTATTCCAGAAGCGAACGATAAATTTCTTGAGGTAAGCTGCAACCGCTTTGAACGGGCTGTTGATTTGGTTTCTACGGTTTCTACGGAAAAATCACGGGCAATCAAGCTAAGTCTTGTTGCTAATAGCCTGGTTCTTTCGGCCACTAGCCCTGATGCAGGTAGTGCAACAGAAGAGCTCGAAGTTGATTACAACGATGGCGATTTAGAAATAGGGTTTAACTCTAAATATTTGATTGATATTACTCAACAAATTCAGGGCGATAAGGCTCGATTTGCACTTTCTGATGCTGCCTCCCCGACGCTCGTCAAAGATCTAGAGGACG
>CAYZDH010000070.1:0-11970 GCA_964477025.1 uncultured Rhodospirillaceae bacterium | reverse complement strand
CGAACTTGGTCTAAGGAACGAATTGTTGACATTGAAGTAATTGCCCTGAAAGGCATAAAAGGTGCACCAGTAAGGCCAACATCGCGAAAGAGCAAGAGGGAGCTGCGGGTAGTGGACATTTTATGCAAAAGTCTGTGGGATTTTGACGTCAACGGTTGTAAAAGCCTGACTAACAGATTATTTAAAACCCCGACGGTGCCCCACTGCGGGGCGAAAAGGGAACACGGTGCGGATTAAGGTAAATCTTAGGGTTGACCCGGTCCAATTCTGTGGCTGCTCTCGCAACTGTAGGTGAGTAGTTAGCATCCAATGAGCCACTGGGAAACCGGGAAGGCGGATGTTAGCGATAATTCACAAGCCAGGAGACCGGCCGTCATGATTGTCACCAATCCGGCGGGCGAGCAGACCGGCGGGACGGAAAACTCCGTTTGCGGTGGCGCAGGCATTTGCCATGCGATGGAGAACCGGGGTGATCATTATCCCTATTAGATGTTGTTGGTTAGCCGCCCAATTATTGTTTGGGTGTGAGCCTTTTGGTGTTTCCACGAATGTCTGTCTGACCCTTTTTCAAGGACACCCATAAAATGAAAAGAATAACTATCATCCCAATCACTAGCGTATTGCTTGCAATTAGTGTTAGTTCTTTAAATGCCCAAGAGGGCGTCACCGGAACCAACGTAAAATTTCCATCCATTGTTGTTACCGCGTCACGCCTTAATAATCCTTTAGACGGCGCATCCACGACGACTATAGCTGGAACTTCCACGACTATCGTCACCGCCGAAGAAATTCAACGGTCGCCTGGACGGACCATACCGGAAATTTTATCCTCCGAAGCCGGCATACAATTTCAAGATCTTTATGGCAGTACAGACGGTGCCGGGCAGACAATTGACATGCGTGGTTTCGGAGAGCCTGCAACAGCTAATACATTAATCCTAATCAACGGACGGCGGCTAACAGATTTAGATTTGGCAGCAGTCGACTTCTCTTCAATTCCGCGGGAGAGCATCGACAGGATAGAAGTAACAAGAGGTAATTTTGGAGGCGTACTTTATGGTGGTGGGGCTGAAGGTGGAACAATCAATATTATTACAAAATCAAATACAAAGGTTGGGAGCCACAGCAACTTCGACGGAGGCTACGGTTCTGATCACTTTCGTGAATTTAGTTTCTCATCTACCCAAAGTAAGGATGGTTTCGCGATAAGTGCATATGGCAACCGAGTACTTAGCGACGGTTATCGCGATAACAACTATCTAAAACAAAAGAACCTAACATTTGAAATTCGACGGCAACTGAAAAGAGGGGATATTTTTTTAAATCTGAATTTAGATGATCAAAAACTTGGGTTACCCGGTGGTCGTCTTGTCGATCCAAGCAAGGGAACAAATGACCTTACCGATCCGAGGGGTGCCCAAACTCCAAATGACTATGCGCTTGAAAATGGTATAGCCACATATATTGGTGGCTCATACGATTTAAACGCTTCTACTGAGCTCATTATCGATGCCAGCCTCCGTCGCAAAGACCAAGACAGTGACTTCCGAAATCAAGATCAGGCCCGAGATACAGTACTCACCACTTGGGGTTTAACGCCGCGTATAATGCTAGACACCTCTGTGACTGGCAAAAATATCACTAGCACCACGGGATTGGATTTATATTACGTGGATTATAGTTCCGACAGGAAAAGGACACCAAAAACTGCCCCGTTTACCCGCGTCAAAGCTTATCAATACACGGCCGGTTTTTATAATCAATCATCCATAAAGTTAACCCAAAAGCTCTCGACAAGTGTTGGCTTGCGCCTTGAAAGAATGTCTCTCCAGATTGGGGACACCGCTTATCCAGGAAACCCCGGATCATACGGGTATGCGCAATCTACCTATAAGCCAACCCTCTCCGAATCTGAGAACGAATATGCACTGAACGCTGGTGTTAATTACCAATTAACAAATTCTGTTAGCCTATACGGTCACGTCGGTCGCAGCTACCGAACGCCGACCTTAGACGAAAGATCAGGAACCGCCTACGCGCTAAACACCTTCGAACTGAAAAATCAGTCGTCAAAAGAAGTCCAAGGTGGTGCAAAATTTAGAATGGGCCATAGTTACATTGATACCCGGGTATACTTCTCAAGAACTCGTGATGAAATTCGTTTCGATCCAGATGACTCATCGAGTTTCGGCGCTAATGAAAATACCGATCCGATAAACCGTTATGGGTTAGAGAGTAATGCTAATACGAGCCTTAATGACTCAGTCAACTTGCGAGGTAGTCTAACATTGCGCAAAGCCGAATTTGCCAACGGTCCATTTGAAGGAAAGGACGTTCCGTTGGTTCCTAAAATTTTTGCTAGTGTCGGCGTAAATTGGAAATTAGCAGATTGGGTTTCGATTGATTCAGTGGCAACCTATGAAGGAGAACGGCGCCTAGCCAACGATGAAGCAGGAAATTTCAAACCGTTGAGGGGGTTCACCTTATGGGACATGAAGCTGCATGGAGAATACAAATCTCTAAACTGGTCCGCCGCGATCAGCAACTTACTTGATGAAAATTACCAAACCTTTGGCACGGCCAGCGATACAACGCCCGGGCGTTACTCGGTTCAAACTCTACCCGGACGCAC
Organism: uncultured Rhodospirillaceae bacterium; assembly: GCA_964477025.1. Taxonomy (GTDB): domain Bacteria; phylum Pseudomonadota; class Alphaproteobacteria; order MPNO01; family UBA2964; genus UBA2964. The sequence continues at coordinate 9,338 of CAYZDH010000070.1, read as the reverse complement.
TTACTTTTTTCGTTTAGGAACTAAATTTTAAGGGGCGCCGGATGAGAACGGCAATGTACTGTATAAGTTGCAATTTTGGGCTATCAGATTAACAGGGTGTTAGTTCAAGGAAAAATTTTATGGTTGAGCGCAAACATAATCTTCACGCGCCAGTTTTAGACTTTTTTAACGGATGGACCTCCGCCATTGCAATTTCTTTGGCTGTTCATGGCGCTATGGTATGGGCAATCGTATTACTTTCCGGTGATATCTCGAAGCCAAATCTAGTTCAGGCTTTTAACGTCGAAGTCGTTGTAGAGACCGCCCCTCAAAAACAAGCCGATGCTAAAAAAACAAAGATCAAAAATATCAAAATTGCGCCTAGCCAAATTGCGTCTCGGTCACCGACTATTCTTCCTCAATCCCCTCAACAGTTTGCAGTTAAGGAAATTAAGAAAACTATTTCTATATTGCCAAAAACCACAAAGACAAAGCCAACAATCCAGGCTACTTATGCGCCAGCACCTAAACACAAACCCGATATTCTTCGCCGACCTTTAAAGAAAAATTTAGATAGTCAAAATATTTCAAAGGCGTCGAAAACTAAATTAATCGAAAAAATTGAGATTGAAATTTCACCACCACGGCGACAGACCATACGTCGAGATATCCCTCCAATAATTTCTAGTTCCCTGAGCGGCAAGGTAAGTAGCGAAGCGGCGACAGCCAAAACAATAATCCCGACTCGACCGCCAAAAATTGATCCTAAGGGAGAAAATTTATGGCCAAGGTATCCGCGTCGGGCGCGGCAGCGTGGCATCGAGGGAGAGATTTTATTGAGGATCACGGTGAACGCCAAAGGTCGGTCTAGCGGCATCGAGGTTTTGGAATCTAGCGGTCATGACGTATTAGATAAGGCCGCGGTCGACGCATTGAAGAATTGGCGTTTCCAGCCCGGACGCCGCGGCACGAAGGCCGTTAAAGCGAGTATGGATATGCCAGTAGTCTTTCGTCTCCAATAGAGGCCCGACGAAACTAATTTCAAAACTTGTAAATCCATCGTGGCCAACAAGGTTCCTTCTATTCATTTTTCTAGGTACTTGTCTTCTTGCAGGAGATAAGGATTACCTATTATTAATCCAAATTACTTTTTTATAAATTGATCCGCCCATTGCCGTAATACGTACAAATTTCGTGAATAACTGATTAAGTAGGGTGTTCAGCGAAACAAAGAGCCAGGGATATGATAAACGCTTGGATTGAGGCAAAAACGGTATGAAATCTATTGCCGTCATCGGCACTGGAATCGCAGGGCTTTCCGCGGCCTGGCTTCTAAACCTATATCACGACGTAACACTTTTCGAACAACAGGACCGGATTGGAGGCCACAGTAACACTGTTGATGCGCCAGGCATAAATGGTCCCCAACCTGTGGATACAGGGTTCATAGTTTACAACGAGCGTAATTATCCGAACCTTGTAAGTCTTTTCGAATATATCGGTGTAAAAACCGAACCGAGTGAGATGTCCTTTGCGGTGTCATTGAATGACGCGCAAATCGAATATGGCAGTCGGGACAATAACTCGGTCTTCGGTCAACGGAAAAACCTTTTCTCTCCCACGTTTTGGCAGATGATTATTGAAATTCGGCGGTTTTTTGCTGACGCCCCATTGATCTTAGGCATGCCTGAAAATTTTCGTAACGAAACTCTCGGCCAATATCTTGAAAACAATAATTACTCCAGGGGCTTCATTGATAATTTCATTCTCCCGATGGGGGCTGCAATTTGGTCAACTCGCGCCAATGAAATGCGCAACCATCCAGTGGAGACATTTGTCCGTTTCTTTGCTAGTCACGGGTTATTGCAGTTCGAGAATAAAATTCCATGGAGAACAGTTTCTGGCGGTAGTCGTGAATACGTTCAACGTCTGACTGCCAGTCTAAAGAACCCGGTTCAAATTGGAAATGGGGTAGTAAAAGTAATCCCAAGTGAGGAGGGCGCTACTATCATTGACGACAACGGAAATAAACGAAAATACGATGCTCTTGTCATTGCTACGCATGCCGACGAGGCTTTGGCTCTTTTAGACAATGCAGATCCCATAGAGCAACGTCTTTTGGGAAGTTTCCGATATACAAAAAATAAGGCCATACTGCATACTGACCCTAATTTGATGCCCAAGCACCGGAGGGTGTGGTCGAGTTGGAATTATATGGGGTCTACAGAAACAGGGGCGAGCGTGACCTACTGGATGAATTCTCTGCAATCAATTGATCCGAAAAACCAATTATTTTTGTCCGTTAATCCAAAGCAGCAACCAAACTCAAAGGCAATTATCCGTGAGTTCGATTATTCTCACCCTTTCTTTGATCTCGCCGCACTTAACGCACAGGAAATTCTTTGGAAATTACAGGGTAGGCGTAATTGTTGGTTTTGCGGCAGTTATTTCGGATATGGGTTTCACGAAGATGCACTGCAGTCTGGCCTGGCCGCCGCAGAAAGCTTGGGCGGGGTTCGTCGCCCATGGAAATTAGAAGATGAATCAGGAAGAATACACCTTCCTTCATCGACGAAAGAGGCCCCTGGATCATGACCGCCGCTGCACTATATTTCGGAGAAGTCGTTCACGAACGAAAACGTCCACGCCTGCATCAGCTCAGATATAATGTATTCTCTATGCTCCTCGACGTTGATCAACTGGATGCCATTTCGGCAAAAAATAAATTTTTTTCATATAATCGATGGGGCTTGTTCTCACTCTACGACAAGGATCACGGAAACCCAGGGCTCAAACATGGAAGTATCGCTCAATGGGTGAGGAGTAAGCTCAAGGAAGCCGGGCTTACTGCCGGCAGTCACCGGATAGACCTACTATGTTATCCTCGGATCCTCGGTTACGTTTTTAATCCGTTGAGCGTTTACTTTTGTTACTCTGAAATAGGTAATCTCTGCACGATAATTTACGAAGTCCATAACACCTTTGGCGAGAGGCATGCCTATGTAATTAAGGTTGATGATAACGCACGGTCCATCATTAGACAGGAAGGAGATAAGGAGTTATTTGTGTCGCCTTTTATACAGATGGATTGCCAATACAAATTCCGTATACAGCCGCCCGACGACGATGTTCGGGTTGCGATGCGTGTCGAAGATAAAGATGGTTTGTTACTCACAGCATCATTCAGTGCTTACCGGAAACCATTCGATGATCGAAACCTAATGCTCGCTTTTCTCCGGTTTCCTCTAATGACTATAAAAGTGATTATGGGGATTCATTGGGAGGCGCTGAAGCTTTGGCGCAAAAACGTTCCGTATTTAGGTTATACGCCTTCCCCGAAGCAAGAGATTTCAAAAAATATAAAACAAGAAGGGTAATCAATGTCGTCCAAGCTTGAGCGCAATGTGAAAGCAATACGCACCGATATAGCATTTCATCGACGGCTAACGTCATGGCTTGTCGGAGGAATATGCAACGTCCTGTTAGCGCGGCTCATGGCCGGGATAGATAACGGTAGTATCTGTTTTATTCTCCCCGACGAACGTGAGTTAAAATTCCAGTCAGCCAGCGATGGGCCCAACGCAGTGCTGCACTTCAATTCTTACGCAGGAATTTTGCGCCTTTGCTTTGGCGGTTACATGGGGCTCGGAGAGGGCTATGTAAATAATCATTGGGCGACGCCTTCACTAAAGACCCTTTTCCAATTCGGCATTAGAAATCAAGAGCCTCTGAAAATAAAATTATCAGGCAGCCGCTTAGCGAAGATAATACGAAAAATGCTACGCTTTATCCAACGCAACACCAAAACCGGAAGTAAGCGCAATATCGCCTATCATTATGATCTCGGAAACGAGTTTTATGAATTATGGCTCGACCCATCAATGACATACTCATCTGCGATATTTGAAAATTCGGAGGAATCCCTAGAAAAAGCACAGATTGCAAAATACAGGCGCATTGTTAAAGAACTCGATATTCAACCGGATCATAGAATTCTCGAGATCGGGTGCGGATGGGGTGGGTTTGCGGAGTTTGTAGCAAAAGAAACTGGCGCTTCAGTTACTGCCATCACAATTTCTCAAGAACAGCATGACTACGCTGTAGACAGGATAGCAAAATCCGATCTAAGCGATAAAGTTGAGATTAAAATGCTAGATTACCGAGAGGTCTCCTCTCGGTACGACAGAATTGTCTCAATTGAAATGCTAGAGGCTGTCGGCGAGGAGTATTGGCCAGATTATTTTCGAATTATCGCCCAAAGTTTGGCAGAAGGCGGCACGGCAATGGTCCAAGTTATTCTAGTACCGGATGCACGATTTGAAAATTACCGCCAAAAATCTGACTTTATTCAACGCCACATATTTCCAGGTGGTATGCTTTTATCGCCAAGCGAAATGGAAAAGCAGGCTGGCTCCGCGGACCTTGTAATCGATGAATGCTATAAATTCGGAAGTTCGTATGGGAAGACGCTCGACCGATGGTCGGACCATTTCTCGGAAAACTGGACGGATATTCAAGGACTGGGCTTCGACGATCGATTTAAACGGCTTTGGGAATATTACCTCAACTACACTGCAGCAGGATTCCATGCTGGCACAATCGATGTAGGACAGTTTCTAGTTAAAAAGAAACTTTGATCTTCGTGGCTAAAGATAATGGGCTATGGCGTGATTTTCGTTATGGTTCTGCCGCGTTTGTTTTAGGTCTTCCTACTATTCCTTTATTTGTTCTGCTTCCGACACTGTACGCTGACACCCTTGGTATTGGTTTAACAGCTACGGGGCTCGCTTTGTTCTTAGCCCGGTCATTTGATGTGCTATCCGATCCGCTTATAGGTTATGCTTCCGACCGTTGCGACACCCCTTGGGGCAGACGCAAACCTTTTATTGCTGCCGGGGCCGTGCTGGGGGGGATAGGGGTTTTCTTCCTTTTAACCCCTGATGATGGGGTTAGCGCCTGGTATTTAGGGTTTTGGGCCATTGTACTATATTTTGGTTGGACGCTTATTAATATCCCCTACCTTGCATGGGGTGCCTCACTCTCAAATGAATATCAAGGCCGCGCTCGTATTACTTCGGTAAGGGAATTTTTTACAATTCTTGGCATCATCACAGCGGCTGCGATACCTGCGGTTGCTTCTAGCTTTGGGTATGACGAACGCGGGTCTCTCCGTTTAATCTCTTATGGTGCAATCACCATTGGTATTTTCCTGTTTATTTTTCTTCTATTCTTTGTGCCTGAGCCATCGCAGAGAACTCCACTCGGCATAAAAAAATCAAATTTTAAGCTAATCCTCAGAAGCATTAACGAAAACAAGCCTTTTCGTTTCCTCTTGGGCAGTTGGCTGCTCAATAGCCTGGCAAATGGGATTCCCACGGTTTTATTTATTTTATTTATGAAATACGTTCTCGATGCGAGTATCCCAGAACGCGGGCTCCTTACCTTTATATATTTTTTTGCAGGAATTGTTGGAATTCCTTTTTGGTTATGGCTTAGCAAGCGCATCAGTAAACATCGCGCATGGTCCGTCGCTATGTTAGGTGCATGCCTCGCTTTTCTTTTTGTCCCCTTGTTAGGCGCAGGTGATATTGTTGTCTTCGGGGTAATTTGTGTCATTACAGGCTTGTCTTTGGGAGCAGATTTATCTTTGCCACCAGCTATTCAGGCAGATGTTATCGAATATGAGTATTTTCGAAGCGGAAGGGAATGTAGTGGTACACTTTTTGCCATTTGGAGTTTGATTACAAAATTAGCATTAGCAATATCAGTCGTTATCGCTTTCCCAACCATAGAATTTTTAGGGTTCTCGCCAGATCTACCAAAAGAAGAAAATAATCTCGTCGCTCTCGCAATGATATATGCTGTTGTGCCTGTAGCCTTTAAGATAGGAGCGATATTACTGGTATGGTGGTACCCTCTTACGAGCAAAAAACAAGAAATTATACGGCGCCGGCTAGAAAATCGCTTGAGGACAAAAGGTTTGTCGTCCAAACGAGTTCCGTTATCACTTGACGGCCAAAAAATTAATAAATAATTACGAATTATTAATCAAAATTTCTATACCAATGAACTCCAATAAAACCCATTCCCTCGCGTAGGTGGTATTAATCTTTAATTAATCTGCGAGTTATTGAGAAATAAAGGCTATATGGCAAAAATCTGGCTAATTTTAATAAAAACGCAAATCGTCGGGGGAAAGCAATCTCAAATTTCCTCCGCTCTATGCCATTTACGATAAAGCGGGCTGCATCCCCTACTTCAATTAAAAAAGGCATAAAAAATTCGTTTTTATCTGTCAAAGGCGTCTTTACAAAACCCGGGTGAATAATCGTCAAGTCTATTCCGATACGCCCTAACTCAGGCTTTAAGGATTCGCACATATTAGTTAGGGCCGCTTTAGAAGCACCATAGGCACTCGCAAATGGGATGCCGCGATAGGCCGTTAATGAAGATACGACCGCAATATGTCCCGTGCTTCTCGCTCGCATATATTTTAGAGTTGGCAACAGGCAGTTTATTGTTCCCATAAAGTTTAGGTCCATCTGGTTGTGAAACACTTCTGCAGACAAATCCGACACATCACACCTAAGATAAGTACCCGCATTTAAAATTGAGAGTTCGATTGGGCCAATATTCTCTTCTATATCTTCAACAGTTTTTTGCACCTGCTCGGGTTTGGTAACATCCAGCGCGAATGGCAAAATTAGACCTCCTAATTTCGCAGCCTCATCCGCGAGACTATCCAAATGAGATTCGGTGCGTGAACTTACCGCAACAGTCCAACCGCGTTTAACCAGTTCCAGCGAAACCGCTCTGCCTATGCCTGCACCAGCCCCTGTAACCCAAGCTATCGCCATATCACCTGTTCGCTAATCCTAGAGGCCTTTTAGCCCCTTCTCCACAAACTAAGATTTTGTAATCTGTGCTCAACCGTTAAGTAGTCTTTAAACGTTTTTAAAAGAGTTGGTGATCCCGACAAGATTTGAACTTGTGACCCCCAGATTAGGAATCTGGTGCTCTATCCGACTGAGCTACGGGACCCTTCACAACTCATTTTACTTACGAGGCATCTATAACAAAGACAGTTCCTTTATGGTAGTTCGACCCTACATATACGCGATACAATGCAGCGTTGAAGAGGGACGAGCTCTAACACAAAAATTGGTTTGATGGTTACTAATAGGCGTCCCCAACATCATCCAAGCTTCGGTGCCGGCGTATAGGATTGTATACCCATCTTATCGCGCAAGACTTTTTCTCGCCCACCATGAAAATCCACTATGTCATTCTGATCATCTTTGGCTTTCCGATCGGCGGCCTCGGGATCTACAATTTCGCGTAATAACGTTTCATACTCGGCGCACACTTCAGCAAAGGACGGATCTCCCGCTAGATCATTTTGTTCATCGGGGTCCGCCTCGAGGTCATACAACTCTGGCGGATAGTCGACGTAGTAATTGAACTTATACTTCCCCTTACGCAGCATAAAACCACCCGTGGGGGAAGCGCTAGCATGATACTCACTAAAGATCGTTCGCTCCTGATCAAAACACTCGGCGGCTATGTCAAAAAGAGAACTACCCGGCAGATCTTCTTCTGATTCTTCCGCCACTCCAGTTGCCTGGATGATGGTCGGATATAAATCAACCAAAGAAACAGGCGTCTGGCACACCCGTCCAGCAGCAATATCGGGACCGGCAATTAACATCGGGATGCCGGTACTTTCCTCGTACATGACAGATTTTCCCCAGAGCCCACGAGCGCCAGCGTTTTCACCGTGGTCGCTCGTATAGATAATCCGAGTATCGTCTGCAAGACCCGCAGAATTCAACCTATCAAGAACGCGACCAATCTGATGATCAATAAATGAACATAGACCCAAATATGCTGCCATAGCAGCTCGTGATTTCTCGGGTGTGAGACAGTTTGCGTGTGGTTGCCGCATGGCTACCACATCAACCCAGGGATGACGAACGTAGCCATTTTTAGGATCAAGCTTAGGGTCCGGCATATCCGCAGGGTCATACATACTGAAAAAGGGCTCCGGCACGGTCAGAGGATAATGCGGCGAAAGAAAACTTACAAACAAGCACCATTGCTTCGTCTTATCCGCCGCGGCCTCACTCAAGAGCCATTCTTCTGCTAAATCAGCAACCTTTAAATCATATTTTGTGTAGTCAGACTCTCCCACACAAGCTTTAGCCGCAAACCCTGGCTTACTCTTAGATTGGGGATCAAATGGCGGCATCGGGTCGCGTATTGCCGCTGTAACGGAGCCAACACCGTCCTTAATGTACATTGGAACCTGTCGTACATCGAGCCCAAGTGGGTCCTCGTCGCGACGGTAATGAAGCTTACCAATAGACTCTACCGGAACGCCGGCATTCTGCAATTTATGGCCCCAACCAGAGACACGCCCATCATATGCAGTGGCATTATCCCAATAACGAATTTCGTGATTATAACGCCCTGTCGCTAATGAAGCCCGCGCGGGAACACAGATGGGTGAGTTAGTATAGGCATTGGTGAAACGGGTACCGCGGGCTGCCAGAGCATCTAGATTGGGGGTTTTTACCGAGGCGTGCCCACTACAGCCCATCATTGCACGATTGTGTTCATCCGCCATAATGAAGAGCAAATTCTTTGGCTTCATAACTATTATTCACCTGTTGTATTTATAAAAAAGGGGGTCAATTGAATGGTATCGAGTAGCTAAGGCTAAGCACCTCAGTGCCTGGATTGTTATCGGCAAGGCTCGCATTCGAAAGATGATAAAACATCAGCCCTAGTCGATGACGATCCGCAAATTGGTATCCAACTTCTACTGCTGAGCGGAACTCAATCGTATGGCCAAGGTCTTTACCGTCACCATCAATATAACCACCAACGGCAAAGGAGGGTGTAAGAATCAAATTACTAAGTATCCAATCAAAGGCTATTCCACCATAACCATAAATAGCTGCGTCTCCTGAAGCCATGACACCAACGAACGGTTGGGTCATCCAGAGTGATTTATTGAACCGTCGTTCGATTCGAAACTCAGCTGTGCTTTTATTATCATTGATATCAAAGTAGCCAAGCCCAAAACTAATATAACCTGTATGATCAGGTTGCAGATCAATTTGACCAAAAGATCCCGGATGCTGCTTAGCTCCAGAGTTTACAAGTGTATTTCTAAATCTTGGTTTTGATTTTGCGCTGGGGGTGGGCTTCGAGTTAGCTAATTTGGCAAGTCCACTCGTTACCGCGGATGACTTTTCACTTGGAAGGAGGGGAGAATTCAATTTGATAATTGGCGGTGGTTCCGGATTAGCAACTAAAGGAAATGGATGCGGGCTATACAATAGCTGCAACAAGTC
>CAYZDH010000069.1:0-12365 GCA_964477025.1 uncultured Rhodospirillaceae bacterium | reverse complement strand
CGGAAGAGAATATTGATGTTGTATTAGACGCATATGAAGAAATTGGCGAACGTGTGGTGTTTTCACCGATGGTATTTGATATCCCCGCCGTTGGTATGCTGCGTCACAAGGATCTGCTGCCGCCAGAAATCCAAGAGATGATGGGTAATCAGGCAAACAATCCTAAAGATCAGCTTGATATGCTAGAAGCGCAGATTAAACGTCGCCCTGCCAAAGGTGTCACACATTGGGCCGTCGGTCCATTTGCTCCGCAACGCTGTTCTCTAGAGCTTCCATCAGGATGCGCAGAATTTGCTGAGCGCCATGACCTTGGAATATATATTCATGTTTATGAAACCCGTGGCCAGGTCGTGATGGCCCGTGAAATGTACGGTGAATATGGTGGGTCATTCATTAACTATCTTGACGCAGCGGGGATGCTTAATCACCGTCTTAATATAGCCCATTCGGTTTGGATTACGCGTGAGGAGATGGATCAAATGGCGGCAGCTGATGCCGGGGCCGTCCTTTGCTATAATAGTAATATGAAACTCAAGAGCGGAATTTCACCAATGCGTGATATGCGCGACGCGGGAATGCGGGTTGGTCTCGGTTGTGATAATTGCTCAGGGAGTGATGTTCAGAATATGTTTCAGGCTATGAAGGCTTATTGCATGTTAGGAGCTGTAAGCGACCCGATACCCGGAACGCCGTTGGCACACGAGGCTCTACGCCATGGCTCATTGGGAAGTGCTAGGACAGCATGTCTAGATGATCAACTCGGGGCGCTGAAGCCGGGTTATAAGGCTGACATGATGCTTATCGATATGAACGATACAGCGTATTTGCCTTATAATAGTGCTGCTCGCCAGCTCGTTTACACCGAGACTGGGCGTTCGATCGATACGGTGATTATCGATGGTAAATTAGTCATGAAGAATAGGGTTGTTCAGACTATTGATGAAGAGGCCTTGCGCGCGGAAGTTGCCGATCTTATGAAAAGTTTTATTCCGGAATATGAGGAAGTCGTTAAACAACGTGAGGTAGCTCTTCCGTATCTGATGGAGGCTCATCAACGAGTTTGGGACACTGATATTGGCCTTAGGCGTTTTATTGCCCGGACCGGGTATGGTGATGGGAACTTAACGACATAAAGAAAACCTAAACGTTCTATTACTAATATAGGAGGTGAGATGGCTTTTACCGGTTTATATAAGACTCTCTTTTCAGCGCCAGACATGAAAGAGGCACAGCGTTTCTATAAAGACTGGGGGTTACGCAAGATTAAAGAGACGTCTGCGCACTCTATTTTTGAAACTAAAATAGGTAGTCGGGTTGAATTGAAATCACCCAAAGCGAAAAATTTACCGCCAGCCGCCGCCCCTGATTTGCATTTCCGAGAAATGATCTGGGGAGTTTCTTCGAAGAAACACCTCGCAGAAATAAAGAGAGAGTTGTTGAAAGATAGAGAGGTTACCACAGACAAAGATGGTACTTTACATTGTATCGACCCGAACGGCCTTGGCGTCGGATTTAAAGTTTGGAAACCACGTACAAAAATAGATGGACGTCGGAGCAAGATCAATTCGTTCGATAAACAGGAACGGGTCGATGAAATTAGCGTGTTCTATAAAGACGCGCGTCCAATTCGAATGGGACATATTGGTTTTATCCTGCCAGATCTCAAGGCGGCAGAAAAATTTTATAAGGACCGGTTGGGTTTCTGGCTATCAGATCGCTACGGCAAGGCCGCGCTATTTTTACGTTGTGCTGCAGAGAGCCAACATCACAACCTTTTCATGATTTGGAGTGAGGCTGGAAACACGAAATATCACCATACAGCCTTTGAGGTGCGTGACATTCACGAGGTATTTGGTGGCGGTGTTGCCTTTGATAAAAAAGGTTGGGAAACAGAGGTGGGCCCTGGAAGACATCCAATTTCGTCAGCCTATTTCTGGTATTTCAAGGCTCCTTGTGGCGGTGCTATCGAATATTTTACTGATTCAGATTATCTGACCGAAAACTGGAAACCACATAATTATCAGAATAATCTTTTTTCGGAATGGCATTTGCCGGATGGGATCAAGCAAGTGCCAGATGGCAAAATTCGGCCATCGGTTTCTGCCGCAGGCAAACACTAATTGGAAACTGCGTATCGCTCCAGAAAGAGGGCTGAACGTGATTGGTGACAGGGATATCGGAGATCTCCATGATTGGGGAAATAAATCGCCGTTCGCAGGGGCGGCATCTGCAAAGTTGGCTAATAGTTACCGTTCTTGAAATCTTTAGTATCGAGTGCAATCGGGAACGTTCGGGCCATTATGCGACGCCATTAGAGGATATGCATGGAAAAATTCATGCAACGTGATCTGGACGTGAACTTTTGAAAAAACTAGAAAATGGGGAGTAAGAAATGTCAACAAATGGAGGAGGACGGATGAGGCGCTGGCAAGAACAGCGCTGGATACTCGATGCGGTTATCCGCACCGTAGGTGTTGAATGGGACCAGGGTCGTCTGCGATATGGCGCTGCCCCAGGTGGGTCACAGGCGGCTGGAGAATTTCGCACTGTTGGTTCGAAAATCAAGCGCGTTGGGGATTTTGTTCGCGAGTTTTCTAATGCTGCGAAACGGCGCGAAAAAACAGCGGCCGCCTTTGAAGCGGCGGGCCGCAGCGTTTCAGCTCGCGAAAGTTACATGACCGCATCGTTACTTTGGGCGGCGGGGCGATGGCCAATCTTTGAGACAAATGATGAATTGGAGCATCTTGAGAAGCGAATGAATTATTGTTATGCGAAGTTCATCGAATTTGCACCGCATCCCGTCGAGGTTGTTCGTATTCCATTTCAGGGTAAGGAATTACCTGCTTATCTGCATTTGCCCCGAAAAGCTAATCCGGGCGAGACCTTTCCGTGCGTTGTAAATATTCCGGGTATGGATTCCAGCAAGGAAACCGGCGTCAACATGTATGGAGACGCCTACCTTGAGCGCGGGATTGCAGTTCTCAGCATCGATGGCCCAGGTCAGGCAGAGAGCGTTGCCCTCGGAATTTTTGTTACTAACTCTAACCATATGGATGCGGCTGAGGTAGTCATTGACTGGCTTGAGAAACACCCAGCCATTGATTCAGAAAAACTGTTAGTGAGAGGTTCAAGCTTCGGCACTTATTGGGGTTTGCAATGGGCTGCCGCTCTGGGCAATCGCATCAAAGGCGTCGCAGTTAGTGGCGTCTGTCATGAACCCGGCTGTGACACAATTTTCAATACGGCATCGCCGTCATTTAAATTACGTTATATGTGGATGTCAGATTATGACGATGAAGCGGAATTCGATAAGTTTGCTAGGACTATAGATCTGAGGCCCTTCGTTCCATCGATTACGTGCCCGGTGCTCATTATGGCAGGAGAACAGGATCAGCTTAGCCCTGTTGAACATAGTTATGATGTATTTGATTTAATCACTGCTCCGAAAGAAATAGTGGTCTACGAAGGCGCTAACCATTCAGTTGCAGACGCCAATTCTGTGGTCCTTGGAGATAACCCGAAGGACTATCTAGCGAACTGGTTGGAAGAGCGGATAAATGAAAAAACATTTGAGAGCGTTAAGGGCTTTGTCAACAGCTCCGGGCACCGGGTCGATACTCCAGCCTAAAATCTAACCACGTTTTGGCAATTCTCGCAGCAGGAATCCGACACCGTCTCGAGGCTCACGAATGTGCAGCCTGTCCTGTATTTCCCAGCAAAGTGCAGCGCAGGTTTCAATTACAGGAACCGCAAAATCGCGTTCCATCATTTCGACGATGCTCAATAAACGCCAAGCGTTGCCTTGCAGATAAATCGCCTCCGCGGTGGGGTTGGCAACGAAGGTATCATTAACCAATGTGTACACTTGCTCGGGAGGTATCTCGCCGGCTTTTTCGAAGGGTACTTCGAGGGGTTCCATTGCCAACACGTCAAACCCCGCTTCAGTCATATAATCGCGGGTTAATTCATTCTGTAGTCTTGAATAGCTTACGCCAATAATTTTTCTGGCACCCACTGCTTTTAGTGCATTGGTGATATTTTGGTTGGCGGTGAAATGAGGAATTCCCATCTCTTTTTCCCATTTTCGGATAATTTTTTTCTCGCCTCTGACCCCAAGCATCATAAAAGGTGGAGTGCCCGAGTGATGAATTAAATCAACCCCCGCGGTAGCCAAAACCATCGCGTTATCATGATAGCCTTTGATGGCGTTTTCAAACTCATCCTTTGATCCACGCCGGACATTTTGATGAATTGGGATGAGACCGACCCCTTTCGGCAGTAATCGAACCGTTTCTTCCATAGAACCCGGGCGCATCGTTGGCTTGATAAGTCCGACGGTGCCTCGCCAGCTTGAAAAACTCATCCTCCACGCCTTCCAGTTAAGGTGTCATTACTGTCATGCCAAACGTTGATCGGGATTCCATCGCGCGGTGTGCGTCACTTGCATCTCTAAGGTCAAACCGTTGGTTGATCTCAATTTTTACTGCTCCGCTTGCGACAATCTCTAATAGTTTTTGGGCTCGTGCTTTGATTTCATCCGCTGTTCGCATATGCCAATAAAACGCTCCAGCGGTAATGGAGAGTGCCCCCATTTCGTTTAACCTAAAAATATCAAATGGTGGAACAGGTCCCGAAGAAGAGCCATAAGCTACAAGCCGACCGAGAGGTCGCAGCGCTGCAAGTGACGCTTCAAATGTGTCTGCGCCTACTGCATCAAAAACTGCCGTGACGCCCTCACCACCCGTCAGGGCTTTTGCACGCGCACCAATATCTTCGCCTTTACTGATGATAACATCATGGCATCCGTGTTCGATCGCAAATGTTGCTTTTTCTTCGGAGCTGACAACTCCAATAACGTGAGCCCCGAAGGTTTTTGCCCACTGTGAGATGATCATCCCCACACCTCCTGCGGCTGAGTGAACAAGAACTGCATCATTTTCACCCACCGGATGAGAGTCGTGTATAAGGTATTGTGCCGTGAGTCCTTTGGTTATCATAGCCGCTGCCGTTTCATCCGTAATGTCGGCTGGGAGTTTGATTAGCCTATCGGCTTTCATCGTACGCTTTTCGCAATAGGACCCTCGGGGCAATGCGTGGCCCCCACTTGAATACGCGACGCGATCACCAATCTCAATATCTGTGATACCGGGGCCTAACGCCTCGACAACGCCACAACCTTCGCCGCCAATAACGTGCGGGAAATGTGGCAGAGGGTAACGTCCATTGCGTGTGTGGATGTCAGCGTAGTTCAGACCGATCGCCGTATGACGCAGGAGGATCTCCCCGACGTCGGGTGTCCCGACATTGATGTCTTCATAGCGGAGTACCTCAGGGCCCCCATAACAATGAACTCTGACTGCTTTTGGCAAAAAGATTGTTCCTAATATACGGCGTGTGCCCGAACGGGGACATCCATTGCCCCGATATCCTGAAACTCGAGATGCATTACGTCACCTGGTTTTACAGGGCCGACACCTGCACAGGTCCCTGACATGATAATATCCCCTGGATGAAGCGTGTAAAATTTAGAGGCCCAAACAATCTGGCCCTGAAGGTTTAGTATCAGGTTGCGAGTATTATTTTTCTGACGGATTTGATTTTCGATAGTTAGAACAAAATCAAGCTTTCCCGGATCATCAATATCATCCGCTGTAACCAGCCAAGGACCAAGGACCGCATAAGTGTCGACAGATTTTCTGAAGCTCCGGTCTTCCTTGCCGCGCACGACCATATCCATCGCAATCGCATAACCTGCGACATGGGAAAGGGCATCTTCATATTTAATGTCGCTCCCCTTTCGTCCAATCACGACACCGAGTTCTGCTTCATGGTCGGTGCGGCGATCACCAAATCGAATAGCAACGCCGTCTGAAGGCCCAATTAACGCGCTGTTGGCTTTGAGGAAAAGGCACTGATCTTCCATTTTGCGTCGGGGCAGGACCTGGGAAATGCCGGTATCATCTGCAGCTTCTTGAGCATGATCTTCGTAATTCTGCGGAACACCGATCACTTTGGTTGGGTTGGCAACAGGACTTCGAAAAGCAACGTCTGTAATTGGTTTCCCCTCAGCGCTATCTGCGGCCTGTTCTAATTTAGGCCTCATTTCTTCAAGATTAGCGATAAGCTGATCTCCCATGGGAAGGGGATAGCGATAATCTGGCAATTCACCGTCGACCACGCTGGTGACATCATAAACGACATCATCTCTAACGATACCAAACCGGTCGTTATCATATCTACAAATTTTCATTCTTTGATTCCCCCTGGTCAGATGTTGATCAGTCCTATATCTGGATTGGAGGGGCGTCAATGGACCCTAGGGCTAAGTTTTATCTTTGGCGGGCTAGGTAAAAAGCTGAAAGAAGATTTTTACTTAGCTTGAATAGCCTCCCAAATACGGAGTGGCGTTGCTGGCATTTCAATATCTTCAACACCGATCGGCACCAGAGCATCTAAAATCGCATTAATAACCGCGGCGGGTGCGCCGGTAGTACCACCTTCTCCCGCACCCTTCGCCCCTAATGGGTTTGTCGGGCTTGGAACCTCATTTAAGACGCCATTGAAAAAAGGGAGATGTTCGGCGCGAGGTAATGTGTAATCCATGAAGGAACCGGAAAGTAGTTGTCCGGAAACGGGGTCATAAACCGTATGCTCATATAGGGCTTGTCCTATTCCCTGAGCTATGGCCCCCTGCGATTGACCGTGGACGATCATCGGGTTGATTGCCCGGCCTACATCATCTACGACAGTGAAGGCGATGACATGGGTTTCACCAGTATCTGGGTCAATCTCGACCTCACAGATATGACATCCATTGGGGTAGGTTACATCGCCACCTTCATGGAGAGATTCACCACCAAATTCGCCGGCCGAGCTATTTTCCGATGTTGAACAGTCAATAGACCGAGCGACCTCAAACATACTGATGGATCGATCTGTTCCGGTTATAACGTAGTGTCCCTTAGAAAATGAAATGTCGGTTTTTGTCGCTTCCAGTAACTCCATCGCGATATTAAGTCCTGACTTTACTGCTTTGTCGGCCGCCTCAACTAAGGCAGGGCCTCCGCGAACGATGCTACGAGAAGCATTTGTGCCGACGCCGGTTTTTATAAGTTTAGAATCTGCCTCAACCATTACGATGCAATCTAAGGGGATACCGAGTTCCTGGGCGATAATTTGTCTGAAAGTTGTTTCATGTCCTTGGCCCTGGGCTACTGACCCAACACTAAACAAAACAGTGTTGTCCCCACGTATGATCACGCTGCCATATTCTTCAGCAACTCCACCGGCTCCCTCGATATAGTTGCAGACGCCAATACCGCGCAGCATACCCCGTTGGTTCGCTTCTTTGCGACGTTGCTCGAAGTTCAGCCAGTTCGCGCGCTCTAGTGCTGTCACCATATTTTTTTCGTACTCCCCGCTGTCATAGGTTGACCCAACAGGGCTGGTATAAGGCATTGCTTCAGGCTTTACGGCATTTTGTCGCCGAAGCTTGATGCGATCGATCCCGGTTTGCCGAGCGGCTTTATCAATTAGGCGTTCCATCAAATATATGGCTTCGACCCTCCCAACACCTCGGTAGGACGCTATAGGCACGGTATTGGTGAAAACCCCGGTAAGGTTGAGATGAACGGTTGGGGTTTTATAAATACCCGGTAACATGCGAGTGACGTTGCGTAACGCCGTAAACGGTGCGCTGCCAGCTAAATAGGCACCAAGACTGCAGATGCCTGAAACTTTAAGTCCAAGAAAATCACCTTCGGCGTTAAGGCCGAGTGTTCCCTGCATAGCGTAGTCACGGCCTTGATTAGAAGCGATGAATTCTTCGGTACGAGTAGATAACCACTTGATTGGTCGGCCTAGTTTTCGGGCCGCCCACATCACAACAGCATATTCTGGATAGGTAAACGAACGAGAACCAAAGCCCCCACCAACATCTCGAGAAATTTCCCTAATTTGATCTGGTTCCTCACCTAAGGTTTTGGATAGACGGTCACGCGTAATGTGAACACCCTGACATCCAATATGTAGCAGAAATTGTTCTGTTTCTGTATTGAACTCGGCCAGTGCGCCCCGAGGTTCCATAAAACATATCACTATTCGGTTATCGATAACTTTGATTGAAATCAGGTGTTCTGCTGTTGCAAGAGCTTCATCAGTCGCTAGTTCGTCGCCAGCAACCCAGTCAAAACACGTGTTTTTTGGAGCTTCTGGCCAAAGCTCCGGCTGGCCCACGTTTTTGGCAGCCTTTATATCTGTAATAACGGGCAGTAATTCGTAATCAATATGGATTTGCTCGGCTGCTTCTGCGGCGATTTCTGGGGTGTCGGCAATAACGACAGCGATTGGGTCGCCGACATGTCTTACACGTTCACGCGCCAAGGGATAATAGGGAGGATTTGGCATCAAAGTACCATCTTTATTAGGATAGAGTGGTCCACGTTCTGCCACATCTGAGGGCAGAACGTGGACACCCGATGCCTCGAGATCGGTCGCTGTATAAATGGAGACAACGCCTTCTAATGCTGATGCCGAAGCCTTGTCGATTGCGCCAAGTTTTGCATGAGCATGGGGAGAGCGAGCAAATACTGCATGGAGTTGTCCGCTGAGATTGTGGTCGTCGGTATATCGCCCCTGACCTGTAAGAAGACGGCGATCTTCCCAACGGGGAATCCATGCTCCGATAACGTTTTTAGTCTCTATCATGGTTATTTGTTAGCCTTGCTATTTGGACCATGAATCCTAAGAGATATTTTTAACCTTTGTGCCTTACGTGGGAAGAGTGTTGAGCCGAAAATTTTGATATGAGAGAATATGCATTTTGCGCGAGTGAAGAATGCCTTATGATTTGTAGCCTGAACGCCTGGCCCAATACTCCCAGGCCCGGTCCAGACCGAGCGGGCCAAGCTGATTTACGTTGCATAAATCGACTTCTTTTGGGGTGAGGTAATCAATTTCGCCGCCCAGCAGCTTCGCCTGCATAATCATTTTTGCTGTGACCTGAAGATAAATAGCCGTCATCACAACCTCACGAATATTTCTGCGGGCACAAACACAGCCATGGCGTTTCATTAAAGCTGATGCATTTTCGCCGAGAGTGCTTGCAAGATCACGGCCTTGCTCCATCGTAACAACCAAATGGTTGGTTTCACCAAAATTATCGCGGATATCCCAAATTGGAACATTGGCACCCATCGGGGCGCTCATGTGAAGCAGGGGCCGGATTAATGTATTAGTCGCGGCGAAGGGGATTACTTCCTGAGAATGATTATGAACGACTGAATTTACATCGCCACGGACTTCATAAATTCCCCCGTGAATTGCACGTTCACCATATGGCGTCCTGCCTCTAAGGTCACCGATTGGCTCACCATCAAGGCGGAATTCAACAATATCATCCATCGTGATTAATTCAGGTGCGCGTGAAATTGAAATAAAATAACTTTCTGGGTTATTAGGATTGCGGACGCTGATGTGACCAAATGCATCGACAACACCCTCACGCGCTAAAATTCTGTTTGCTATTACTAGCTCCCCGATGATGCCGTTGACGTCTTCCATAGTTAAATCGCTCCTTTTAAACTTAGCAGTAGGGGCAGCCGGGGGTATCCAAGAAATGGGCTATTTGCATCGGCGGTGGCGTCTGCTCGCTTCGTGTTTCAACAATGACCTGGCCGTCGATAATTACGAATGAGATGCCTGGTAAGTCACCATGCGCGATGGCATCTGACAGGGTGTTGCCAGATGACCCCCTCACCGGACCGGCTATTAACAGGTCTGCTGGTGACCCTTCTTGCAAGATGCCAACATCCAGACCATGGGCCTTTGCCGTGTTTCCTGTCGCAACAGCGATAGCGTTTTCGGGGGTCATTTCACAAATTGAAGATAGAAAGAGGATATTTCGTAACATGCCGCGCGGGATCACGCCCGTTCCGCCAGGCGTGTCAGTCCCGAGTGTTAATCGGTCAAGTCGTCCTTGTTCCATGAGCCGTTGTGCAACCATATAGGTCGATCGATAATTACCAGAGGAACAGACTTCAAGTGCGAACTCTGAATTGTCCACTAGCTCATTGAGATCTTCGTCTGACATAGGGATGGGTCCACCAGAAACGTGGGCGGCGACATCAGGTTTTAACCAGGATAAAGTATCAAAGCCACAAATTTGGCTCGACCCGGAGCGCGACACCCCTCCGGTATGAACCTTAGTTCTTATACCCCTTTCGCGTGCCATATCAGTATAGCGTATTGCCTCACGGCGGTTTTCTTCCAGAGGAAAAAAAATAAACTTAACTAAAATTGAACCCGCCTCAGCGAGCCGATCAAAATGTTTTTCTGTCATGCCGGGGACGAGTAACGCCGTTCCTGCATGCACTTTGACATTACTCCAACGGACCCGGTTAGTTGTGGCACAAGTAACCTCTGCAAGAGAGGTTACCAAATCAGCAGATAGGTTGTTGTAATCTAGTCCGGGAGTGTGTAGCTCGCCGGCAGAGATCATGGTTGTAGTGCCGCCATGCATATAGTTCCCGATCCACCCGATGGTATCTTGTGTTGGTGTCCACTCACCAAAGACCGGGTGGATATGACCATCAACAAGTCCAGGGAGGACTGCGCACCCCTCTGCGTCGATTGCTTTGTCGCAATTTTCGTCGACAGTTGGGTTTATAGTCTTAATAAGTTTGTCCTGAATCAATAAAGACCCGACGTCTGCAAGTGGGGCATTCAAATCCCCAGTAAAAAACTCACCAATATTGCTTATTAAAGTTGTTGTCACGACATACCTTGCTTGCCTTTGTAGGCAGAGGTTAGCCTATGACCTAGCCCTTGTCAGGTGGTGAACCACAGGGCATCTTTTAACTCGTAATAAATAGCATTGCAGGGATAAAGTAATGGTTGCTCGAGCACCCCAAATTGAAACCGTTATAAATAATTTCACCCCGCGCTTTATAACAAGTGGTGTACCGCTCGCAGATTTTCAGGAGGCCACTAACGGCCTAATTAATTGGGAGGATTGGCTGCCACGCTGGTCGGCTCGTGCTGAAGTTCACGAGAAAATGGGGCGGGAGGCGCTTGAGGCTAATAACGGGCTCAGTGCCGCTGATCACCTTACGACCGCTGCACTAATTTACCATTTTGCGAAGTTTATGGCAGTACAGTTTCCTGAAGAGATGCGAGCAACCCATGCGAAGGCTGTCGAATGTCATCGTCTTGCACTGCCGCACATGGACCCGCCCGGCGAACGTGTGGCGATCCCATTTGAAGGACATCGGCTCTTTGGAAATTTACGCAAACCTAAAGGGGTCCAAAAACCGCCTGTTATTATTATGGTCCCAGGCCTAGAGGCAACCAAGGAAGAAATCTTCGGTTACGCACCGGCATTCTTGGCAAGAGGTATGGCTACGTTACCCATCGACGGGCCAGGTCAGGGAGAAGCGGAATATGATCTGCCAATCCGTGGCGACTATGAAGTCGTGGCGAAATCTATTATCGATTGGATCGAGGGCCGTGATGATCTTGATGCCGATCGTCTCGGGATCTTTGGTGTCAGCCTCGGTGGTTATCACGCGCCGCGTGCCGCAGCTTTTGAAAAACGTATCAGGGCCTGTGTGGCTATTTCTGGCGCCTATGATTGGGCGGAAAACTGGGATAAGAAGTCTGAACTTAATCGCGAAGTGTTTCGCATCCGGTCCCATGCCAAATCTTTAAAAGAAGCATATGAGAACGGAAAAACACTAACACTAAGGGAATGCGCTAAAAATATTACGTGCCCGATTTATATCATCGCTGGTGGGCTAGACCGGATTACGGCTGTAGAGGCGGCAAATCAGCTCGCAGCGGATGTTTCGGGGCCAAAGGTTGTGTCGATTATCGAGGACGGAAACCATGTCTGTCACAATCGTCCCTATAGTGTCCGCCCGCAAACCGCAGATTGGCTTGCGGCGCAGCTCGCGAAATAGAATTTTGAGTTTCAACTGATATTGACCAACTTGGGTTGATGGGGCATTTAAGGTTAAACCATACGCTCCCGTATGGACGTGGAGGAAAGAGATGGATGGAGCAATAGGACAGCCCCTTCGGCGTAAGGAGGATCACCGGCTCTTAACCGGAAATGGTCGATTTAGTGATGACCATAGCCTGCCTGACCAATGCTGGGCGGTAATGGTCCGATGCCCCTATGCGCATGCGGTCATCAAGGGAGTGGATAAAAGTAAAGCTTTATCAATGCCGGGGGTTTTAGGTGTCTTTACAGGTGTTGATTGCGAAGCAGATGGGCTTGGCCCAATCCAGCATAGCCCTTTTCCATCAACCCAGTTTGATATGAAACTCCATGGGCCGGGCTGTAAAGTTGGTGACGATAGTTTTGC
>CAYZDH010000068.1:0-12365 GCA_964477025.1 uncultured Rhodospirillaceae bacterium | reverse complement strand
GTAAAGGTTCGTTTGCGACGCACCTCAACAGAAACCGATTTGGTGCGACCATGCGAAAAACTCTGGCGCACTTGCCCTGCATTTACGGTTTTCTTGAGTTCCAGTCGGCCTGGACGTGCTTTTAGAACGCCCTTTTTTTCTTCTTTTTCATTGCTCATATTTCCAAACCTTCATAACGTTTCCGCAAGGCGGAAACCCGCCAACCGTTCAGACTCGCACATTATATGCCTGGCTAGGGCGTTTTCTGCTACCGCTACATACACCGTTCTCTCACGCCCGAAAATACTTCCTAGCTCAGCGGACGAAAAAATTTTAATCACAGGAACATTCTTCGCTGCTATGACAACTTTATTCCGACCATCATTTCCACCATCCCAAGCACACAGGACAATAGAAGCAGGGTTGCCTTTTAAAAACGATATTACTTTATTAAAGCCCGCTACAGCCTCACTCGCCCTTCGCGCCATACCAAGAAAACATAGACAACGCTGCAATAGTTGTTCTTCTATCTTGTCTGCTAGGGCTTCTCTTACAACAACCCTGCCACCCGCTGCTTTTGAAAAAAGGTTTTTATTACAAGCGGTATTCACTATTTCACGAGAAGAAGTCAGCCAAAACCCTCTACCGGGAAGACATTCGGTAACGTCGGGAACCACACAATTGTCGGGGGCCAACACAAAGCGAACAAGTTCTTTTGTCGGTCGGCTTTTAAAGGTTACAAAACAACGTCTTTCGCGAATTGTTTTACCTTTTTCGTCTAAATTTAGTGTTTGCCGAGCAAACTGCTTTGAATACATGATCTGCAGGACCTCATTTCTGAATGCCTAAGCGACAGTATCCGGCATACCGCCGGATACATCCTTTGCCGAGGCTTCAGGATCTTCCATCACAACACTAGGGTCTTCTTCATCAAACCAATGCGCCCGAGCTGCCATAATAATCTGGTTGGCGTCATCCTCAGATAGTTGATGTTCACGAAGCAAGCCATCTTCCGGTGCGCATAGCTCATCACTAGCAAGATCTGCGAGATCATCACGTGTTTTAATCCCCGCCTCACCAAGTGCGACAATCATCGAGCCCGTAAGCCCTTCAACCTGCAAGAGGTCTTCAGAAATTCCAAGCTCGGCGCGGCGCGAGACATATTCTTGTTCTTTTTCAGATAGATGTGTGTGGGCTCTATTTCGAAGTTCTTCCGATAACTCTTCATCAAACCCTTCGATTGCTAGCAAATCTTCGATTGGGACGAAAGCAACCTCTTCAACAGAGGAAAATCCCTCCGTAACAAGAAGATGGGCAAGCCCATCGTCGACTTCTAAAGCGTCAATGAACATTTGCGACCGGGCCCGGAACTCTTCCTGTCGACGCTCAGACTCTTCATCTTCCGTTAGAATTACAATATCCCAACCGGTCAGCTGAGCGGCAAGCCTCACATTTTGCCCCCGACGGCCGATTGCTAAACTTAGTTGATCATCAGGAACAACGACTTCGATACGATTTGCTTCCTCATCAAGAACTACTTTAGCAACCTCTGCTGGCGCCAAGCCATTTACGATAAAGGTTGCGGGATCTGGTGACCATTGAATGATATCAATTTTTTCACCTTGCATCTCCCCTACCACCGCCTGGACCCGACTACCTCGCATGCCAACGCAAGCACCAACCGGGTCAATACTCGAATCATTTGATGTAACTGCTATTTTTGCACGGCTACCAGGATCACGCGCCACAGCATTCATTTCGATAATGCCATCGTAGATTTCGGGCACCTCTTGTTTAAAGAGGCCGGCCATGAATTGGGGGTGCGTGCGCGACAAAAAGATTTGGGGGCCGCGTGTCTCTTCGCGAACATCATAAATATACGCTCGCACACGGTCTCCTGGACGAAAAGTTTCACGAGGAATGATTTCATCTCGTCTAAGGATTGCCTCACCGCGACCTAGATCCACCGTCACATTGCCAAACTCGGCCCTTTTGACGATTCCATTTACTATTTCACCAACCCGGTCCTTATACTCGCTATATTGCCGTGCTCGCTCAGCCTCACGAACCTTTTGAACAATTACCTGTTTAGCTGTTTGCGCCGCGATTCGGCCGAAGTCTATCGGGGGCAAAGATTCAGACAAAAAATCACCAACTTGGGCGTCTGGGTTTAAGCCCTTGGCATCATCAATCGAAATCTGCACCGCATCGTTTTCGATTGGGTCTGCAACTTCCATATAACGTGCCAGATGAATTTCGCCCGTTTTACGATCGATTTCGGCTCGAACATCATTTTCCTGCCCATAGCGCGACCTTGCGGCTTTCTGAATAGCTTGCTCCATCGCTTCAACGACTTCTTCGGGTTCAATCCCCTTGTCACGCGCAACCGCCTCCGCTACTTGCAGCAATTCGCCACGGTCATATCCGGCGCCGATAATTGTATCGTTTTCCAAATCCATTCTAATGCTCCATCCGGCTAGATGCACTTGCTTCCCGTCGCGAGGCCTCTATTAATTCATCAGTATTTATAAGTGATGCCTGCCTAATTTCTTCAAAGGGAAGGTCTACATACTTCCCATCTATTTCTATCCAAATACTATTTTCAACAACGCTAGATATCAGACCACAAAACTTTTTTCGGTCGGATATTGGACGCTTAGTCTCTACAACCACCTTAAATCCTATAAATCTTTCAAAGTCCTCAACCTTAACCAAGGGTCGTTCTATACCCGGGGAACTGACCTCGAGTGTATAACTGTTAGGAACAGGATCTCCAACATCAAGTAGCGGCGAAACAACACGACTTACGATGGCGCAATCATCTACTGTGATTGGACAACGATCGCGCCGCTCAATCATGAGCTGTAACGTTTTATTATTCTCATCCAAAAACTTAATTTGAACGAGATCGTAACCCGCACTGACAATTGACGGACATATCATTTCTTTGATCTTCTCTGTCCCGTGCGTGCTAATATTTTTACCCGCTAATCTTGTCACCTGTCACCCAAGCGCAGCTAATAAAAAAAGTGGGCCTTTGGCCCACTCCCAGAAAAACAGCTTCTTATAAGAAACCACAGGAATGTATTTGGTTGCTGTATATCGTAATTTGGCCTGCTACTGCAAGCCTTTTGCTCTATCCATTTAGGCTTCGCGACTAAACAAAAAAAAGCTGCATTGCCTGCCAGCAGAATTAGCTTTTATCTCATATCTAGTCTCTGGCCAGTCCGCTAACTTAACCCGCCAATCTTGAGGTCGACGCGCACGCCATTCGAAACCCGCACAGGATAGAATATGCCTAAGAATCCACTCTTTATAGCTCGGGTCATCCGTAGCAATCCTAAGCTCTGCACCTTTCGGCATAAGGCGGCATAGTGCAGAGACCGTCTTCGGACCAACAATTCGCCTTTTGTGGTGACGGGCTTTTGGCCAAGGGTCGGGAAACAAGATAAAAGTCCTTGCTATACTTTGATCAGGCAAAGCTTTTAATAGAATACGGGCGTCGTCTCTAAAAATTCTTACGTTACTCAAGCCAAGTTTTGAGATGCTTGTCAATATCCGGGCAACACCATTGATATACGGCTCACAACCGACAAATCCAACCGATGGGTTATTTATTGCCTGGGTTACAAGATGCTCTCCAGAACCAAAACCAATTTCGAGCCAAATTTGATTGACCGAAGAGGAAAAAAATTTAGCCGGATCAAGCTGTTTGGCGTCTCCAGGAGGCAAAATTTCTATTGATGGTAGTAATTCGTCAAGTAAGATTCGCTGATGGGGCTTCAATGGGCGCCCTTTCCGCCTCCCGTACAGGGTCCGTTGTATAGTCAGCTGAAAGCAGCCTTCAGGTCATCAACAAGGTCCGTTTTTTCCCAAGAGAAGCTTCCATCTTCGTCTGGGTTGCGGCCAAAGTGGCCGTAGGCCGATGTGCGAGCGTAAATCGGGCGGCTCAATTTAAGTCGCTCACGTATACCGCGGGGGGAGAGGTCAACAACCTCCTGAACGACTTTTGCCAGCTTTTCTTCATCAACCACTCCAGTACCGTAGGTATCAACATAAACCGATAAGGGCTTAGCGACACCAATAGCGTATGAAAGCTGAATTACACACCGCTCAGCAAGGCCTGCTGCTACGACATTCTTAGCTACATATCGGGCGGCATAGGCCGCTGAACGATCAACCTTCGTGGGATCTTTTCCAGAGAAGGCCCCTCCACCGTGGGGAGCCGCTCCACCATAAGTGTCGACAATAATTTTCCGCCCAGTAAGGCCGCAATCGCCATCTGGGCCGCCCACCACAAAGCGGCCAGTCGGGTTTACATAAAACTCCGCTTCATCGCACATCCAGCCGGCAGGGATGGATTTAAGTACATGTGGGCGCACAATCTCTCTTACTTGCTCAGTAGATAACTTATCGTCATGTTGCGTTGAGACAACAACAGAGGCGGCCCTTATTGGTTTGCCATCATTATATTCAAGCGTGACCTGGCTTTTGGAATCTGGGCCAAGCCCTTTATCCTCTCCCGAATGCCGCGCTGCTGCCATAGATTGCAAGATTGCATGAGAGAACTGAATTGGGGCCGGCATCAACGCCTCTGTTTCCCTGCAGGCATAGCCAAACATAATGCCTTGGTCGCCCGCTCCTTCATCTTTATTACCACTGGCATCCACACCTTGGGCAATATCCGATGATTGTTGATGTAAATGGATCTCGACTAACGCTTTTTCCCAATGGAAGCCGTCCTGCTCGTACCCAATATCTTTCACAGCTTCACGGGCTACTTGCTCTAGTAATTCCTTCGTGATGGATTCCGGGCCCCTTACTTCACCACCCAGAACAATCCGATTAGTCGTACATAATGTCTCACAGGCAACGCGGGAAAGGGGATCCGCCGCCAGAAACGTATCTAAAACAGCGTCAGAAATACGATCAGAAACCTTATCGGGATGCCCTTCCGAAACAGATTCGCTAGTAAAATAATATAGGCCCTTTGGCAATTTCATAACCTCCTGTAAGGGATAACACACAACTAATAAAACAACGTCATTTACGGCCTGTCCAGGCTATGGCGGTGCCCAAGGCGAACCATCGCAAAAAAGCGATACCAAATCACCTCGCCGATTTCTGTGACAATTTCTCATGGCCGTCAAGGGGGCGAGGAAAAAATTAAAAGAACAACCCTAACCCCTAAAAAAAATAAACCAATTATTAAAACCCATTATATTCTGCTTCAAATGTTAAGGAAACGACTTACGATATCCTAATTCTTTAAATCCTTTTCCTTAACAAGAAGCACCCAAAAAACATCAAAAATATAAGACCTAAAGTTGGCCATTCGCCTATCTCACTAAATACTGTTTGGTACCTCATCGGCTTGGGCAAAGCTGAGTCCACTATTCCTTGGGTATTCAACGAGGTTATTTTTATAATCCTGCCAAAAGGATCAATAACACCCGATATACCTGTATTAGCTGCCCGAATGAGAGGGAGACCCTGTTCAACAGCTCTTATGCGCGCCATCGCAAAGTGCTGAAAAGGGCCTGAACTCTCTCCGAACCATGCATCGTTTGTAATATTCAGCAACCATTTCGGGCGACGCCCGGGACCAACAACGCTACCAGGAAAAATAACCTCATAACATATAAGAGGACTGAACGAAGGTAGGCTTGGTAAAGAAATAGTCTGAGGCCCTGGACCAGCCGAAAAGTCAGTGCGGCCCACTGTTATTTTTTTTAGCCCAAGATATTTCTTAAAATATTTACCAAACGGAATATATTCGCCAAACGGGACAAGCCGAAACTTGTCGTGGGTCATCACGATTTGGCCGTGCTCCGAAACGGCATGGAGACTATTCCAAATTTGGAAAGGTTTCTGAATACGACCACTAGTCCGAATGGAGCCGGTGAGAAGCAGCCCGTTTTTAGGGACCACAGATGCCATTTTCATTCGACGAGGGACATCACGGGATACAACAAATGGAACTGCCGTTTCCGGCCATATGAGATGGGTAATAGGGTGACTAGAAGGCTGCCGCGAAAGTCGCAAAAAGGTGGCAAGGTGTCTGTCCCGGTGACTTTGTCTCCACTTTACTTCCTGCGGTATATTTGGCTGTACGATGCGAAGATGAATATCCCGCTGATAGAGCACATCTGAGCTAAAGCCCAATCGGATAAATCCAACGACAAAAATCATCGCGATACATGCAAATAAAGGAGCAAGCCGATGCCAGAAAGCAGCAGATTGACCATGAGCAATAGTCGCAACAGAAGAGGCACCAAAAACTGTTATCAGGCCCAGCCCCAAAACGCCGACGTAGGCTACTAGTTGAATAGGGACTTCAGAAAACCCCCAAACTAGACCAATTCCATTCCACGGAAATCCTGTAAAGAGTATACCGCGCAACCATTCTAAGAAGACCCAGCCAGCAGTAAACACAACAATTCTGAGAATTCCTTGGGGTACTAAACTGGCAAGGGCAGCACAAATTGCGATATAAAACCCAAGTGCTGCTGGGATGCATAGAACAGCAAACGGGATGAGCCAGACAAAATAAGAATCGACGACCAAGGAATGTGATATCCAATACAATCCTGCAGCGAAAAACCCCAAACCAAACCACCAACCGTCCCAGAAAGCACGTCGCCAAGTTTGTGCGCCGTCGATTAGCCAAATTAAGCAGGGGAAAGAGATTAGGAGTAAGGGAACTGCATAGATGGGGGGCAAGGCTAAGGCGGCAAAACCCCCGGCAAAACAAGCCAAAAGTATGCGTGACCAGCCTTTTAATCCACCAATCATTTGCACTTTATAAAAAATCCAACCACTCAGACCCATCAGAGGACCAGAGGACAACCCGGTCATGTACTTATATTTTTGGACGGTTGGCAGACACGAAGTCGGCGAATACGCCGTGGGTCTGCATCTAAAACTTCGAAATCAAATCCTGAATCATGCCTTATAACTTCTCCCCGAACAGGAACACGACCAGCCAAAAAGAAGACTAACCCCCCTAACGTATCAATATCCTCTTCCCGTTCTTGTTTTGAGAGAAATTCTCCCAGGCGGTCCTCAAACTCTTTAATTGGGACCCTGGCGTCAGCCTCGAAGGACCCATCAGTCCGATGGATCATGCGCGGGGTATCACCATCATCATGCTCATCTTCAATCTCACCAACAATTTCCTCGACAAGGTCTTCAATAGTCACCATGCCGTCAACGCCTCCAAACTCGTCGACAACGAGAGCGAGGTGTACCCGTCTAACACGCATCTGGAGAAGAAGTTCTAGGATGGGCATAGAAGGCGCTACAAAAAGGACTGGGCGAACAATCTCGCTTAGCGAAACCTTTTGTTCCCGGTTCCAATAGGCTAGCACATCCTTGATGTGTACCATCCCCGCAATGTCATCGAGCGTCTCACGATAAACTGGAATTCTTGAATGCGCCTCTTCGCTCATTATTCGAACGAGGTCTGCCAGAGAAATTTCGCTGTCGACTGCGACGATATCCGCTCTAGGAACCATAATATCATAAACTGTCAAACCATGTAGATTGAGGATATTGCGAAGTAGCATTAGCTCGTCACTCGATGCCGGAAGTTGCCCGGTTTCTTCCTGCTCAATTAATTCTTCTATAGTTCCAAGAAGGTCGCTACCATTACGCAGACCGAATATACGGCGAAGCCATTCCCGGACACCGCCAATAGTTGAAGCTTCATCGACCGTGGAAGCAGTTTTTGATATTGAGGATTCGAAGGGGGTTTTCATAGTTTTATATTTCGGCGTTAGGACTGATATTCAGAATACGGGTTTTCTACATCAATAGTAGCCAATGCCACTTTTTCGAGGCCTTCCATTTCTCTCGCACCTTCATCAGAAACATGATTATAGCCAAGCAAATGAAGCGCCCCATGAATCACCATATGTGCGAGATGGTCAGCAACAGATTTTCCTTCTTCTAGCGCTTCTTTTTTTACGACTCCATCTGCAACAATGATATCGCCCAGTAATCTAATCTTACCATCAACCACAGCGGTGTTCTCACAGGGAAATGCTAACACATTAGTCGGAAAATCTTGCTGCCGCCAAAGCTTATTCAAAGATTGAATAAAGAGGTCATCAGCCAAAACAATACTAACCTCCAAATTGGTTTCACTCATACCAGCGGCTTTTATAGCGGCCGTCGTTGCCCTACAGCAAATATCGTCAGCATTCGGTAGGAGTTTAGTCCACGATCCAGACCGCAAATCGACATCAACTGTTAACGGCTCAACCAATATCATTATCGTTTTCTTCTAAAATTTTCATTGTCTCCCATTTTTTTTATCGTCTTTGTCATATGCCCTTACTATTTTGGTGACTAACTGATGGCGGACTACATCTGCGCTGCCAAAACGAACAACGCTTACACCTTTAATTTTGTTCAATGTTTTAACGGCATGCGTCAAACCTGATACGGTCCCGGCCGGCAAATCAACCTGACTTGGGTCCCCTGTAATAACCATCCTAGATCCTTCGCCTATTCGGGTTAAAAACATTTTCATTTGAGTCTTTGTCGCATTTTGAGCCTCATCCAAAATAACGAAGGCATGTGACAGCGTCCGACCACGCATAAAGGCTAATGGCGCCACCTCTATTTCACCTGAATTAAATCTGTTTAAAACCTGATCAGCAGGCAACATATCATGCAGGGCGTCATATAGTGGCGCCAGATAGGGATCAATTTTCTCGCGGAGGTCTCCAGGCAAAAACCCCAGTCTCTCCCCGGCCTCTACTGCAGGCCGTGACAAAATTATGCGATCAACCTCCCCCGAAACGAGCATGGAAGCAGCGGTTGCTACCGCAAGATAGGTTTTCCCAGTACCTGCCGGACCTATACCGAAGACCATCTGCTCCTGCGCGAGTGCTTGCATATAATCAATTTGCCCAGCCGATCGAGCAGTTAGGAGACCTCTCGGGGTTCGTATAGAAATTTCACCATTCAATTCAGATTTACCTCGACCTAAAGTTCTTTTGTCGCTCACAAGGCGTATGGTTGCATCAACTTCAGCAGAATTAACGAGCAGGCCCTTTTCTAATCGTCGATACAGGGCGTTAAGACTTTTTATACCAAGGCCAACAGCTGTTTCATCCCCCGCGAGGGAGACCTTGTTGCCACGAGACGAGATACGGATCCTAAAACTTTCTTCAAGCCTTGCGAGGTGACAATCATGCTCCCCATATAACAACGGGAGCAATCTGTTGTCAGCAAAACGCAAGACAGTGACGTTCTCGAAGGCCGTTTCCGAAGAATTATTTCGATTCCCAAGTGTAATTTTAGAACTCAACCGCGCGATCGCTCCATCAAATTCTCTTCCCCCTGTCCTGTCGGTGTTTCTATAATTCCGGCTAGGGAATTGGCGAAGGCATCGAAAATTCGGATCGGCAGAATTTTGCCAAAATGATGATCAGCCATATCTGTATTTTCGCAATCAACGTGCACAGCCTGCATATATGGAGTCCGGCCCGCTATTTGCTGGGGAAGTTTCCCGCGCCGTTCAAAAAGGACTGGAACCACTTTTCCAACAAAGCCCTTATTAAATTCAAGCTGCTGTCGATTTAGCAAATTTTGCAGTGCCTCCAAACGATCTGACTTCACCTGTTCTGGAACTTGATCGTCCCTATCCGACGCAGGGGTACCAGGCCGTTTGCTGTATTTAAAAGAGTAGGCCTGAGCATATCCGACGGCGTCGACCAACTCCAATGTAGATTCAAAATCAGCATCAGTTTCTCCTGGGTATCCGACAATAAAATCAGACGACAAGGCAATATCTGGGCGTGCTGCTCTTAGTTTATCAATAATTCTAAGATAATCGTCGGCGACGTGTTGCCGGTTCATTCGGGCAAGAGTTGCATCCGAACCAGATTGAATCGGTAAATGAACGTGTGGCATCAGCTTGGAAACATTCCCATGAGCCGCAATTAAGTTCTTATCCATATCGCGGGGATGGGACGTGGTGTATCTAATTCTATCGAGACCAACAAATTCTGAAAGTTTTAGGATCAATCCAGCAAGCCCCCCATCATCACCATGATAGGCATTCACATTTTGACCAAGCAATGTGATTTCTACCGCTCCCGCATTAGTCAGCTGTCGTGCCTCTTCAAGAATTGCGCTGGCGGGACGGGAAAATTCAACACCACGCGTATAGGGAACGACACAAAACGAACAAAACTTATCGCACCCTTCTTGAATTGTAAGAAACACAGCCGGTCCATTAGCCCGCGCCTCAGGCAAGAAATCAAACTTGGATTCCGCAGGAAAATCCGTATTGATGACATGCGCAAAGCCCAAAGATTTATTAGAAGGAGTGGCATCGGCAACTAGTCTTGGTAGCTGGTGATAATTTTGTGGGCCGACAACAAAATCCACATACGGCGCGCGACGCATAATTTCTTCGCCCTCCGCCTGCGCCACACAGCCGGCGACGGCAATCATCAACATTCTGCTTTCTTTTAACGCGCGCAAACGTCCAAGTTCAGAGTAAACTTTTTCTGCTGCTTTCTCTCGAATGTGACAGGTGTTCAGAATAACAAGGTCTGCATCTGCGGGGGCATCCGCCGCGATATAGCCCTCCTGCGCCAAGACATCCCCCATACGGGCTGAATCATAGACATTCATCTGACAGCCGTAGCTTTTGATAAAAACCTTCTTAGCCAAGGAGCAATCCGAAAATGTACGCCACTTTTTATATTCCCAGCCTAAATAGGTTAGAAATATTTGGTCGCGGCTTTAAAGGACATTAGCATTGTCCGGCCATTAGTCAAGAATGGGCCTTATCAACTTTATCCACGCCGCCCTTCGGCACAGTAGACCCTGACAAATTATGGCGGGCTGCGTTAGTGCGGCTAGCCCCAGCGGAAACCACTCGATGACAATATTCTGATATCTCTTTCCGATTTTGGAATTGATAACTCATGATTGGATCATGGAACGTTACATCAACCGTCACCCAGCCAAGTCCAACAAAAGTAAAAAGATGGGGCACCATTGTCATTTCACCATACCAAGCAAAATGGGGTAAAAGAAGACGACTCAGTGGGATACCATCGAGATGTGTGTAAGAAATGGAAACCGGTTGAAGAACGAGTGGCTCAGATTTTCCACGATGCTCAGCAACAGAAAACAGCGAACTTTTAAAGGGCAAGACATGCAACCCATCTGCGCTCGTTCCCTCCGGGAATAGGATGAGGCTGTCTCCGCAAGAAAGACGGCGGGATATCTCGTCCCGCTGCTCAGCGGCACGAGGACTTCGCCTTTGAACAAAAACTGTACGGTTTAGTTTAGCGAGCTGTCCAAAAAGGGGCCATTTTAATATTTCTGCCTTAGCAATAAATGAAGCATTTAGTAGCGATCCTAAAACTGTAATATCCATATAGCTAACATGGTTGGATACAAACAATGTTGGGTGAGTTTGTGAAAGCCTTCCGTGAGTTCGAATCTGGAAACCAAAAATTCGTGCACAAATCCTATGATAAATAATTGGTGTGTGTTTGGTCAGTCTTGTGCAAGACAAAACAGCCAATATCTGGATTGGCAAAAGCACAATCGTCAAAATCATATAGACAGCAAGCCGGAGGGCCGCCCGAATTGGTGAACTCATTCGGTTGTCAACGGGGGGGACAGTTTGCAGAGCGTTCATAGTGCCGAAAATAATTTTTGGTTATAAGATTAGTTTTAACGATGATAGAAACATCAGTTGGATTAAATTGTAAATCTACAACAGCGCCATCGCCGACAAAGCCCCCTATGCGAAGATGGCCTTTAATCAAAGGGGGGTAATTTTTTCCAAGCAAAACTATCGAAGTCAGATCGAAGGAGTTGCATCTCAAGAGAAGGATTGGCATCCATCTCCTCATAAAATACCCGACATCGCAGTGACTGGGTGGCGGCAATCTCCTCAGGCGATGCCGCTAAAAGGACGGTCAAATTTTCAGCCCTTATCGGAAAATTCAGGCCAGATTCTAACGTCACGCCCGCCATAACATTCAGCCATTCACGCGCCCAAACCGCGAGGCTTCTCTCAATCGATAGGGATAAAGAATGTATAGTTGCGGTTCAGAAAATGGTTTGTAACGCTTAGCTCTCCTCGTCCTGACCGAGAGATTCATCGCTTGATTCAAGGGAAACCCCATAGAGTTCCAATCGCTCACCAACCAGCTTATATCCCAGTTCATGTGCAATACGCCTTTTTATGTTTTCGAGTTCTTCATTCTCAAACTCCAGAACATTTCCAGTTTTCATGTCGATTAAATGATGGTGATGTGAACCTTCTGCTGCAACTTCATACCGAGCACGGCCGTCACCAAAATCGTGACGATCTATGATATTCGCAATATCAAAGAGCCTAAGTG
>CAYZDH010000067.1:11519-12417 GCA_964477025.1 uncultured Rhodospirillaceae bacterium | reverse complement strand
CAAACCATCCGTGCGTTTCTCCACTTGATCGCGCGGTGTAGTCCTTGCCAGCAGCAACATAAGATCCGTATGTTCCGACCGAGAGGTCCTAATCTTCTGACCATTGACAATATATGAATCATTCCCTTCTTTGACCGCGGTTGTCCGCAAGCTCAGCGTGTCAGATCCGCTTGTCGGCTCGGTTACTCCAAACGCCTGTAACCGCAACTCGCCAGTGGCGATGTTTGGTAAATATTCCTGCTTTTGCGCATCGGAACCATGCCGAAGGACTGAGCCCATCGTATACATCTGGGCATGACAAGCAGCCCCATTGCAGCCAGATTTGTGGATCTCTTCCATAATTGCTGCAGCCGCAGTAATGCCTAGGCCGCTGCCGCCAAATTCTTCTGGGATTAGGACGGAAAGATAGCCATTGTCTGTTAGGGCTTTGACAAACTCCGTGGGGTAAGCCCTTTCGCGATCCGTTTCTTGCCAGTATTCACCAGGAAAATCATCGCAAAGCTTAGCGACCGCATCGCGAATATCTTCATACATCTCAACCATGGAATCCTCATTTTATTCGTCACGAAGGTTTTACAGGAACCTCGCTTTCCTGCAAGACTGGCTTCTAAAACTTATCGTATCGCCTTGACTCTGACCGCAAGGCACGGAAACCTCGCTGTCGACCTAAGGAGAAGACATCCATGCCGACAATCAATCGTATCGCAGAGTTTCATGACGAGCTGACCGAATGGCGGCAATACCTCCACGCCCACCCCGAAACAGCCTTTGAGGAATTTCATACCAGTGACTTCGTTGCCGAAAAACTCAAATCTTTTGGAGTCGATCACATCGAACGCGGCATGGCAACGCCGGGCGGACGTGGCGAGGGCGGCGTCGCCGGCGCCTTCCGCGGCGG
>CAYZDH010000067.1:5402-11509 GCA_964477025.1 uncultured Rhodospirillaceae bacterium | reverse complement strand
AAACGGCCTTTGAGGAACATCAAACCGCCGCTTTTGTCGCGCAGAAACTAACAGAGTTTGGCCTTGAGGTAGATCAGGGTCTGGCGCAGACCGGCGTCGTCGGCACGTTAAAAGGCAATCACGGGGACGGTCCAGCGATCGGGTTACGCGCAGATATGGACGCACTCGATATCCAAGAAACTGCGACACACGATCACGCCTCGACAAACCCCGGCAAGATGCATGCTTGCGGTCATGACGGTCATACGACGATGCTGCTAGGCGCGGCAAAATATTTGGCAGAGACACGCAACTTTGCTGGCACAGTTCATTTTATTTTTCAGCCTGCGGAAGAGTTTGCCGGTGGTGGACGTGAAATGGTTAAGGATGGGCTATTTAAAAAATATCCCTGTGAAACCGTCTGGGGGATGCATAACTTCCCAGGCCAGGACGTTGGAACTTTCGGCGTATGTCCGGGCCCGGCAATGGCCGCTGCCGACACCATTGACATTACACTTAAGGGCCTTGGGACCCATGCTGCCTTCCCGCATCTTGGTACAGACGTCATGGTCGCCGCCTCGCAACTGGTCACAGCACTGCAGACAGTATCGAGCCGCTCGATGGAACCGATGGAATCGGTCGTCCTGTCGATTACCCAGATCCATGCCGGAGAGACTTACAATATTATCCCTGAAGAGATCACCCTCAAGGGAACCGTCCGCTCCTTTAAATCCGAGGTACAAAATATTGCCGAGGCGGCAATCCGCCGCCTAACAGACGGCGTTGCTGCGGCTTTCGGTATGACGGGACATGTAACCTATACCCGCGGCTATCCAGCGACAGTAAACACGACAACTGAGAGCGAATACGCTTCAAAGGTTGCCGCCGACATTGTGGGTTTAGAAAATGTACTGACTGACTTGCCCCCTAAGATGGGCGCCGAAGATTTTTCTTTTATGCTTAATGAAAACCCTGGTTGTTATATATGGATTGGTAACGGCCCCGGGGAAGGGGGATGTTATCTCCACAATCCGCAATATGATTTCAATGACAAAGTCTTGCCGATCGGTGCAAGCTACTGGGCGAGGCTCACCGAGATGCGCCTGTCCAAAGGAACCGACTGATGCTTGACGACGAGAAAAATAAACGGGAAGTATTTCCCAAAACATTTCCCGAATCGGCCAATTGGCAAAACCCCGCCGAAGATTTGACGAATATTCAGTTCGATCACCCTATTTTCCGCCACGCTTTAAAGATTTCAGTGATAATTGGTATAATAGTCGCCATCGCGATCCTCGTTTTTCGTGATGAAGCGCCATGGTGGATGCCAATTTTCGCCGGAACTATCGTTACAGCGATTATGTACCGGCTGCTCCGTCCCCGCCTAAGACACCCATCAATCGAGGACGAGATTTAACAAGAGGTTCTAACTCGAAAAATATCCATCCTTCACCGCCCACAACCAAGTATAAGCAATTCTTTCATTATATTTTTCCATCATACCGTAATGGCCGTATTTTGGCACGAAGACAACATGCACACGGGTCCCTGCCTCTTCATATTTTCGACCCATGAATACTTCGCGCTTATCCTCCTCCTGCTTACCTGCAACCCAGTGGCCTTTATCATCTCCACCAACCATCAATAGAACATTGATTGATTTGAGCCACTCAGGATCAGGGTCTTCTAGATGATCAAAAAATTCTTCGCGTGGCAATCCGGTGATTGCCGGATATTCCTCAAGCAATTCCGGTACGACCATATGCTGGTTATCGCACAACCCAGTCTTCATTTGTGACCTGATAGGTTCGGCCCATTTCTCAAATCCCTCGGCACCCCCCCACGGACTCAATTCAGGATCTCTGACATAGCCGGCCTTGGCGAAGGCCTCTACGGAGCGTTTGGACATTTCATCAACGCCCTTTCGACCGTCGTCTTCAGCGCCCGTTACATCGCGCCATTCCTTGCGCCAGCCATCAGGCCCGCCACTGCCCCAGCCCAAAATACCGATCACTGTAGTCTGTGATGAAAAACGCGTAAGGTGCGCTGCCATCGGGCCACCCGTCGAATGACCATGTGCCAGAATCTTGCGACCGGGAAGATTCTCATCAACTAACTGGGCCGAGCCCTGCAAAATAACGTTAAAAGTGCATTTAAGATTTCGGTCGTAAATTTCACCGTCAGATAGTTTCTTATCTAGCAGATACCATGGCTGGCGATCGGGGACATCTTCATTCCAAATTCCCCCTGGCGGATAGTGGCCAGGGTAGGTCAGATTGAGAACTTTAAACCCCTGCCCTGCTAGCACACGCGGTAGGCCCGGGCGCCCATCAGGCGTAGTATCTTTACCATATGAACTGCCTGCGCCGCCATGGAACATAACGATAGCAAGATCAGCGTCCACCTCAACCGAGGGAGTGTAAAGGATACCCTGAATATCCCAGTCATAGCCGTTGCGATTAAAGCGGGTAAAGACGTCCTTCTGTTTGAATGCGACCTCTTCGTAGGGAGTATTCACATCAAGCCATTCATCCCAGTCGAGCTTGATGAGCAACTCATCACCGGTGAGGCCAGAGAGAATTTTCTTAATTGATGATGAACTGTCCATGATTAAGAAGCTGCTCCTAAATGTTCATTGAGTAAGCTGATGAATTTCTCAGGTTTCTCAAATGCAATCTGATGACCGATCCCGTCAATCGTTTGATGATTGATCCCAGGATAGGCCAACGCAATTTTCTTGACGAATTCTGGCGGCGCTGAGCGATCATCTGATCCTGCAATGATCATCCCTGGGCACGCCAACGGGGTGACAAAATCGAAAATGTTGCAGCGGATCAAAGCGGCTGCGAGTTTAAGGTGTCCGGCCACCTTTACCTTGGAAGCAAATGCAATAGCGGCCTGGACGGCCGCGGGATCCGCGTTTGGTGATAGGGAATTTGGCGTTTTTTTTCTTGCCACCTCTGCTGGCCCGAGATCTTCAAAATCCTTTATGCGGGCGGCAATTGCGGCATCCTGCTTTTCTTTCGTTTGGAGACCATTCCCTATCACGGCTTCTGCCAGCGTCAAGCTAATCAAATTTTCTGGGTGGTCCTTATGCAAACAAGCCGAAAGGCAGGTTCCAACTGAGTGCCCAACAAGATGAAATCGGTCCAGACCCATCGCGTCGATAAAGCGTTTAGCTATAATGCCATAATCTCGAATTGTCGGCTCGTCTTCCGGCATCTCAGAAGATTCATTGTAACCTGGCGCGTCCCAGCCAATTACACGGTATTTAGCCGACAAGGTTTCATACTGGGGGACCCAACTATCAGATCGGCCACCCAAACCATGCAGAATTACCACCGGCACGCCAGTACCCGCCTCGCGATAAGAAATCACGCGACCCTGCCCAATATCCACTGTTTTTAGCTTTGGAATTGCCATCTAACTCTCCGTTGATCTCCTAATTTTGCAGGATTATGCTTGTGACCCTCTGCATTGACAAGGATCCACCTCCCGCCAAGATGGGATAAATTGTAAATTATAAATTTTAGGAGAATTCCATGGCCGGAAAGGTCGATGAATTTGCTGGCGTAAAACTTCCCCGCTCGCCAGTCTATGGGACCAAGGGTATGGTCGTTTCTGGACATTCGCTTGCATCTACTTCAGGTTTAAGGGTTTTGCAACGCGGCGGCTCAGTGGTGGACGCCATGATCTCAACCTCCGCCGTTCTTTGCACGGTCCTGCCCCACGCGACGTCGTTTGGGGGAGACGCCTTTATTATCCACCACGACGCCACATCCAAAAAAACGCGGGGATTAAATGCCAGCGGCTATGCCCCTACCGGCGCGACCCCGGAATATTTCAAGGACGGAATGACACCACACGGCCCCAACGCAGCCTCGGTTCCTGGGATTGTACGTGGCTGGGAACGGCTACATCAAAAATTCGGTAAACTGCCCTGGAAGGATCTTTTTACCGATGCAATTGACTTGGCGGAAAACGGTCACCCAATCTCGCGGATCCTTGCCAGTGCGCTGCGCCTGTTTGGGCATGTCGGCAAAGACCCCGGCTGTGCGGCGCTGTATATGCCGGGCGGTGTTCCTATGAACCCAGGCGAAATCGTCAAGCAACCGGCGCTGGCGGAAACTATCCGTGAAATAGCCGAGAATGGCAGCGGTGCATATTACGAAGGTCGTATCGCAAAATCTCTAGGTGAATATTGTGAGGCCAATGGCGGATTGTTATCAGCAGCTGACTTTGAAGGTTATGAGCCAGAATGGGTCGATACACTCCATACCGATTACCGTGATCTCGACGTACATGTTATGCCGCCGAACTCTTATGGTTTATTGATGCTGATGCAGCTTAACGCCATTAAGGGTCTGCCCCAGGAGGCCTTCACTGGGCCTGATTCGGACCGGCTAGGCTATCTGATGGCCGCTGCGCGGGCAGCCTTTGATGAGGGGATTCCCTATATTTGCGACCCTGCTGTTCATCCTGCCCCGATTGATGAACTGCTCGGGGGCCAGATGACTAGTAAGCTACAGGCTGCAGTACGCGCTGCCGAACCAGGTCCACACCAACGTCCCGGCGTTGGCGGTACAAGCTGTATCACCATAGCTGACGGTGATGGTAACGCGATTTCCGTCGTCCAAAGTGTGTTCCATGTCTTTGGCTCTGCTTTCCTCGACCCAAGCACCGGCATCCTACTAAACAACCGGATGACCGGCTTTGTAACTGATCCTGATCACCGCAATGTCGTGGCGCCTGGTAAAAAGCCTAGCCACACGCTAAACCCAGTA
This sequence comes from uncultured Rhodospirillaceae bacterium, assembly GCA_964477025.1. GTDB lineage: Bacteria > Pseudomonadota > Alphaproteobacteria > MPNO01 > UBA2964 > UBA2964. The sequence goes on along the minus strand of CAYZDH010000067.1, from coordinate 6,746 downwards.
ATGGCCTTTAAAAATGGCAAAGTGAAGTACCAGCTGACCACACCAGGCGGCCCTGCCCAGACGATCTCAAATGTACAGATGCTGACAAATATGGTTGAGCGCGGAATGGAAATTTCAGCCGCCATAGAAGCACCGCGTTGGTCTATCGACGGCAAAGCCAATATTCTGATAGATGACGAGTTCCCAGATTCTGTGGGTGACACCTTAAACGCACGCGGATTTAAAATTGGGCGGGCATCGGGAGCGTCTTACTTCGGCTCATCTAAATGTCTTGAAATTCTCGATAACGGGGTACTCGTAGGTGCCGCCGATCACCGGCGGGAGGCTTATGCGGCTGGCTGTTAGGGCCAGTCGTTTTAATCAATGCTAATCCGCAACGCCAAGGTCGTTACTTGCGACGATAGTTTTTCTCTTCACAATGCCATCTCCCTTGAAGGTGATCGTATCGCTGCTGTTGGAGCTGTTGAGACACTTTCTGCAAATCATACAGACCATTCGGTTATTGACGCTGGCGGTCGGACTGTGATGCCGGGTTTGATTGACGGCCATGCACACATGGACCGAGAAGGACTGAAATCAATTTTTCCAACCTTGTCGGGCTGCAAATCAATTGACGATATTTTAGAGCGTATTGCTGCATTAGTCGCTAAGGCGGAACCGGGGGAATGGATTGTTACCATGCCGATTGGCGAACCACCTTATTATTTTGACGTGCCGGACAACCTTGCTGAGAAGCGTTGGCCAAACCGTGAGGACCTCGACCGAGTATCGCCCAATAACCCCGTATATATTAGACCGATTTGGGGTTACTGGCGCCATATCCAGCCGTTGACCTCGATCGCCAATTCAAAGGCTTTAGAAGAGGCGGGAGTGGTATCAGATCCCAGAGATCTACCTGACATAGTTAAGTTTGAAACAGACGGAAATGGAGCGCTAAACGGAATTATTCACGAACATACTTTTGTGCCAATTGCTGAGCTCGCCTATTTTCGACGGATGCCTCGCTTTAATCACGAAGACCGAATTGCCGGTATCAAACGCTCTATGGCTATCTATAACGCCAGCGGAACCACTAGCGTCTATGAAGAACATGGATGCGCCCAAGAGTTGATAGAAGCTTATCATGCGGTAAATGACGAAAATGCCGCAACCGTCCGCGCGACACTTGTCTACAGCCCGTCATGGCATTTTGCCAACCAAGATGGATATGAATCTGCCTTCTCAAAATGGTCGGACTGGCTCGGTGGGTTTCGTGGTGATGGTGATGAATGGTTAAGCGTTGCAGGAATATTTGCAGATTTTGGGGTAACTCCCGACAATATGGTCCGCAATCGATCTGCTCCT
>CAYZDH010000067.1:2356-5392 GCA_964477025.1 uncultured Rhodospirillaceae bacterium | reverse complement strand
TGGAATAGTCGACTATCTAGCTGCCGCAGCGCGTCACAACATACGCGCAAACGCAATTTGGATGGACATTTTGGAGTATTTTGAGATTGTTGACAAAATCACACCGCTTTCCGATAAACGATGGGTCATGGGCCACTTAGACCGAGCAACGGACGACCAAATCCAAAGCATGTCAGATCTCGGCCTAGCAATGACGTCGCATACAAATCGTTATATCTATAAGTATGGCCATATCGTCCGCGATCAGATCGGTGAAAACCGCGAAAACGAAATTGCGCCTCTTAGGAGTGTAGTAGAGGCGGGTATTCCCATTGCCCTCGCCACTGACAATGTACCGACCACCTTATGGTACCCGGTTTGGCAAGCTATCACTCGTTACAACATGTTTATTGATGGGCAGATCGCCCCCGACCAGGCCCTCACCCGTCAGCAAGCACTAAAATGTGCTACCCGCAACGGTGCCTACCTATCAGGCGAAGAAGATCTCAAGGGGACCCTCGAGCCCAACAAGCTCGCTGATCTAGTTATCTTAGACAAAGACCCATTGACCTGTCCTGAAAACGAAATCAAAGACATCGCCGCCGAAATGACCATTGTTGGCGGCAAAATAATTTATGAATCAGGGTCTATATCCAGGGGCCAATCATGAAGCTCTCGCAGCTCGACACACCTGTATTATTGATTGAGGAAGACGCCTTCCTCCGCAATATGAAGCACATGCAAGAACTAGCAGTCGAGGCAAATATCGCATACCGGCCACATGCAAAGGCGCATAAGTCGGCAGAAATTGCCAAAATGCAAATTGACGCCGGGGCATCTGGTGTTTGTTGCGCCAAATTAGGTGAAGCGGAAGTGCTAGTTTCCCACGACATCAAAGACATCCTAATCACCACCCCAGTGATTGGTATCTCAAAACTGACCCGGTTGATGCAGATAGCTAATAAAGCAAAAATTTCAGTGGTCGTCGATAATTCCAACAACATAACTGAGATGGCCGCTGTAGCCCAAACTTGTGGAACCCGCCCTGATGTCGTGATCGAGGTTGATGTCGGTCAGGGAAGATGTGGGGTGCCGCCGGGGGAAGCTACTTTGAAGCTAGCTTATGAGGTTATGAATGCTGACTGGCTTAACTTTAAGGGCTTGCAGGGATATCAAGGCGCAATCCAGATGACCGAGTCATTTGCTGAACGCGATACTGCCGCGCGAAAAGCCGTAGGTCTTTTGACATACACCGCCAAATTAATCCGCGAAGCGGGCCTACCGCTTGACTATCTGACCGGCGGAGGCAGTGGAACTTCGGTAATCGACGCTGCTTGTGGCGGACTTACAGAACTCCAACCAGGGGGCTACCTTTTTATGGATTCTCGCTACCGCAAAATCGAATGGGATAACGGCGATGGTATTCCCTTTGAACAATCACTGACCCTTATGGCATCGGTCATTTCATTGCCCGGCCCGGGTCGCTGTATTCTCGATATGGGCTTAAAAGCTATCAGCTCAGATGGCGGCCCGCCCGTTCCAATCAATTTACCTGCTGCGGAATTTAAGTTTGCCGGTGAAGAACATAGTGAATTAACTTTTAAAGGCGGCACATGCCCTCTAGAGCTCAACGACAAAGTCGTCTTTGTGCCGACCCACTGCGACACAACCGTGAACCTCTATGATCGTTTCATTGCCTATAGTGGCGAAGAAGTTGTGGATGTTTGGAACATCGCTGCTCGTGGCCGAGTACAATAAAAAATGCGATAAAATCGAATTTCTTGCCGCCTAAAGGGAGATATTGATGACCAGCCCAGCGACTGCAATTTATAATGCCAAAACCATTGCCATTGTTGGGGCAACGGAGAAATCCCATTGGCCCCGTAATATCTTTAGCAATCTGCAAAAATCTGGCTATCCCGGGAAAGTCTTTCCCGTAAATCCCAAGCGAAACGAGATATTTGGCGTTCCATGCTTTAAGGACCTAGCTTCGTTGCCAGAGCCAGCCGATTTAGCACTGATGATAATCCCCGCTCCGGCAATCGAAGGGGCGCTTCGACTGGGCGCCGCAAATGGACTTAAAGCTGCCGTAGTCTACTCTTCAGGTTTTGGGGATGGCGGAAGAGAAGAGTCAATCAAACGTGGCGCTGAATTTCAGAAAACGTTAGATGAAATCGACATACCAATCTGTGGGCCAAATTGCATGGGGCTCGCCGGTATTCGCGAAAAAATTTACTGCTATCCACATTTACATGTGAGCGATATGGACCCCGGTCCCGTGGCCTTAATCACCCAATCAGGTGGCACCCTCAGTTATTTCACTAGAGCAGGGCAGGAACGTGGGCTGCGCTTCTCCTATGCAATCTCCTCAGGGAATGAACTAAGCTTGGATCTCGCTGATTATATGAATTTTGTTATTGATGATCCAGAGACGAAGCAGCTTTGTCTTTTTATCGAAGGCATCCGACAACCTGAAAAATTTATGGAAGCCTCAGGCCGGGCGCTAAAAGCCGGCAAACCGATAATTGCCATTAAAACCGGTCGCTCACAAAAATCGCGTGAGGCCGCACAATCCCATTCTGGTGCCATAGCCGGCGACTTTGCTGCCTACGAAGCTGTATGCGAGCGTTATGGCATCATTAATTGCGAGACGTTGGAGGAAATGATTGAAATGACCCTCTCTTTCCAGCAAAACCGCCTTCCCAAAGGCCCCAGCATTGCTTTTATGACCACATCGGGTGGCACTGTCGATTTACTACATGATTACTGCGAACAGGAAAATGCCATAGTTGGGGATCTCAGCCCTAAAACTATCGAGGCCATTCGTCCATATGTGCCCGCTGATTGCCATATCCGTAATCCTATTGATACCGGCGCACCAGTGGGTGTTTCAGGAAAATCCGCCCCCGCTGAAATCTGCAAGGCTTTTGCCGCCGACCCAGGTATCGATATGGTCGCTTGGTGTAATAATATGCCAGGCTCTGCGCGCAGTGCCGGACCGCAAGAAGAGGTCAAAGACCTAATCGCCTCCACCGATAAGCCAGTAATTTCCTTTGC
>CAYZDH010000067.1:218-2256 GCA_964477025.1 uncultured Rhodospirillaceae bacterium | reverse complement strand
GGTCGGCTTCCCGGCAGCAATCAAAATCATTTCGCCCCAAGCAAACCACAAGACTGAGGTTGGTGGTGTTTGTTTGAATATCTCCGATGAGGTCGCTGCAGTCGCTGCAGCGGAAAACATGACGAAAAAACTTAACGCTATCGACACCAAAGCCAATATTGATGGGTTCTTAGCCCAGGAGATGGTGCTGGGTGTCGAATTACTGGTCGGGGCACGAGACGATGATCAATATGGGCCCATATTAATTGTCGGTGCCGGTGGCGTTATGGTCGAGTTGGTCAAGGATGTCTCTGTGCGGCTTCTACCTGTTAGCGAAAATGACATCCGGGACATGCTCGGAGAATTAAAAATTTCCACATTAATAGATGGTTTCCGGGGTGGTGGGCCAACGGATAAAGATGCCTTGATTGCAGGTATTAAGGGACTAGCAGATTTCTTTCTAGATCATCGGACTTGGCTGGCAGACATAGAAATAAACCCCCTTATGGTAAGGCCAAAAGGCAAGGGCATCTGTGCCGTAGATATTCGGGCGGTTTCGTGTTAGGAAAGCCGTTGGCAACCGCCCATGGGTTGGGCAGTTGCCGAGTATTCCGTTTACTTCTTGGCGCGTTTAGTACCTTTCTTAGCGACTTTCTTTTTCACGGATGCCTTTTTCTTAGCGGTCGATTTGCGTGATTTCTTCAAGGCGAATGGCTCAAAAGTAGGTTTATAGGCTTTCTTATCTAAAAATTGGCTAAGGCCGGTGTTGTATGAGTCTTGGGCGTCACCAACCTTAATAGCCTGCCCCTTGGCGGCTAGATAATCATAGGATTGATCGAAGTCCATGGTGCGAACCTGACGCACAGCATGCTTAGTTGCACGCAAGACCGCAGGACTCTTAGCCATCAATTTTTGTGCCAGCTCGATAGTTTTATCGACTAGTTCTTCTTTGGGAACTGCGAAATTTATGAAACCGATCTTTTCAGCTTCAACGCCATCAAATGCTTCGCCAAGACAACAATAATACAATGCCTTGCGGGGCATAATCGTATCCGAGACAACTTTAGATACCAGCGCACCGGGAAGAATTCCCCAATTCACTTCAGAAAGAGAAAACACTGTGTCGTCCGCCGCGATAGCGAAATCTGTGGCACAAAGCTGCATAAAAGCGCCGCCTACACAAAACCCCTCAACCATAGCAATGGTCGGTTTATCGTATTTGTAAAGTCGTTCCCAGCGCCACCGGTTCGCTTGCTCAGCAGCCAATTTTCGTCCGGCAGGATTCTTCTCATTCTCCCGAAAGAATTCCTTCAAATCTTGGCCGGCGCTAAAATACCCTCCGGCTCCAGCTATAACCACTACGGCCGTTTCGGGATCGGTCTCTAATTCCCTCAAGGTCTCATCCATTTCACTATGGAGTTGTGGGCTCATGGCGTTACGTTTCTCAGGCCGATTTAGCCATACCCAACTAATCCCACCTTTTTTTTCAACCTTTACGCACTTCATTCTCTTCATTTACATACCCTTTCAAGATTTCATTGAATTTGAATTTTTAATTTCCGTATTCTCGATAAAAAGCCCTCGCTATTACCATCCGCAAAATTTCAGGTGGCCCTTCGGTGATAACCATTGAGCGACTATCTCTCCATAATTTTTCAATGGGTAAATCTGTCGTCAATCCCATTCCGCCATGAACTTGCATAGTTTTGTCGCAGACTGAAAACGCATGTTCATCACCTTTTACTTTCGCCATATATGATTCGTATCGAATATCTTCGCCAGCATCGGCTCTTGCGGCCAAGTTTTGAACAAAGAGGCGGAGCATTTGCGTATCCATCCAACTATCAACCATCATGAACTGAACTGCTTGCCTTTCAGAAAGTTTTTTACCGAAGGTTTCGCGTTGATTGGTATAAGACCCAGCCAACTCCATACACCGCTCTGCAACCCCTATTCCTCGGGCGGCATGACGAATTCTTCCAGCTGTAATCCACGTCTGGCCGTATTTAAAACCTTCACCTTCTTCAGAGATCTCAGCGATGAAACCTTCCTTTTGAAG
>CAYZDH010000067.1:0-208 GCA_964477025.1 uncultured Rhodospirillaceae bacterium | reverse complement strand
AGCCTTCACCCTCTTCCCCGACTAGATTTGATACCGGCACCCGCACATTTTCTAAAGCTATTTCCCAAGGTCGGTCGTCCATCATCATTTGTTGATATCGAACCAGCTCCAGACCTGGGGTATCGGCATCTACTAAGAATGTTGAAATACCGCCCCGCGAACCTTTACTGCGATCAGTCGCAGCCTGAAGTTGAAAAAAATCCGCTTT
>CAYZDH010000066.1:0-12500 GCA_964477025.1 uncultured Rhodospirillaceae bacterium | reverse complement strand
GTGTTAGGCCTGCCGCCAGCGTTCGTTCTGAGCCAGGATCAAACTCTCAAGTTTACGGTTCCCTCTCAATCGCCGAAGCAATTTCGAGGCGTAATCTTAAGACCCGTCCAAGCTATAAGCATGCGTAACTAGTAGTTACTTACTTCTAGATGCGCATGCGAACTTGAACGTGATCGTACACCAACACGTCGCCGCCTGCGCATCCCTTCCATCATTCACATTTCAAATAGCTCAGGTTTATATTTTACCTGCAATCCTCGCAGGCAAAACCCTGTCGCGCCCCAGCCTCCCAGGGCAGCGAAGCGCCGGGGTTATACGGCTAACCCCCCCACCCTGTCAAACGCTTTTCGTTATAAAAAGAACACAAAACGTAATTAAATTAGTTTTCTTATTTTCCTACCACGACTCTGTGAGACGCAGGGAGCAGAAAACTGCGGTTTACTGGGGTTCACATCGTATAAATCTAAGTGCCTTATTCTAATATTTTTAAAAAACAAAAAATCCCTCGAAAACGGGGGCTCTGAATATTTGCTCCCCATGTAAAAAGTTAAAGCAGCTTTTCCATATCATAGAAAATAGAATAACAATTTTAGGAAATTTTAGTTTCTTTTCGGGCCATCCAAGTAGTAGCTAAAATTATAATTGCAGCACCAATCCAAGTCCACATTTCCGTTTTCTGATCAAATGCGAATAAGGCTATTAATGCTACCAGTGGAAGCCTAAAAAATAAAATGGGAGAGACGAGACTCGCATCTGCCAGGCTAAAAGAGCGTGTTAAACAAAATTGCGCGCTTATTCCTGCTACACCAAATAAAATTATGTAAGGCCAAATCTCAAAGGGCACCGGTTCCCACCAAATTATGGCTGGTATTAAGGCAAAGGGGATCGTGAATACAAAATTGTAAGTCATAATAACTTTCAATTGGTCATACCTTGCAAGGTATCTCGCGTATGTATCCGAAACGGCGTGTGTAGCAGCAGACGCAATGGCAAACAAAATGCCATAATTTATTTCCGTAAACCCAGGACGAACAATGATTAAAACCCCGCCAAACCCAATAAGCGTAGCAATAACTCGGTGCGCAAAAATTTTTTCTCCCAGAAGCCAAACAGCACAAAACATCGTAAAAATTGGAAGTGTAAATTGGAGTGCTACAGAGTCGGCAACATTAATGAGCATTAGTGAATAATAACCTGTACACATACCTAAAAAGCCAAAAGCTGCTCTAGTTGCATGTTTTATTGGAACTGTTGTTTTAAGTTGTTTTATCCCTCCACTAAATAAAACTGCCGGAACGAAAATTAACATTCCCAACAGCTGCCTAAAGAGAACGGCCTGAAACACAGTCACCCCATAATCTTGAAGATTTTTGACTAAAGTTAATGAACAAGAAAAGAATACCGTTGCTCCGCACATCCACAAAATTCCAGGAATAGGGAAATGTCGATCCTCGGCAGGAGGGGAACTAGTCATAGCCTTTACCCCTATAGCTAGCCCCCCAAATTATAGATTTATTAGAGGAAGCAATATTGAAGTTTTTGGGCGTTTCTTGAATATACAACTCAACTAATCCCGAATATCCTGCAAAAACCATTCCGCCGGAATTTTACGACCAAGACCTTTTTCCAGACAAAGCTTCAGGACATGTCCACCAACTGCAGAAAATTGTAGACCCTGCATTCCGCTATTCTGATAAAACGTTATCTGTTCGGCATTTTGACGACCAAGGACGCGACCAGAAATAACGTCGCCATAACTCGGAAAAACGTTAACAATATCCCGAGAAGAATTACGGTTCGGCAAGCGTTTCCTTTCCTCCGTTGTGCCAGCAATAAAGGCAACAGGGCTATGTCCATGTGACGCCCTTACGGTAATACCGTCACTGCCATCCACATTTTCAAATGCGTCTTCCAAAATCTTTAGCCCCTGAATTCCTTGACGAATTTTTATATGGCACGCGTCTAAACCATCTTGGGCAATTTCAAAAGCATTGACGATAGTAACATGCTGACCCGCCCGCAGCCAATCGCCTCGAATTGTTGGACTCATAGTGTCAGTACAACTTGAGACTATATCAACATTTTCGTAGACAAGTTCCGGATCATCTACTGCGATAACCTCGAGGTTATGCTTTAGCCGCATTTCTTCTGCATAGGCTTCTCGATTAACTTTCGTGGGGCTATAAACTTTCACCTTTCTAATCTTTCTCACACAGCAAAATGCCGACAAAAATGTTCGAGCCATACCCCCAGAACCTAGCATACCCACCGTCTCTGAATCTTCGCGAGATAAAAGCTTAGCTCCCAAACCTGCGCCCGCACCGACACGTACATGTTGGATAATACCGTCGTTGATAATTGCTAAAGGTTCGCCGGTATCCGCACTAAAAAGAAAGACTAAACCGCAATAGGTACCCGGCTCTCTACAATATTTTTCCTCTGTCCAGTTCCCCGATTTATCGGTTGGCCAAGTAACTACATCCGACTTCATCCGAATAGCAAAAATACCGTTATTATAGCCCTCCATTGTTCCCCATCGGTAATAGCCTTCTTTGTTTTCGTGAGATGGCGCATAAAGATCGCATCTCGGGCGATGTGTTGCGGTACCTTTCACAAGTTGATGGAATGCTTCTTCAAGACAGGAAATCGCATCTTTCATATTTAATACATTCGCGACGACATCGTTGTGGATGAAAAGCATCTAAACTAACTCCCAGGTTAAATATATAGGCTACTGATTTGCGGTAGAGGTCATAGAAAGTTATTATGTTCCTTACCAGAAAATACTAGTTACATAATTAATATAGAAAGATACAAACAATGGCACCACATGACGGCCCCGACGGACACACGCATGAGTGGGCGGCACCTACCGATAAGCTAACTCGAGCGGGATTAGGTACCTTCAAGGCTCCTAAATCTCCCTATGATTTGTGGATGGATGCTCAAGGCATCCCGGTCTATCGCGATATTGGTATTAGTAAAGTTCAAAACTTGCCAATGACGAAATGGGATCTGATGGGTGGCAACGCTTCCTTTATTCAGCTTTATGGAACAGAAGGTATGTGGGGTTGTCATATCATTGAAGTCCCTGGTGCTGGTGCTCTCAATCCGGTTAAGCATATCTATGAACAGCAGTATTTCGTCGTTGAGGGTCGCGGCTCAACGGAGGTCTGGGAAGAGGGTCAGGAAGACAAGGTTCATGTCTTCGAATGGCAAAAGGGTTCCTTATTTTCAGTACCGCTAAACGCGATGTATAGGGTGGTCAACGCGTCATCAAGCCCCGCTCTCCTGCTAGGTGGTAATACCGCTCCAAACGTTATGAATATATATGAAAACCCCGACTTTATCTTTAACTGCCCGTACCAATTCCGTGATCGTTTCGACCCGGACCGCGAAGATTATTACAAACCTAGTGATGAAATTCTCGCTGACCCCATCCGCGGTCTGGCGATGACGCAGACAAATATCGTTCCAGATATCGTGGATTGCGAACTGCCACTCGACAACCGTCGATCTCCTGGGTATCGCCGTATAGAACCACACATGACCGATAACAATTTTTATCTGTGGATCGGTCAACACGAAACCGGCCGTTATTCCAAGGGCCATGCCCATGGCTCAGCCGCAGTCTTAATTTGTATTAAAGGCAAGGGCTATACCTATACCTGGCCCGCGATACATGGCCAGACCCCATGGAAAGACGGCAAAGAGGAGTTTGTAATGAGGCAAGATTATGAACCTGTGGGCATGGTCTCAGCCGCTCCGATGAGTGGAGACTGGTACCACCAACATTTCGGTGTTAGTGCCGGACCACTCCGCTTAACAGCGTGGTTCGGACCGCATCATCCGGGCCGCAAGGTCAAACGCCCTGGTGAAAAGGCTCTCGACTTTGGTGCCATCGACGTCCGCGACGGTGGAACGGCGATTGGCTACGATATGGAGGATCCCTATTTACGCAACGAGTTTGGGGGGTACCTCAAAGAGGTCGGAGCAGAAACCCAAATGGAACCGGAGCTCTATGAGAGCAAGGCCAATTAAACGTGGCCAATACCGCAACGGGTGGACGGTTTTCTAGTAGTGACCGTCACATAGCAGATGAAGAAGAGATTGAACTAACTAGCGTAGGCGTCGATATCGGTTCATCAACGTCTCATTTAGTCTTTTCTCGTGTTCTGATGGAACGCGTTGGTGCGCGTTATATTGTCGCCCAACGCGAAACCATCCACGAGCCACCCATTCAACTTACACCCTATGCCGATGGCGACGATATTGACGCAAAAGTCCTCGGCGAATTTGTGGAAGCAAGCTTTAAAAGCGCCGGTATCGCGCGATCAGACGTTGATACTGGGGCTTTAATTTTAACGGGTGTTGCTGTCCGCCGCCGAAATGCTCGTGCCATCGGTGATCTTTTTGCCGCCGAAGCTGGAAAATTTGTAGCCGTTAGCGCCGGCGATGGGCTAGAGGCAACTATGGCTGCGCATGGTTCTGGCGCAGTCAAAAGGTCTTCCAAAAGCGATGGGCTAACGGTCAATGTCGATATAGGGGGCGGCACGACAAAGATTGCCCATTGCCGTGCGGGCAAAGTCGAACGGGTGACGGCTGTAGATTGTGGCGCACGACTGATTGTTTTAGACGAAAGTGGCCGAATTATAAGGTTAGAACCTACCGGTAAGGCGCATGCAAATGATGTTGGCGTAGCTCTGGAGATTGGCTCTCAACCGTCCCGCGATGAACTTGATAGAATTGCTGAAGTAATGGCGACGCGAATTGTCGAAGCCACCGGACTATCTAAGCTATCTTCGAATACGGAAGGGATGCTTCTCCTACCCCCATTGCCAATAATTGATGGTATTGACGCCCTGACGTTTTCTGGTGGTGTCTCGGAATTTGTCTACGGAAATGTTGAGAAGGGGTTTGGTGACCTTGGACCTCAACTTGCAGAACATGCTCGCGATAAATTTAAAGCGACGGGTGCGTCAATTGAACAGCCTGTCGCCACCATACGCGCCACCGTCGTAGGCGCCTCGCAGTATACCGTTCAGCTTTCCGGCACAACGATTTACATTGAACCCCGCGATACCGTGCCGTTGAAGAACGTCCCGGTTATCGTCCCCGAATTCGACTTCACCAAACTCTCGATCAACGAAGATCAGATCAAACATGCAATCGAAATAGCGTTAACACGACTTGACCTGGTGGATAATGAAATGCCCGTCGCACTTGGTTTTCGTTGGAAAGGCTCTGCCAGCTTCTCCCGGCTCAACCAATTTGGTGAGGGCTTAAGGACTGCTCTTTTCGCACAACTAAGTAGCAAACAACCCTTAGTCCTTGTTAGCGATGGTGATATCGGTGGACTGGTCGGTATTCATCTTCGAGAAGAAATGAACATAGAAACCCCCGTGATTTCCATAGATGGGATTACCCTGAACGAATTTGACTATATTGATATCGGCGAGATAATCCCATCCTCCGGCGCCGTACCTGTTGTCATTAAGTCATTAGTTTTCCCATCTTCGACGACGACAACCTAGATTATAAAACATTTGGGATAGTATTAGAGTTTGTATAGACGAAATTAATTAAGTTTTTTGTAAAGCCTTGTTGCTTTTATTTTTGAGTTCGTGCGGTTAATGCTTCGCTTATTTTTTCCCAGTGAAAAAATTTGCAGCTCATCAAGTTATAGTTCCTGAACACATCCCAAGTTGATAAAAACACTCTAACAACTCAAATATTTTTGGAAACAAATCGATAACTACTAATTTTACTTAGGGCAATAAAAATACAATTACCAAAAAATAAAACGACACCCTGAGTTGCCCCAGGGTGCCGCCTATCAATTATATTTAATACAAATTATTTACATGTAATTTTCTTGGCAGTGGTCTTGTGGCCATAATAATGGAAGGCGCAATTCATACCTACCTTTATTGCCTTACGCTTCGCTTTTTTTCCATCAATAGTAATTTTGGTTCGTTTGCCGGACACCTTGGCTGTCCGTTTTTTACCAGAATTATCCGTCTTCATAGTTATACGACGACCGCCGCGCTTAGTCTTAGTGATTTTACCAGAGTCTATAACTACCTTCAGCACGACCTTTTCTACGGGGCCTTTAAATTTAAAATGCCCTTTTAATGCAGCCAATTTAGCAGTCGGGGTCTTTGCAAGCCCGCCGATGATATTCTGAATTTCTGCACCGGTGACGACTTCGATATCTCGTTTCAAACGCTTGGCATCGGCAAGAAAACCTGGGTCTTTAGTCATAGCAATAAAGGCGTTTTCCATGGCAGCAAAACGGGCCTTAGGGATACCGGGCGCCATAGCAAATGGGCGCCCCATCACAGGAGGTATAACAGTAAGTTTAAAAAACAAGCGAACATCGTCGAGATTTTGACCTTTAGCCAAGTTTTCCTTCGAGAGGAATTCGTGGAGCATAGGGACACCAAGCTTGGTCATTTCCTTATCAGGATGCAAAGACACCTGAACCAAGGGCTTAATTGTGCCCGCCTTGAGCATCGACTTTGCCTGCACCTTAAAAGATGCCCAGCTCTGACAAACCCCATCAAGCTCGCCTTTTGAAATTGCAAGATGAATTTGCGGCGTAGATGGATAGCCACGGATCAATTTAAATTTTGACCCCATCGTATTGCGGAATAAGGCAGGCCAAAATTCAGTCGAATTTGGACCAGCCCCACCAACCGTAAACTGTTTAACAAACGTATCTTCCAGCCCTTTAACGCCGGTGCGTGTTGCTAATGCGCAAACACCCGCCTCTTTGGCCAAACTACCAAGCCAATTTAGTTCAGCTGCCTTAAATTTTGGTCCTTTTTGGCCCATAAGTTGAACTAGTGCGACAGAACGCTGTGTCCCCGAAACTACTGTGCCGTCTTTGGGAGCAACATTTGCAACAAAGTTCATACCAATTATGCCGCCAGCCCCAGACTTATTTTGAGTAATAAAACTTGGCTTGCCGGGGATGTGTTTACCCATGTGGCGAGCAACCAAACGCGCGTAGGTATCGTAACCACCACCAGCGCCAGACCCAACAATCATTTTGAGGCGTTTGCCTTTATAGAAATCAGCAACCTCATCGGCAGTAACAGCGACAGAACCAAAACCAACAGTGGCAGCAATTACCGCTGAGGTTACAAACTTTAGCTTAGACATAAATATCTCCCTAATAAACAAACCAGTCTTTCAGACCGGCTGGCAGGAAACTATCAACACTACGTTAAAATGCCAACAACGATAAAACTGCCTTATTGGCAAATTCCCCTTATATTGTTAGGGTTTATTGTTGGTATCAAACTAGAAAAAATTAATTCGGGGAGAAAATAAAATGCCTGTGGTTAAAAATATTATGTCAGCGGTATTCGCCGCGTTTATCGGGTTAGGCGCGACTCTTAGCCCTGCAACTGCTGATGAAATTAGTGACTTTTACAAGGATAAACTCATAAAAATAATCATTGGTTCTGGGCCTGGTGGCGGCTATGACACCTACGCCCGCTTGGTCAAGCGAAACCTTGGTAGGCATATTCCGGGGAACCCGAAAATTGTTGCGGTCAACAAAAACGGTGCAGCTTCAGTTGTAGCAACAAACTATATTACAAATGTCGCACCGCAAGATGGCACAATTATTGCTGGTTTACAGCGCGAAATTGCGCTGGTTCAACTAATGGGCAGACCACAGGCAAAGTTCAAAGCGGAGAAGATACAGTGGCTTGGCAGTCTGGCCAAGGAAGCAGGTGTCTGCGCTGTAGCCAAGCACTCCGGCATTAAAAGGTTCGAAGACGCCTATGATAAAGAGTATGCCGTTGGCGCTACAGGAAAAAACGCTACCGAGTTTTGGCCCGCCCTCTTTAATAACTTAGTCGTTACCAAGTTTAAACTAATTCGCGGGTACCCTGGCACCCCACAAATTCATCTTGCTATTCAACGCAAAGAACTAGATGGCGTCTGTCAAAGCTGGGCGTCCTTTAAGGAAATTGCTGGCTCTTATCTGCCAAAGATGGTGCCACTGGTTCAAGTCTCGTTGCAGCCTGACCCCGAGATGCAAAAGCTTGGTGTCCCAATGCTTGCAGATATCTTAACAAAAGAAAATTTGGCAAAAGGTCAGAACGTGGAAGACGTCCGCACTTTCTTCAAACTAACTATGGTACCCGGCGTCATGGGCCGGCCGTTCGCAATGGCACCCGGTGTTCCAAAGGCACGCGTTCAGGCCGTCCGGAAGGCTTTCGTTGCAATGGTCAAAGACCCTTTATTCCTCAAACAAGCAAAGCGCGTTCGCCGTGAAGTCGAACTCGTCACGGGCGAGGAAATTCAAAAAATCGTAGAAGATATTGCAAAAGTTCCAAAAACAACCCTCGCGGCTCTAAACGGTCACTTTAAGTTTAAAGGCAAAGTCGAAAAAGTTGTCCTCCCGATCGTTGTCGACGAAGGTAAAGTCATTAAAACTAAACGAGGCGGCCGTCGCATCACGATCAAAACTAAGGGCCAAGGCAAGAAACGAACCGCCAAGGTTTCCGGCAAAAGAACAAAGGTCACAATTAAAGGGAAGAAAGTAAAACGTAAGGCAATTAAAGTCGGTATGAGTTGCGCTTTCCACTACTACGGCCACAAGACTAGAGCCAAAAAAATCGTATGCCGGTAATTTTTTTGTAAAGACAAGTCCTCGAGAAATCTTTCTCGAGGACTTTTTGCAAATTGCTACGTTAATTTTCAAAATGCCGTGTTACTTAAAATGAAAAAATTACGAGTTCATCGATAAATTTCAATAGCTGGGCAGCTTGGCGTACATACGTAACGGCATTCAGAGATCGAAAAAATCAAACGGTTATAATCTTTCCCCATTAATTGAAAGTCGCTTCAAATTGCCGTAAGAGTAAACAGACGATAAAGCTAATTCTAGGAGCACTTTAATGTCGCGCTTTAACAATTTTATGCCCTCTGGGGTAATTCCTGCGACTTTATTAGCATTTAAGGAGGACTTTTCCATAGATGAGCCTTCTACACGTGCACATCTCAGGCATGTTGGAAATGTAGCTGGGATCAGCGCAATTACTGTCAATGGGCATGCCTCAGAGGTCCACGCTTGTGGAAAAAGTGAGCAGCGACGGATTCTCGATATCTCGCTTGATGAAGTTGGCGACAAGCTACCTCTGATAAACGGGGTATGGGCTGATGGCAGCCATCAAGCCGCACAAATCGCCAAATGGTCTGAAGCTGCTGGTGCCTCCTGCTTACTAGTGTTCCCGCCACAACCAATAATGATGATGCAAGGTCAGATGAAAGCGGAAATGGGACTCACCCATTTTGAGACTATTGCAGACGCTAGCGATCTACCAATTATCGCATTCCAATATCCGTTTGAGCAGGGTTATCGAATGGAAACGTTACACCGGATGATCGAAAAAATTCCAAACCTTGTCGCTATTAAGGACTGGAATATGGGTCAGATACATGAACAGCATGTGCGCGAGCTACAGTCCTCGGTTCGGCCGTTCAACGTTTTGACGACCAACAGCGCTTGGCTCATGAGTTCTTTAACCATGGGAGCCAGGGGATTACTGTCAGGTTCCGGTAGTGTCATAGCTGATTTACAGGTAGCTCTATTTAATGCCATACAAAAAGGCGACCTCAAACAAGCTCAAAAAATTAACGATAGAATTTACCCAACTGCAAAATGCTTCTACGGGCCTCCTGCAACGGATATGCATAACCGTATGAAAGAAGCACTTGTGATGTTAGGACGAATGCCTAATGCGTTAGTTCGACCGCCATTGGTTAAACTAACCGAGGCAGAACTCAAAGACGTGCGTCAAGCCATCGACGATGCAGGTCTTTCTTATGAAGGCGCAGATATCCTTCGGCACGCCGCGTAGGTAAGGATTTACTCCATTGGTTAAAATATTAAGTCATCTTCAAAAGTAATTTTAAACCCCAGGCGATATGTTGGGGCTACGCTGACGACCATATTGAAAAACCCTATTCCAAATTAAACAGACAGTGACTTTCAAAGACCACTATTATTGATCTATGAATTGTAGGCTCAAATTTTTATCCATTTTGTTTTGCGCACTGAACGTCCACAGCCTTTTTTCGGGTGGAGCGCAGGCACAAAACGCAAAGCCAATTTACTGTGAAAATAATGGCTTTGCAGTGCTCGCAGACGAAATTAAAAAAGCCTAAGAGTCAGATGAGTCTGTCGCCCAAATTATTGAGGCTCAGCGCGCCTATAAACGTGCCAGACGCTGGCGGATGCGCGCCCGCACAGCCGAATGCGAAGGTTTATTACGCAACGCGTTAAGTGATTTACGACATAGAGGTAGCAGGGAAATTGTTAGTGGTTCAAAATGTGACCAGGAAAGCCTCCACATTCTATTTTCTGCACTCCACAAGGGCCGAAAAGCTAAGCTCAACCACACACTTATTAGATCAGTCCAATCCCGCTACCTGATTTCTAAGAAACTTCTTTCACAAAACAAGCTAAAACAATGCTCTCGTCAGATTACAGCGGGCCTAAAAACTCTAAAATCTGCTCACACTGCACAAAAAGCAAAAACAAAAACTCTGGCGCGCGGCGTCAAGTGCAACGACAGCGGCTTTAGTGCTCTTAATATCGAGATGCGGACCGGCCGGACCAGGGATATCGCTCCTAGTGCCATAAATAAGGCAAAAAAACATTATCGCAAAGCCCGTCGATTACGTCGAAAGAAAAACGTGGACGCATGTGCAGCCCAGCTCAATTCTGGGCTTACCGTTATTCAGAGGGCGCAGGAATAGTAGTTGTCCAATCTTCATTACTTCTTTCTATTGTCGCAAGCCAAGCCACTGCATTCGAGGTAGTATCTCATTTTGGATCACAGGCATGTCATCAACGTAGTTTACCAGCCCAATAGCCATACCGCTAAGCCCACACCCCGCTAAAAATTCAAACTTTTTAGCAACCTCATCATAACTGCCAACGATAGGATATGTGCCGGTACCACTGATAATTGCCTCCTTCATCTTAGCAAGCTTAGGTCCAGAGGATGAGCCACCCTTGGTGCGAATTTTGATTGTATGCTCAGCCGCCTCCCAGTCACCGTTCTCATGGACAATATAGTGATAAAACTCTTTCGCTTCTTTCTCAGTGGATTTCGTAATGACATGGCCACTAGCGTAAATACCCGCTCCATTCTCTGGTGCAATTTTCGTTAGATCTTCAATCTTGGCTGCCAATTCATCCAGCTCGCGGATTGACGTAAACAGGCAGTCACAATGGCGTGCCGCAAATGATCGTCCAACTGGCGAGTTTCCCGCACTAACTAAAAACGGTCGTTCATCTCCGTAGGGTCTTGGTTTACATTTTACATTTTTAAGATTGAAGAATTTTCCTTGATGATCAAAGGGCTCTTTCTCCGACCAGATACGTTTCACGATAGTGATCCATTCTTCAGAATATTCGTATCGCTCATCGTGGTCACGGATGCCAACGCCATGCATTTCATGCTCGTCAACATTCCAACCGGAGACAATATTAAGACCAAAACGGCCCTGACCAATATGGTCGGCTGTTACCATTTGTTTAGCACAAAAAACTGGTCCAATCATAGACACATGAACCGTCCCGAAAATCGAAATCCCTTTAGTTGCCGCCAATAAACCAGACGCCCAGGTCAGAGTTTCATATGTTGAGCTAGCTGTATCCGTAATCCCGCCATAGCCACGCCAACGCCCGATTGGCAGAATGAATTCAAGCCCTGCATCGTCGGCTAGTTGTGCAGCCTTTAAATTGTTTTCCCATGATGCCTCCCAATATTCAGGTGCCAATGTCATAGTCAGGCCACCAGAACAGTTCATGCCAAACAAGCCCAACTTGAACCTGTTGTCATTGTACATCCGAGTGCCGATCCGGCTCATTCCCTACCCCTGATTTTGATAATTATAATGCCAAAGTTTAACGCCTAAAATGAATGTGAGCCAAGGAACCCGCTTTAACCCAGCCGAGCAAAGTCTTCGGTCCCACTAACAGTCACGTCAAGATCGTTAACCAAGCCGGTACTCAGACTGTAAACCCAACCATGAATGTTCAGCACCTGTCCATTCTTCCATGCCTCACGAACGAAAACATCAGAGGCCACATTCCGCACCTGAGAGATAACATTGAGTTCACACAGGCGGTCCAATCGGTCACTCTTATTTTGGATGTCATCAAGCTCTGCCTGGTGCTGCTCATTGACTTCGCGAATAGGGTGCAGCCATTGATCGATGATCCCAACTGTTTTACCGTCTACCGCGGCGGCAATACCACCACAGCCGTAATGCCCAACGACGAGTATATGTTTAACCTTCAACTCACCTACGGCATATTGCAGGACTGAACGATAGTTGGCGTCCTGGGGCGGTGCGAGGTTAGCGACGTTCCGATGCACAAAAAGTTCGCCAGGGGCAAGACCTACGATTTCATTGGCAGGCACACGGCTGTCAGAACAACCAATCCAGAGATACGCTGGTACCTG
>CAYZDH010000065.1:0-12605 GCA_964477025.1 uncultured Rhodospirillaceae bacterium | reverse complement strand
CTGCGGTCATTTTCATCTCTGATAGTGCCGGTTTTGGAGTGTATAAAGACCTTGTCACGCCTTCCCTTAATTGCCTTCCCAATCAAACGATGGTTATGTCCCCCACCATATCGTGCTGAGGTGTCTAACAAATTAACACCGCGTTCCATCGCCTCATGGATGGTTGCAATAGATTCAGTATCATCCGCCGCGCCGTAGGCACCCGACATGCTAAAACAACCAAGACCTACACGGGATAGCTTAATTCCGGAATTTCCAAATTCCTGGTATTGCATAATGCCTCCTTAAATCATGGGTAATCCTCTGCAGAAAGCCACTCAGGTGGCACAACCCTGTTTGTATCGTTGTTCTTCATCTTGTTGTAGATCACCGCCCCAGCAGCCGCGAATTGCATTCCAAGGCCAGTATTGTTTTTATAATACACGATATTGTCGTTGGTCTGCTTTACTGCCTCTTTCCCAGCACATAGATCACCCAATTCAAAAATCCTTTCACGATCGACCGCCCCAGTATCTATTAAATCGAGAAGTTCAGTTTGCTGGTTTGAAACAACGCTATCCCAATCATTGATTATGATATCTGAAGCCCGGACAAAGGTTGTTTCATCAACCTCATGGCGTTTTAAGGTGACGTCGGAGTTAGCTACGGAAATCACCATTTGTCCGTCTTCTAACAAATTTCCATCAAAGGTGGGTTTGGTGGAGTTAGTCATTGAACAAACAATATCTGCGCCAACAACGACTTCTTCAGAACTCTCCACCGGCATGATTTCGACACCCGACAATTTTAATGAGCTGGGGAAGGCGTCCCGGTTCTCCCGAGTGGGGCTAAAGACCTTTACGCGTTTGATTGAAGGTCGGGCAGTACAAATTGCCTCGCAATTCGCTTTAGCCTGACGACCTGTTCCAAACAGTCCGAGTTCAGTAACGTCGTCACGCGCAACTTTATCTACGGCGACCCCGGTAGTTGCCCCAACCCGAACACCGCTCAGTTGGGACTCATGCATAAATGCAACCGGTTCCGCATTATTAAGATCATAAAGGATGATCACAGTCCAATTCGTTGCATCAGGGCTACTAGTCGTTTTTCGACCTGGAGCACCAACTTTAGCCAGCATATTCGACCCGGCACGGACGCAAGCCATCCCATAACTCGGCACCGCGCCTACGTGAACATTAGCAAAATATTCTCTTGTAGGGTCGTCCGGTGCGTCAACTCGATAACGCAAACGTGGCAAGGTCTTGGCCTTCCCCTCAGAAAAATCACCAAAGCAAACATCCATAGCTTCGATGCATTCAGCCATGGTTAAATGCTTTCGAACGTCGTCATCACTAATTATTATAGCCAAGAGTCTCTCCCAGTTTAGTCTAATTGTTTATGCTCATATAAATTCAAATAAATATGATAAACCCAACAAGGCAACCGACACCATGGCAATAAATATAGAAAAACTCTCTGGCGCGGCCGGCGCCCAAATTTCTGGCCTCGATTTAACGCAAGAACTTTCAGTGGGGGATAAGCAAGCTCTCAAACGGGCATGGAAGGATCACATGGTTCTTCTTCTCCGTGGCCAGGAACTTAGTGAAGACGAACAGGAACGTTTCTGCCTAGTTTTTGGCGAGATAGCTGGTCTCAAATCTCAAAATTCGGATTCCAAATTCCTGTTTGTTACCAACAAGGAGGATCCCAATGTCGCAACTGCAGTGCAGCTTGGTGAAATGATGTTTCATTACGATCAAGCCTACTCGGAACACCCCTGCAAAGCTTCGACATTATATTCTATCGAAATTCCCGATGTCGGCGGCAATACCAGTTTTGCCAATTGTTGTGCGGTTTATGACCAGCTAAGCGATGAATGGAAAGGGTTGCTTGAAGGAAAAACTGCACTTAACTATTTCAACTACGACACGAATCCTAGCCTAAGGCCCGATCAAATCGATCCTAAAGCACCACAATATTCCCACCCCATCATTCGTACCCATCCGGAAACCGGTAGAAAGTCTGTCTATGTTAACCGTCTGATGACAATCCGGATTAATGAAGTTGAAAAAAAAGAGAGTGAGAAAATTCTAAACTTTTTATTTAATCTCATTGAGAGCCCCCAAAATGTCTACGAACACGTCTGGCAGGTAGACGATTTAGTATTGTGGGATAATCGCTGCACGGCACATGCCCGCCAACATTATGATCCTCAGAAACGCCGCCTACTGAGGCGAATGACAATCCTAGATGAGAACCCGGTCGTCTAAATAGTAAAGCTAGTGGGAACGCAATATGTACAGGCCAAATTCAATAAAGCCGTTTTAGAGGCATGACTTCAGGCTGAGTTTCGAGCCCAGACGCCTAATTGTTTTTCGATCTGAGTTTAACGCCGCTCTGTCAATTCAATTTCATAGCCGTCAGGGTCTTTAATAAAGGCAATCATATTAGGATTTTCGGGTCGGGTATGATGCGGTTCATGAGCAAACTCTACGTTAGACCTTTTTAAACGATCACTCATTTCCTGAACATCATCGACCAAAAGTGCAACATGACCATAGGCATTACCGTGCATGAATTTACCCAAGGGCTCGATCATTTCAACAAGTTCCAGCGCATGGTTGCTATCTTCATCACCGTATCCAACATAAGCAACGCGTTCCCCCCGAGCCTGACTTTCCCGGGTTCGCATTAACTCCATTCCTAAGTGCTGCGTATAGAATTCCACTGACCGTTGTAAATTTTCCACGCGGAGCATCGTATGCCGAATTCTCATCCAATTACCTCCCTCTTTAGTAACCCAATACCTAACAATTTTTGGCAAGGCTACGCCCTTGTTACCTCTTGTGACAAGATAATCCCTTGACTACGACCCTGGGGAACAAAGACCAACTACTTGGTCCTAACGCGCCCTAACACTAAGAGCCTTCATCACCTTGATCGAATTGGGTTAGCCCCTTAGCCTTTGGTATTACATAGAAAGTCCGAGGCGACAGACCGCTAACAGGGTATT
Organism: uncultured Rhodospirillaceae bacterium; assembly: GCA_964477025.1. Classification (GTDB taxonomy): domain Bacteria; phylum Pseudomonadota; class Alphaproteobacteria; order MPNO01; family UBA2964; genus UBA2964. The sequence continues at coordinate 9,613 of CAYZDH010000065.1, read as the reverse complement.
AAGACCATGAGCACAAAAACAATTGGCAAATCACTTTTACGTAATGAGGACTACCGTCGCCTAACCGGTAATGGTGAGTATAGCGATGACACAAACTTACCCAATCAAGCCTACGCTTTTTTTCTTCGGTCTCCACATGCTTTTGCAAAAATAATTTCTATTGATGCATCAGCAGCACTGGAAGAGGCCGGCGTGCTCTCCTTCTTAACGGGTCGGGATTGGCTTAATGATGGACTGGCGTCAATTCCACATAGTCCTGTTCCATCGGGCGGAGATGGTCTTGGTATGGATGAGGAAAAGTGGTCACAGGTTTATCTCGGAATCAATTATCCTCTAGCACCCGAAAAAACAAGATTTGTAGGTGAAGCCGTAGCCATGCTAGTTGCGGAAACTGCTGAAATCGCTGCAGACGCAGCTGAACTCGTGAAGATAGAATATGAACCCCTACCATCCGTGACAGCCACCGAGGCGGCAGCATTAGATGGCGCGCCGCAGGTGTGGGACGAAAGTTTGGGTAATGTCTGTCTCGATACAACTTTTGGCGATAGTGACGCCACTGAAAAGGCATTTGCCACCGCCCACCACATAACCCGCATGAAATTTAGGATCACGCGGAATACCGGTGTCCCGATGGAACCTCGTGCAGGACTTGGTTCTTTCGATGCCATAAACGGACAGTACACGCTCTATGCCGGCGGGGGCGGAGCAGTTCGTTACAAAAAGGAGCTAATCCAGATCTTTGGTGTGGAACCGGATCAAATTCGTGTTGTGACTAAGGATGTCGGGGGTAATTTCGGGACACGAAACCGCCTATTCCCCGAATATCCACTGGTGATGTGGGCCGCAAAACGCCTGGGTAGGCCAGTTAAAAACACGACTAGCCGAACTGAATGTTTCCTTTCTGATTTTCAAGGGCGTGACCTTGTAACCTCGCTTGAACTGGCGATGGACAAGAATAGTAAGTTCCTAGCCATGAAAGCTGATAATCTTTCTAATATCGGCGCTTACACCTTGTCCTTTACCCCCCTCTCCAAGGGGGCAGAAATCGTTACTGGGGGATATGCTATTCCGTGTGCAAGTGTTCATGCACGCGGAGTTTTCAGCCATTCCGTGCCTACCAACCCTTATCGAAGTGCCGGACGCCCTGAAGTGATCTACGCCCTTGAACGCCTTGTCGATACAGCGGCAGAGGAAATGGATATAGACCGATTTGAGATTAGACGCCGTAATTTAATAGCTAGCGAAGAAATGCCATTCGCCAATCCGCTCGGGATGACATACGACAGCGGAGAATATCATCACTGTCTTGAGCGCGCAGAGGAATTATCGGACGTTGAGGGTTTCAAAGACCGCAAAAAACAATCAGAAACTGAGGGATTGATGCGCGGTCTCGGGATCTGTTCCTATATCGAAAGCTCTTCCGGCGCACCGTTGGAGCGGGCGGAGATATCCTTTAACAACCAGCATCAAATTGAAGTGGTTATTGGCACCCAAGACAGCGGCCAAGGTCATGAGACAAGCTTCTGCCAAGTTGCCTCTGAATGGCTTTGTGTCCCGTTTGAAAAAGTACAATTACTACAGGGAGATACCGCGTTTGTCTCCGTTGGTGGAGGCTCTCATTCTGGACGCTCTATGCGGATGGCAGGCACGGTCATTGTCATGGCCGCTGATAAATTAATCGAGAAAGGAAGAAAGCTCGCAGCCCACGTCATGGAAGCAGCCGACAACGACATTGACTTCAGTGAGGGCACCTTCACAATTTCAGGAACAGACCGGTCATTAAACTGGTTTGAGCTCTCTGACAAGATAAAGGAAACGCATGATCTACCCAAAGAACTTGCAGACGGTCTGACCGAAAATGCCGAAAACCTGATGCGCACGCCCGCCTTCCCATACGGCACGCATATTTGTGAAGTTGAAGTTGATCCGGAGACGGGTGCAATGAGGCTAGATCGCTATACCGCAGTTGATGATGTGGGACGCGTTATCAACCCGACTATTGTTGAAGGCCAGATCCAGGGAGGTATCGTTCAGGGTGCAAGCGAGGCAATGTTTGAAGATTTTGTATTCGATCCTGACACAGGGCAGCCTTTAGCTTGTACCCTTTTGGATTATGCTATGCCATTAGCTTTAGATATGCCCAATTTTACTACCGAATGTCACGAAGTGCTGACCCCAATGAATCCACTTGGTATCCGCTCCGCGGGAGAAGCTGGAACGACCCCTGCGCTAGGATGCATTCTTAACGGTGTTGTTCACGCATTAAAGGACCTAGGGGTAAAGGACGTAGAAATGCCTGCTTCCCCGCACAATATTTGGAAAGCGCTTCAGAGCGCTCAAGAGTTAGATTAAAGAGACAACTTGAAAATAATGCACCTAATCAAATTGGCTTTTAAAGCAAAGGTTTTGTAGGGCTCAGATTTATCCTGATTCAGCTCTGATTAAATAAAATAAAAAATTTGCCTCTAGGATTAGAACACAAGCCCTCATTGTGATAGGAAATGCAGTAATTAAATTATCGCAAAGGCGTGAGGAGGCCATGGGCGCAAAAACCGAAACGATAACACTCCCTGTTGGAGATTGTACTGTCACCCGCAAGGGCGCCGGACCACAGCTATTATTGCTTCATGGTGGAGGTGGCTCAATAGCGGACCACCCAGTAGTAGACCGGTTAGCAGAAAAATTCGAGGTAATCGCTCCCACCCACCCTGGTTTTAATGGCACGAAAATACCGGACCATTTTGATGGCATGCCTGAGTTAGTTCATTTTTATCTCGATGTACTCGATGCGCTTAAAATTGATGATGCCGTGTTAATCGGGATTTCTATGGGCGGCTGGCTAGCTGCCGAACTTGCCTCAATTAATTGTAGTTATTTTTCAAAAGTTATTTTAGTCGATGCGGTTGGCGTAAAGGTTGGCGGTCCGACTGATCGCGATATAAAGGATGTTTTTGGAATATCGCCGGATGAAGCCCAAAAATTGATGTACCATGAGCAATCTAATGCCCCCAATATGGGGTCGCTATCAGACGAAACCCTTGCAGCCGTTGCTAGTAACCGAATAGCGTTGGGGCTTTATACTTGGGAACCCTACATGCATAATCCCAAATTACCCGAGCGTCTGCATCGTATCACGGCGCCAACTTTGTTTATTTGGGGAGAAAGTGATGGGCTTGTGACGACCGATTATGGCAGATCCTACGCAGCTCTGATCCCGGGGGCAAAATTTGTGGCGATTCCAGAAGCGGGTCACTCGCCTTACGCAGAACAAACCGATCGCTTCGCAAGCGAAGTGTTTGCCTTTACAGACTGACGGAAATTTAACATGAGAACTTATTGGTTTACCGAAGACGCCTATCCAGACCTCCCACCACAGGACGAATTTGAATCCATCCGGGTCAATCTCCCTAATTCTAATTTTGATCCAAAACGTGGCAACGAGCTTTATAATTGGTATCTAGATTTATGGTGTATGGCAGAGAGCTATGGCCTAGACATCATGAATAATGAACACCACCAAACCGCAACATGTATGGTTCCGGCCGCACCGCTGATGATGTCTATTTTGGCGCGTGAGACAAGCAAGGCGCGTTTGCTCATTTTAGGAAATCCAATTGCTAACCGTCGCAATCCAATCCGTGTTGCTGAAGAAATGGCCCTAATCGACGTGATCTCCAAAGGCCGTCTTGAATGTGGCTTCGTAAGGGGTGTCCCTTATGAAGCAGCCCCGGCAAACCGCACACCATTGCGCGGCAGCCAGCGTTTGTGGGAAGCCCATGACATGATTATGAAGGCTTGGACACACCATGACGGTCCCTTCAACTATGAGGGCCGCTGGTTCCATGGACGACAGATCAATATTTGGCCACGACCTTATCAGCAGCCGGCTCCGCCAGTCTGGGTCACTATGGGTGGACGCTCGAGTACCACGCCGGTAGCAAAACACAAACATGTCGGCGCAGTATTCCTCGCCGGTTACCCACGTATCCGCGAGATTTACGATGGATATCGTGAAGACTACCTTCAAATGCACGGCGAACATGCCCCATTTGACCGCCTCGCCTATCTTGGCCTCGTCTTTGTCGGGGAGAACGAGAAAAAGGCTCGCGAAGGTGCCGAAAAACTCCTTTGGTATATGTCCGCCAACAAGGTGCCGGGTTACTGGTCAAATCCGCCGGGATACCACCCCCCGCAAATTAGTGCCCAAATTATGAAGGGCGCGCGCGGCGGTGCGGGAATTCCACTAACTGCAACACTCGACGACCAAATGGCACGCGGAAATGTCTTTGCTGGAACACCAGACCAGGTATATGAGCAGATTAAGAACTTCTGGGAATATTCTGGTGGTTTTGGAAATATGTTAATGATGGGTCAGGCTGGTTTCGTTACACATGAGGAAACTGAAACCTCGATGAAGCTTTACTCTGAGGAAATTTTCCCGCGACTAAGAGAACTTGAAGCGTCCACGACACCTGCTGAAGCATGGGAAAAATCAAAAGCGATGAAGCAACGAGATAATGTGCCCCTTGATGGCTTCGCACTGGAGTTTGTTCGCTAATAGTTCAGAAGAGATCGAAATACTCGCGATGTTCCCAGTCATTAGTTTCTGACAGAAACCGGCTAATCTCTGCTTCCTTGATTTCTATAATATAACTGATGAAATCGTCGCCAAACTTTTCTCGGAAAAAGTTGCTATTACGCAGTTCTGAGATAGCGTCCATTAAACTTCCCGGGAGCGCTGGCTTATCAGCTTGATAGGGTGTTTTCGATGGCGCACCCGGCTCACGTCTATTCCGTATACCGTCCAGACCCGAGGCAATTTGCGAGGCAATATAAAGGTAGGGATTAGCGGCGGGCTCACCCATGCGGTTTTCTATTCTGCTACCAGGGTCTCCGACGCCCCCAATAGCGCGGACCATCGCGCCCCGATTATCAGAAGACCAAACAACTCGGTCTGGCGCCAATGTAAAAGGCTTATAACGTTTGTAACCATTAAGCGTCGGTGTTGTGAATACAGAGGCAGCCCGCGCATGCTCAAGAATGCCACCGACATAATTCAGACCAATTTCTGATAATACATTATCACCATTCGGCATAAACACGTTGCTACCGGTTTCCCGGTCTCTCAAAGATTGATGGAGATGCCAACCGCTTGAGAACATATTTGCTAGGTGGGGACGACACATAAAACTCGCGTGATAACCGTGGCGACGGCAAATTTGTTTTACAGCGTTACGGAACTCAACCATTGTATCAGCGGCTTCCAAAGGCGCCATTGGGTGGAACGTCACCTCTGCTTGGCTTGGGCCAAACTCAACCTCAGTTGAACGCAATGGCAGTCCTAATGATAATATATCTCGGCGTATGATCTGCATTATTGGCTCATGCTGATCGGCCCTAATTTCTGTTAAATACTGAAAACCCTTGGCCAACAGCTCTACTTCAGGCGGTTTACCGGGCTGCCCTGCATCTTCAGGCTGTAACGGGTCGTCACGCAAATGAAAAAGGTGTAATTCAACCTCTAAGCCAATCGTCGCGTCGTAGCCTTCTCCTTTGAGATCCTCCACCGTTTTACTCAACAAAGCACGTGTCGATAGCGTAACGGGACTGCCATCTGGAAAATACAAATCACAAAGTAGCCACCCAGTCTTTTCAACCCAAGGCAAAACACGAAAGGTTTGAGGGTCAGGTAACATAACAAAATCACCCGCTCCGCTCATCATCCTTAACCCAAAACCCCCGTCTTCATTCCACACGGGATAGATTGTTTTATGTGAAGTATCCTTCGCCAAGAGTGTCGTTGTCATGGTGACGCCGCTCTCCATTGCAGAGAGCAGGTCGTTAGCCATAATTGTTTTACCGCGCAAAATACCGTGCTGATCGGCAAAAGAAAGGCGGACAACCTCTAAGCCTGTGGCTTCAACTTGTTCTAAGATCTTCGCATTTTGATTTTTGCGTTCAGCGTCTGTTAGGCAAAATCGTTCCGCAAACTTACCCCTGCCATGCGATCCATTGTTTGACATTATATCTCCTTAGCCCAAGGCGAGCGGTCCCGCCGGGCCGTATCACATTCAATCCAACAACCTTCCCAATTATCAGCAGCTCCGATGGTATCAACGGATAGTGGTCCCTTAAGCGCAGCACCCTGCTTGGGAGCCGCCTTACCAATTGCAACAGCATCAATTGCGGATAAAAGCAACTTACGATAGGCAATGATTGCCTTATCGGTCGTGCCGAGATGTTCATTACTCCGATCAAAAATAGAACCGGGAGATTCTACCGCCCAATTATCGTGAACATTGATATCCATGCCCATCCCGGTATAGGTCTGAGTGCACTGTTCCTCTGGGTCATAACCCCAAGCATTCGTGCGATTTCGCAGCGGCTTATAGTTAGGCAGGGTATAAAGCTCGAGACGCTGATCGCGCATTTCTTGCCGGTTAACTTTACGTTCAAAATCTGTAAAAATCGCATACCAATAACATTCTTGATCGTTGATCGGGACATGCCATTGACTAATAGTCATTTCATTGCTCATTGGTATGACAATAGCATTGGGAAACATAAGATTTGTCATCCGGACATGCATTCCGGCATTACCCAAATCACGCAGAGTTTTAATCGACATGCCAGAGGTTGTTTCCTCGACTTCTATTATAGGCCGCACAACTTCGCGCAGGAGCTTTGTCACGGGAATTTCGTCCGTAGAATCTCTAAATTGTTGGCCGTAACCCTCGCCCGGGTCTTTATCTTCAAAAAAACGGTGAAGAAAAGACGCATGCGCAGGATCGATCCCAACCTCCACCGCCTGCAGCCAGTTTGCATCAATATGGCCCTTGAAAGCGAATGTGTACGCCTCCGGTGCCACAAAACAATCAAATGACGGGAACGGGGGCGGGTCACCCGGCCCTAAATATGCAAAAATAATTCCATTCCGTTCGAGGCAAGGGTAAGCCGTATGATTAATCTTGGTATGAAAATTACTGTTCTCAGGCTCGGCGGGCTGTTCGAGGCATTTTCCACCTATATCAAATAGCCAACCATGAAACGGGCAACGCAGCCCACCATCCTCCAGGCGACCGAAACATAGGTCTGCACCGCGGTGGGGACAGTGGCGACCGAGTAGCCCGTACACACCTTTTTCATCACGAAAAAGCACTAACTGTTCACCGAACAGTTCAACTGATACGGCAGGCCTGTCACCAGCCAATTCGTCAACCAGAGCGGCTGGTTGCCAATATCTGCGCAAAAGTTCTCCCGCCGGGGTGTTGCCGCATGTTTGGGTTACGCGTTGGTTTTGTTCGATACTCAACATATGCAGAAGCTAATAGCGTCAGTCGGGCCTGACAAGACAATGCAGCAGATGCTTGACAATCATTGTGGGGGTCATCAGCATGCAACAAGCAACAATAATAAAATTATCAAATGGGGCGTCTTCAATAATGAAAGCCATTCGCAGATATTTTCTGCCTGTAGTGCGTCTTTTTTTAGGCCTCTTACTCATCACAAGTGTCTTCCTAATTGTTGCTAACGCGATAGGTCGCTATGTCTTTCTTGCTCCGATTATTTGGGCTGAGGAAGTCCTAGGCTATGTTTTAGTTTGGACGGTTTACCTCGGTAGCGTTTTGGTTACGTGGGATGGTGGACATCTAAAAATGGATTTACTGTCCCGAACATTGCCAGGTGTTTCTAGAACAATAGTCAATAGTATATCAATTTTAGTCTTCATATTTATCGGCGGGCTAATCGTATATCAGTCCCTATTTGCCATCGCTGACCTGACCCATTTAAGCCAAGTGGCCGAAATCCCCATGACCCTGATGCATGGGATTATTCCAGCCTCGTTCTTCTTTGTCATTGTGTGCATTCTTGTGAGGTTCCGTGATAACTTAGCGGGCAGTCTGGAAAGCGAAGAAGAACAGGTTGACGCATTACGTCAAGCCGCTGAGCGCGCAGCCCAACAAACGGGCAAGAGTTAACGTCCATGGAACTATTCATTGTAATGGGCGTCCTGCCAATCATTCTTCTAATTCTCGGCTTTCCGATTTTTGTAATTTTGATGGTTTCATCAGTGATTACAATCCTTTTCATCATGGATCTGCCAATTACGATGGTTCAAATTGAACTCTTTGGCAGCGTGGATAATTATAAACTTATAGCAGTTCCCTTCTTTATTTTTGCGGGTGCTATTATGGCGCAGGGCGGCATATCCCGTCGTTTAGTCGACTGGGTTGTATCTCTTCTCGGTGCGGTTCGGGGTAGCCTTGCCCTGACTACTGTCGGCGCCTGCACAATCTTCGGCGCTATTTCAGGTTCGAGCCCGGCGACCGTTGCAGCAGTTGGCGGGATGCTTTTCCCATCGCTGCGAGAAAAGGGTTACCCAGAAAGATTCGCGAGCGGCCTAGTGGCCGCTTCGGGAGCGATTGCCGGAATTATCCCGCCTTCAATTGCGATGATTTTATACGGTGCCGCAGCAGAAGAATCCGTAAGACACCTTTTTATTGCCGGAGTACTTCCTGGTCTATTTATCGCCTTTGTCATGGGTCTATATATATATTTTTATGCCCGCAAGCGCGATATACAAGAAGGGGAAAAGTTTACCGTCAGACGCGTGGGACGAACCACTAAAGCCGGTGTCTGGGCACTGGGCACACCACTAATCATCCTAGGCGGCATCTACGCCGGTATCTTTTCACCCACCGAGGCGGCAGGGGTTGCCTGCCTTTATGCCGTCATTGTCGCCATGTGGGTTTATCGAGATATGACACCGGCCGGTTTATGGAAGGTTACGATTGAGTCAGTTTATCTGACGGCTCAGGTGCTGATCATTGTGGGAGCCGCAACGTTGTTTTCCAGACTTCTGACCATCGCCGGCGTTCCTCAAGCAATGGTCGACTGGATCCAAGGTCTGGGCCTTGAATCTTGGATGGTTTTATTGATGATTAATCTTTTATTGTTAGCTGTGGGGTGTGTACTCGACCCAGCCTCTGCCATTCTTGTTCTTGCGCCAATACTCAAACCAGTGATCCTTGCTGCGGGAATTGATCCAATTCATTTCGGTATTATTATGACCGTCAATGTAAGTATCGGGATGTTCACACCCCCGTTTGGGTTAAACATATTTGTGACGCAGGCACTCTTTCGAGTTCCGTTATCAAGTCTTTACCCAGGGCTTGTTCCATTTATCATTATCAATCTAATAGCGTTAGGCGTTATTTCATATTGGCCTGATCTTTCACTCGTTCTTGTGCGGCTGTTAGGCTAAAAGGGTGTTAACTGAAAAAATTAATTTTATGGTTTTAACAGGAGGACAAAAGGAAATGAATATTAAGACTTTGCTGGCAACAGCTACTGCGGCAGCTATTTTTGTCGCTGGTGCAGCCCAGGCACAATATATAATGAATATCGGTATGGTCACAATTAATGACCCACAACATGCGTTAGCTAAAGAATACAAAAGGCTGATTGAAAAACGTAGCGGCGGCAAGATTAAAATGAAGGTGTTCCCCGCAGGCCAACTCGGGAATATTCCGAGTCAGCTTGGGAACCTTAAAATCGGCGCGCAAGCTGCCTTTCTCTCTCCACCTGGGTTTTTATCTGGAATGAATATAGC
>CAYZDH010000064.1:1126-12958 GCA_964477025.1 uncultured Rhodospirillaceae bacterium | reverse complement strand
AACGCATCCCGCAGAGCCAGCACCAACAATAATGTAGTCATATCCCTGTGACATCATCTATTCCTTATCTAATCCTCTAACCATCAATTTAATCTTCTTTGAGGACGCCGTCAGACCGGTATTATTAAGTTCATACCCGCCGCTCTTTAAACTGTTTCCTTATATTCTGGCGATAGCGGCGTTTTGAACTGCATACCCTCGACAATGATCCCAGCCGGACGTTCGCCAGGGCCACGGCCGACATAACGTTCCAGCGTTGCTTCCGGTAATGGTCGGCCGCTCGGCGTAGCTAGCCACAGCCTTAGCAAATGCCGCTTGCTCTCTTTCTCCGGCCAATCCTCATAGAGTGTACGCCCATGCACAATCACATGGTTATGTAAAAACTGGATGTCCCCCCGCCGAAACCCAGTTTCATGTTTCAACTCATCAGCGAGGGCATCCATCATATCAAGCGCATCCAGCTGTGCTTGGGTAAAACAAGGCAGCTCGTCGAAACGTTGAGCTGACCGGATATAAAAATTGTGCCAACTGCAGGAGAAGTAACCTTTGGTAAAATTGAATACTGGCAGTTCAAACCAGGGATCCTTGCCGGGCGGGATTTCGTTGCGCCGATCGCGATACCTGGGCTTTATCATTTCCGCAGCTAAGTCTGGGCGCCGACGAAGCATTTCGCTATAAATTTCTACTGAACTCGCGACCGAACTATTACCCCCCTCTTTAGCCGGGTGTAAACAAAGTAGTCCAACAATGTCACAGGAATCTGAGTGATAGTTAAGATAGGCACTAGTGTGATAGGAACGACTTGAAGAGCCCTCACGGGTCGGGCCGGTTAAATCGTAAACATGACCAAGAAGATGACCATGATGATTTTGCGACACTGCCGTCCCCATACGTAATCCAATCCCCCACTACGCCGCCGCGGAGGCTTCTATATCATAGCGTTCAACCGGCACGCCTCTCAACAACGCAACACCCCTTCCCTCCATTAGCTGATGCTTCATTTCTTTAAGCTTCGTCTCCAACGTGGGCAGCGGAAAATCTTCTAACGTAATATCTTTGATTTCTAGGCCCCGTTGTTTGACACCAGCTACCGCTTCATCAAGTTCAGAGACCTCTGCATCACTGAGCTCAAACCGCCACCCGCTATCATTTTCAAGCTGTTCACCATGCCACGCTGCCGGGTCAACGACAGGCTTCATTGCTTTCGCCACTCCACGTCTCTCCGCATTCGGCGTCTGGTTTCTGGCAAAATTTGTCGCCATAAATTCAAACCTTCCTATAACTTCAGCAGTTTTCGCACATTACCGTTCAGCATCTTCTTGCGGTCTTCAAGGCAAAAGTTCAGCTGTTCGGCCCAGTCTTTAGCTGGTTGGTTTTCAACAAACGGGTAATCGACCGAAAACATGATCCGGTCCACTCCCATTTCCTGTACGGTACACAGCAAAGCCGGATTGGAAAAATTTCCACTGGTAGTGATATGAAAATGAGCTTCAAAGATTTCGCGAAATGAACGCGTCTGAACATTTTCGACCCGGGACAGCGCCTGGTTCACACGCCACAGCAGGAATGGCAACGTTTCTCCCATGTGACCAAGGATCATCTGCAGCTTCGGATATTCGTCAAACACACCGGACAACACCATACGGATCGCTTGGGTCGCGGTTTCCACCGTGTACCCCCACCCAGCAGTAGCAAAAGCCGGAAAGTCTTCAAGATAATCTTCGTAATAAGCGGCGACGACATCATCATGAGGAAAGCCTGGGTGCAGATAGATTGGTACACCGAGTGCTTCCGCCCGAGCATAGATGGGCCAATATTCTTTGCCGTCACAGAATTTACCATTGGTCAATCCGTGGATCATTGCCCCTTTAAATCCGAATTCCCTTACGCAGCGTTCGAGCTCGTCCGCTGCGACCTCAGGGTTTGCTGTTGCCAGCGCCGCAAAAGCTGCAAAGCGCTCCGGGTTAGATTGAACGGTGGCATAAAGCTTGTCGTTTGCTTCTTCGGCAAGGCCGGGGCCAGCCTCTGCATCAAGCCGCTGCGCCGATGGAGCGCCATGACTAAGCACCTGTATATCAATACCCGCGGAATCCATTTCTTTAAGTCGCAGCTCGCCGAGGTCATAAAGTCGATCCAGCAATGGACCCCGGCGAGTCGAATTTCGGCCCTTAAAAGTGTCAGTGATTACTGTGTCCCAGTAATGCTCCTCGAGCGCAATAATTTCGATACCTGCGGAAGTCGCCATTTCCTTATCCTTATCGCTCTATATTTAAAACTTAAGTTCGATTTTATGCGGTACCCACGGACAAGTCTATCGAGGTTACTTTTCTAATTGCGCCTAAAGTTTTAACCTTGAGGATTTGATCAACGTGGAACGACTGAGGTTTGCCGACTCAGGAAGAATTAAACATGGACTATTTTAACTCATCAAACAGCTGAAATGTGCGCTCATGAGCCGCGTTAGCAGATGCCGCAGAATAGAGATCATCTCTCTCGGTATGAGCGAAGGCGTGGCCAGCATCATATTCATATATCGTTACATTCAAATTTGGTACGAGAGCCCTCTTAATCTTCGCAAGAAATTTAAGAGAAACATGTCCGTCGCTAGTGCCCGCATGAAGTATCATAGGGCACCGGATGTTTTGTCCTTCATTGATAAATTCATGAATTTGGGTTCCGTAATAGGAGGCGGCGGCATCTATCTTTAGGCGCGCCGCCGAAAGAAAAGCCAGTGTGCCGCCCGTACAAAAGCCTGCAACCCCTATTTTACCATTACATTTTGTTTGGGATTTTAGATATTCAATAGTCGCAGCTATGTCAGCTATAGCCTTGTCATGATCGATTAGCCCACGATATTCGAAACCCCTCTGTCGCTGCTCGGGTACTTTGAAGTCTGCATTAAAATTTCGCTCAAGGCGCCAGAACATTTCGGGAGCCGCAACGCAATATCCCTGCGCGGCAAATAAGTCGGCCATACTTTTAATCCAGTCAGTCACACCAAATATTTCATGTAACAATACTATGCCCGGGGCCGGACCGGATTTGGGCATAACACCGTATGCCCCGAAGGTATCACCATCTATTTCGGGATATTCCGGATTTGAGATGTTGACGGGTAAAGAAACATTCGCCACGCCTACCTCCTGAATTAAACCAGCAACAGTTTAAGACTGACCGCCACTACAATTAATCACATCTCCAGTTATGAAACTCGCGTCGTCAGAAGCAAGAAATGCGACGGCAGCAGCGTGTTCTTCAGGCAATCCGCGGCGGCTCAAAGATTGTTGAGCCCTTATATCAGCGCTCATTTCTTCCCGGTATCGGTCGCCCTCTACTTTTTCAAGATCTTCCGCCATCTCACCGGGACGGATTTGTAAACGTGATGTAAGTCGGTCGGGGATATCTGTGCCACCTGGCGATACTGTATTTACCCGAATTCCATAGCGGCCATATTCCATAGCCAACACCTTACCGATCGCCAGAATGCCTCCCTTGCTGGCGGCGTAGGGGGCGCGGTATAGACCCCGCACCGACTGAGAGCCTATATTAATAATACAACCACTCTCTTGCTCTATCATAATAGGCAGCACTGCATTGCAGCCCCAAAGTGTCGGTAGCAGTGAGCGCTCAAGTTCTTGCTGCGTTTCCTCTTCCGTATAAAGATGAAATGGTTTCATCCATATCGTCCCGCCGACATTATTTACTAGTACATCAATACGGCCATATGCTCTTACCGCTTCAGCCATCATACCCTGAGCCCCAGATAAAGTGCTGAGATCGGCTATCACCTTGACTGCCCCAACACCAAGGTCCTGTAAATCTTTAACTGTTCGTCTTGCCCCTTCATCAATACGGTCAGCGACAACAATTTTACCGCCCTCCTGACCGAGCCGACGCGCGATTGCCCGGCCAATGCCCTGACCAGCCCCGGTAACGATACAGACCTTATCCTGCAAGCGGCGCGCGCCGGCAGCCCTTGGGTCTAGTTTTTCAGTCAAATTCCACTCCTATCGCATTAAAACCTTTAAACTGTCCTTTAGATTGACGTATGGGCAACGCCTTTTTTAACCTTCATCGGTTCATTTGGTGCTTCTGTAAAGGCTATATTCCGGGGCAATACGAATGACGCAGAACGGACAGCCTGGGTCTCTTCGTCTAGACCACGCGGGCGTTCGTCTTTCTCCAGACCAAGCGCCGATCTGTAGAGGACATTCCGTGCCATGATGATTGCATTGTCCGTCGACACAAGATTTTCCTGGGTCCGGTCGCAAATTAGTCCCATACTTTCTTGAAGTGACGCGTCTTGCATGGCGATACCTTTGACACCACTGTAGGAACGGCGGGCTTTTTGGGCACCACGGTCCATCATATAGTCATTACCCTTATTAATCGCGGGCCTATAGGTACCAGGAATTAAATCAACATGCAGTCCTCCACCTTCACGCATAACACCGAGCTCCAATTCGTTTAAAGACCGTGAGGGATGATAGGAGAAGGTCCAAGCGAAACAATTTTCGTCATCGATCGGCACCCAAGCATGGCCGTTTAGAGGATTATCCCCATAGGGCGGTACTATCGTATACCATGGCATAATCCATGGCGTAATTCGCCAGTAATATTGATCATTTTCAGCGTTGCGGCGGACACCGATATGCAGACCACACGACGATTCTACAACCTCAAATTTGGGTGCTAGATCTGACAGGTGATAGTCTGAGCCCTTCGAGCCATGATGCAATGGGTCACTGCGTAGCTCGCCGCTATGCAAAAAAGCGACATGACTAGAATCAATACCTCCTTCTAGCGCTTGCAAATAATTACACTCTTCCCAGCGTTTAGTATGGTAACGTTGGCTTTCGGGCACGGTCGTCCATTCAAAAGCTGGCTCAGGCGGTTGCCTTTCGGGTGGCCCCATATAAGTCCAAATAATCCCGCCACGCTCGACACAAGGGTAGGCTGTGAGTGCTATCTTATCACAAAACCCCGATTCTTTAGGTTCTGAAGGAACCTCCATACATTTTCCCAAAACATCGTATTTCCAGCCATGGTTGGGGCAACGAATACCCCCCTCTTCATTACGCCCAAACCAGAGAGAAACGCCGCGATGTGCACAAAACTCGTCAATCAGGCCAAGTCTGCCATTGCTATCACGAAAAGCGATTAGGTTTTCCGATAATAATTTGACGCGGACGGGCGGCCCTCCATTTTCGTTTACTTCCTCAGACAACAAAAATGGTATCCAGTATTGCCGAAATAACTTCCCCATCTGCGTACCGGGACCCGTCCGGGTAAGAACCTTATTTCTCTCGTCGGTTAACACGCTTTAGCTCACCTCTCACACACTTTACTTTTTGCTTTTTTATTTCGTTTGGTTTTAACGCGTGGCTTAGCCGGGACACAATGGTTCAATCCGACTTATTAACACAATTGGAGAAATCCAAACTATCAAATTACTTGCCTGGGATACGATTGCCAGGCTGATTAATACCGCCAGCACCCCATAGTGCCGGGCGCCCACGCTCATATTGCCGCGGATAAGTGACAGTCT
Organism: uncultured Rhodospirillaceae bacterium; assembly: GCA_964477025.1. GTDB lineage: Bacteria > Pseudomonadota > Alphaproteobacteria > MPNO01 > UBA2964 > UBA2964. The sequence continues at coordinate 7,410 of CAYZDH010000064.1, read as the reverse complement.
CACCTAGCGCCTCCGCTGCATGCCAAACCCATCGAGGATTGAAAATTACGGGTCTTGCCAAGGCTATCATGTCAGCCTGCCCTGTTCGCAAAATTGTTTCTGCTTGAAGCGGTTCACTTATTTGGCCAACCGTGATCACTGGCATATCGACCGCCGCCTTAACGGTCTCGGCGAACCCTGTCTGGTAACCAGGTCCTACAACAATTTTCTGCGCTGTAGTTAAGCCGCCACTAGAAACATGAATATAGTCGCATCCGATGGCTTCAAGGGCCTTAGCAAGCTCCACCGTTTCCTCGACAGACCAACCGCCGTCGACCCAGTCGGTCGCAGAGACGCGCATGCCGATCGGCAAGTCATCTGGCCAAATGGCGCGCACCGCCTCAAAAACACCAAGCGCAAAACGCATTCTATTAGGTAAACTGCCGCCATATTCGTCGTTCCGTCGGTTTGTAATCGGCGATAGAAACTGGTGGATCAGATAACCATGTGCGCCATGTAGTTCGATCAACTTGGCACCAGCGTGTTTTGCGCGCTGTGCCGCTTCGACAAAGTGTTGGGTTACATCGCTGACAGCGGCGGCAGAGAGAGGCGTTGGTGCTGGCCAATTATCCATGAGAGGTAAAGCTGATGGCGCAAAGGCTTCATAACCGCCCTCTTCAGGTGGTAGATACCCGCCACCCTTCAGCGGTTCTCGGGCAGAAGCTTTGCGACCGGCATGGGCGAGCTGAACGCCGAAGAAACCATCGCTATGCATATCAAAAAATTGTGCAATGCGGGCGATAGCGTTCTCCTGTTCATCAGAATAAAGGGATAGGCAACTCCGTGCATTGCGGGCATTCGCTGCGACATAGCAAGATTCCGTAAGGGTTAGAGCCGCCCCCGAGGCCGCATATTGCCCGAGATGCATCAGATGCCAGTCACCAGCAACGCCTTCGTCGGCGGAAAATTGTGTCATGGGCGCGACTACAATACGGTTAGGTAAGCGTAAACTGCGCAGGTAAAGCGGTTCAAATAGTTTCGCTTTCATTTCTCTCTTTGCCATTTGCGGAGGACTATAGCTAATTTAGTTCCGCGAGAGCTTGTCGCGCTTCCAAAGAATTTTCAAGGGCGCTTCCTTGACAAACTACTAAACCGATTTTTAATCTTGCGCTTAACCGCTGGTGCCAAACAATAATTAAGAATAATGAAACTCCTTGGGAGGGGTGTGAGTAATGATTAAGGTTGAAGAATCCGGGTATGGGCACAATCCCTATGTTCCAGAGGAAAACGTCAGACTAACCCATGTAGGAGCAGGTACGCCGATGGGTGAACTTCTGCGGCGCTACTGGCACCCAATTTGCATGTCATCAGACCTCACCGATCTTCCCAAATTTATTAAAATTCTCGATGAAGAGCTCGTCGCCTATCGAGATAAATCCGGCAAGGTCGGTATATTAGGCGCCCACTGCTGCCACCGGGGGTCGTCACTGGAATATGGTCGGATTGAGGAGCATGGCATTCGCTGCTGTTACCATGGATGGTATTTCAATGAAAAAGGCCAATGTCTTGAACAGCCCTGCGAACCCAATGATAGCCCATACAAAGATGAAGTACGGCAACCCTGGAATCCCGCCGAGGAATATCGAGGACTGGTCTTTGCTTATATGGGGCCTCTCCACAAAAAACCTTTGTTACCGCATTACGATATCCTAGAGGATGATGATGCAGAATACCTTGCCTATCGAAATTATAGCCGTGGCTCAGTATCAGCTTGTAATTGGCTGCAGTTACATGAAAACGCGGCAGACCCGATGCATATCTTCACGCTACACGGCATGAACCAGAGCCTATTTGATTTTGCCGATGTCATGGGCGTTAAGCCAAGCTTTGACTTTAAACATTCCGATCGTCATGTGTCCTATGTCCGCACCACAGACGTAGAGGGCGGCAATCGCCTGATCCGCACCTCCACTATCTTTGTACCAACTGCGAAATGCATCCCGCCTCCCGACGTTACCGGCACAGACCCCGCGGGAGAAACGGAGCGTGCCCGTATGGTAGGGTGGTGGGTCCCCGTCGATAACGAGCACACTATCGGCTATCACATTGAACGTATCGATCCTGGGAAGAGAATTTTTCAGCCACCAGATGGGGAGGTCATCCGAGACTATGAAGAAACCCAGCGCGTCCCTGATGACTGGGAGGCCCAGGTCAGCCAGCGGCCCATTGCGCGCCATGCCCTAGAACACCTGGCTACATCAGACCGTGGCGTCGTAATGTTTAGGCGCCTGCTGAACGAGGCCATTGACGCTATTGAACGCGGTGAAGACCCTCCCGGCACTATCCGCGATCCCGCCAAGCAGGTAATCATCGTCCCATCGGGAAACGAAGTCATTGCCCTTAATTCTTCCGACTTAGTTTCCTAGAAATCTTTATTAAGGACTTCTATTTATATACTTTACCCTAACAACAATCCGACTGAATAAAGAAAAGCCCCAATATCATGCTCATTACAGCCAATAATATTTCTATAAATTATGAGATCGATGGACCAAAAGATGCGCCAGTCCTGGTCTTTAGCAACTCATTGGCGACATCGCTTTCTATGTGGAACGATCAAGTTGACCGTCTAAAGGATCAATTTCGTATATTACGCTATGACAACCGGGGTCATGGCGCTACCCCCACCCCCGAGACGGAGGGTCCTTATAGTATAGAGTTGCTCGCACGCGACCTTCTTGGCCTCCTCGACGAGCTTAAAATCGAAAAAATATCATTTTGTGGCCTATCGAAGGGCGGCATGGTTGGGCAATGGCTCGGAATAAATGCATCTAAACGTATTAATAGGCTAATTTTATCTAATACAGCTTCATACTTTCCCAATAAAGAAATGTGGCGCGAAAGAATAGAGATGGCGACGGTTGATGGTATTCCGGCTATCGCTGAAGCCTCTATTGGTCGATGGTTCACGCCAGGCTATCTGAAACGCCCCGATACCGAGGATACCATTCGATTTGTTCGTAAATTTATTTTAGAGACAAAATTAGATGGGTATCTAGCCTCAAGTATTGGCATTCGCGATATGGACTTTCGCAAAGAACTTTCCCAGATAGATGTCCCCACCATGGTCATTATTGGTGAGAAAGACCCGGCAACAATCCCGGAATACGGTGAATTGATTGCCGCTAGTATTCCGGATGCAAAGACCTTTGTGGTTCCAGATGCAGCTCACCTTTCTAATATCGAACAACCGGATATATTCACAGAGGCGCTAAAAGATTTTCTTCAGGGATAAGGCTCCATTGTCATCATTAAGTAGGTTTTTATGTTGAAAGGAAAAATCGCCATCGTAACCGGTGGTGGCCAGGGTATTGGGAAGCATGCTGCAAAGACCCTCGCTAAAGTCGGCGTCAAAGTCGCCATCGTCGACATAAATCCGGGAACTGCAAGTCAAGCTGCGGTGGAGCTCAGCGCACTCTCGGAGACAACGCATCTTTCCCTGGATGTACGAAACGAAAAAGATTTAAAGAGCGCCTTTGATACAGTAGCTAAACAATTTGGCGGCATCGACATTCAGATAAACAATGCGGTAATTCTACAGCACTTTCGTTGGGGTTCTCCTTTGTGGCCACAAATCAGTGATATGCCCCATGAGTTTTGGGATCGCGTCATTCAAACCAACCTCTACGGTACCTTTAACTGCACCAAGCACGCTATCCCTCATATGAAAAAGAACAACGGAGGCCACATCATTAATCTTTGGGGTGGCGGTTCCACCAGGCCACCTGGCGCTCTTACATACATGGTAACAAAAAACGGGATAAGAACCTTTACACGCTTTGTAGCGGAGGAGGTTAAAGACTCTAATATTTGCGTAGTCACGTTTTCACCACGTGTTCCAATCGCCACCGAAACGGCACCCGAAAACGCGAGAAAAGATTTACCGGGGCCAGATATTCTCCAAGACGCCTTCGTACAAGCATCTAACTTGCCGCTGGAGAAGACTGGACAATGTTTAGCCTACGAGGACGGCAGGCTCGTTCTAGAGGCGCCGATGGAGGGATAGTCGATGTCTTTGACATTTAATCCTGAGGAAAGAGTTTCCTCACTAAATCAGACACTAAGCTAGGGCCTTAATAAGAATGGGCATACATGATCAATAAAGGATTAGGCTAAAATAATGACAGGCAGGCTTGCGGGTAAAAAATGCGTCATCACCGGTGGCGCAGGGGGCATCGGGAGCTGTACAGGACAGCTCTTTTGCTCTGAAGGAGCAGAGTTAGTTTTGCTGGATCTAGATGGGGAGGCTCTTAACAAAGCCGCGAGCGAGATCACTGCGAGCAATCCCAAATCAAAGGTCTGGACCTTGAGTGCAAATATAGCCGAGGAGGAGGATGCAGTAAGAGCGATGGCCGAAGCAGCGGATAGAATGGGAGGCATAGATGTTTTGGTCAATAATGCAGGCATCCGCAAATTCAACCACCTAATCGACGCTACATCAGAGTCTTTTCAAAATATAATTTCGGTAAATTTAATGGGAACCGCTAATTGTGCCAAAGCAGCGATGCATAATTTGCGCGACTCCCCAAACGGGGCCATCGTGAACGTCTCATCAGTCTATGGCGAGATTGGCCGCAAAAATATGGGCCAGTACGATGCTACCAAGGCCGCGATCAACTCTATTACCCGTACCCTTGCACATGAGGAAGCTGAAAATGGTGTACGGGTCAATTCTGTATGCCCTGGCGGCACACTGACGCCCTTTCATCAGGCACGCTTCGCTGCAGACGGCAAGGACGCGGCGGCAATTAACGCCCTACAGGCGGATATCACCCTTATGCGACGCTGGGCCAAAGTAAAGGAGATTGCATATCCAATTCTCTGGCTCGCTTCCGATGAGGCTTCCTTTATCACCGGCGCCATCTTAATGGCCGATGGTGGCAAGTCTGCAATGTAGAGTAATTGGACTTGGACCTTAACCTTCTACTTTTCACTTGCCCCCGCAATGCGCTATTGTCCGCCCTAATTAGGGAGTAAAACCATGGATACCGCACAGATTGATCCTGGCACCACCTTTGTTTGGCCGTCAGAAGACGTCTCACAGATACCGTTCCGAGTTTATACTGATCAAGATCTCTATGATCGAGAACAACAAGTTTTATTCCAAGGCCTAACCTGGAATTATTTGTGTCTCGACTGCGAAATACCGGAACCCGGCGACTATAAAATGACATACATAGGTGATGCACCGATTGTAGTCGTACGCGACGAAAACGGCGATATAAACGCTATGGTAAATCGCTGCGCTCATAAAGGATCACTAGTTTGTTACAAGCCACGCGGCAACATCAAAGAATTTGCCTGTATTTATCATAACTGGACTTATGACCTACGTGGCAAGTTGACGGGCGTGGCGTTTGGCAAGGGGGTCCGCGGTCAGGGAGGGTTGACCGAAGAGTTCAAACATGACGAGCACGGCCTAGAACGAATTCGATTTGAGAATGTCCGTGGCTTTATCATGGGTACCTTTAGCGACGAGACCCCGCCCTTTGCCAGTTATATTGGGGCCGAACTGATGGCCAGCATAGAAAGGGTATTTATCAAACCTCTAAAAGTCCTCGGCTATCATAGCCAAATTTTTCCCAATAACTGGAAACTCTACGTCGAGAACAACAAGGACAGTTACCACGCAAGCCTGCTCCACGTATTCCACAATACCTTCGGTGTCGTGCGCCCGACAATGACGGGAGGGATAAAACTCAGCGAGAGCGGTTGGCATCATCTGAGCTATACGCAGCGAGAGGAAATTGGAGACGACAATATAGACAAGGAAAAAGTCCGCGCGAAGCAAAATGACTATAGCCTCGAGGACACGCGGATGATGGAACATGTTCTGGAACTTGGTGACAAGGTGACTAACTCGATCCAAACCGTTTTCCCTACCATGGTTTTACAGCAAATACTCAACGCGCTTGCTGTCCGTCAGCAAATTCCAAAAGGCGATAACGAGAGTGAATTGATTTGGACTATTCTTGGGTTTGAAGATGACGACTCCGATATGGATGAGCTTCGGATGCAGGTTAATAATCTAGTTGGCCCAGCCGGATTTATATCAATGGAAGATGGCTGCGTCGGTGGATTTATCCAGACGGCGGCCAAGGCCAATGTCGATGCGCAGACGATATTGCCAATGGGTGGACGGAAAATCGAGCCGAGCCAGGGGGCGCGCGGTACAGAGTCTGCTGTGCGGGGCTTTTGGAAAGGCTGGCGCGAGGGTATGGGGGTTTAGGCGCAACATAATGACA
>CAYZDH010000064.1:0-1116 GCA_964477025.1 uncultured Rhodospirillaceae bacterium | reverse complement strand
GCGACCACTCTCTCCGACTACGTATTGATGCACTGATAGCAAATTACATTCACTGCATCGAAGAAGACCGACTAGAGGAATGGCCAAACTATTTTACCGATGATGGTCGATACAAGGTTGTCACGCGTGAAAACTATGACCTTGGCCTGCCAGTCGCGCTAATTTATTGCGATGGTACAGGTATGTTTAAAGATCGGATCTCAGCCCTTCGCACCGCCAATATTTATGAGCCGCATGTATATTGTCATATGGTCAGTGCACTTAAGATCCTCGATAGTAGTGGCCCAAATATAAAAACCCAATCAAATTTCACTGTCACCCGCACAATGTCCGAAGGGGACATGATGACATTTCTATGCGGAAAAACGATAGATACCGTTACAGAAATTGATGGAGAACTAAAATTTAAGGAACGCACCGTTATCCTTGATTCACGGCGTATTGATACTCTGCTGGTCATCCCAGTTTAGTAAAACCCATTTTATCGATGATTTACTCTCTTGGTGATATGCGACTTACTACGGTAAGCGATGATTATTATATAACACCTAACGCAACCCTGATTGGCGCTATTAACCTCGGCAGCAACTCTAGCATCTGGTGGAATGCTGTTATACGTGCCGATAACGAGCCTATCACTCTAGGCGACAATACAAATATTCAGGATAGTTGTGTTCTTCATACAGACCCTGGCTTTCCAATCAAAATTGGCGCTAACGTCTCAATTGGCCATAAATGTATGCTACATGGATGCACAATTGGCGAGGGCACGCTAGTCGGTATCGGCAGTATCATTCTTAATGGTGCACGGATTGGTAGGAATTGTCTGATAGGGGCAAACTCGCTTATTACAGAGGGCAAAGAAATCCCAGACAATTCGTTGGTCATGGGCTCGCCTGGCAAGGTAATTCGTAACGTCGATGACAAGACTATCGCAATGATGGCCCGTAACATAACCTCATACGTAAATCGTGCTGAGCGATACAAGGCGGAGCTCAGACTAAAAGACTAGTTTATCAATAACACCCAACTGTCTAAAGTTTTTAACCGGCATTAACGGAGAGAATAACATTTTTGGATAGTTTGACCGCATGCGCTTCGATTCATATAACTACG
>CAYZDH010000063.1:0-13161 GCA_964477025.1 uncultured Rhodospirillaceae bacterium | reverse complement strand
ACTGTTGTTGACGTCGAGCCCATTCGACCGTTGGCCCATATTCTCCGTGATGACCTGGGCTTTACTGGAACAAAAATTGGCTGCGACGCTGGCGACTGTGGAGCATGTACAGTTAGTCTCAATGGTCAGTCAGTTTGTTCATGCCTTACCCCTATTGCGCAAGCAAAGGGGTCAGAAATCATCACTGTCGAAGGCTTGTCTCACAATAATTCCTTGAACGATTTGCAGGAGGCGTTTCACCTTTTTGGTGCCGCACAGTGTGGTATCTGTACGCCCGGTATGCTGATGGCAGCCAGCGACTTGTTAAAGCATAACGACAACCCCAGCGAGGAAGAAATATACGATGCCCTCGGCGGCGTGCTGTGTCGTTGTACCGGTTATCGAAAAATCGTCGAAGCCATCATGCATATTGGGGATACTACTGACGCAAATATAGAGGTGCCGGCAGTGGGCGAAGCAGTCGGGTCTCGCGCGGCCAAAGTTGATGGAAGACAAAAAATAGATGGGACAGAGTTGTATGGCGCCGATCAAGCACCGGCAGACGCGTTGTGGCTTCGTGCCGTGCGCTCACCATATTGGCGCGCCACATTCACCCTCGGTGATTTTAGCCCTTTAAAAACTAAATATTCAGGACTTGTAGATATATTGACCGCCGAAGATGTGACCGGAATTAATGGATTTGGCATATACCCTGAAATTAAGGATCAACCTGTCCTAGCCGAGGGGTTTGTGCGATATCGGGGCGAGGCTGTCATTGCGCTGATCGGGGACGCAGAGACAATAGCGGCTATACGAGACGATGAAATACCAATTTCATGGCAGGCAGAAGAACCCGTGCAGGGTTTTGGTCCACCGGTCGCAAAAAAAGCGGCGCAACTGCATGATAATTATCCCGGCAATATTCTTGCTAAGGGGACGACGCTTAAGGGGGATACCGCAAAGGGCTTCACTGAAAGTACTGTCGTCTTTGAAGAATCTTTCGTAACCGGCTTTGTAGAGCACGGCTACATTGAGCCAGAAGCTGGTTGGGCACAGCGCGTAGGGGACCGTATCGAAGTGACGGTCACGACCCAGAGCCCCTATATGGATCGAGATGAAGTTGCAATTATCATGGGCCTAGAGCCCGAAGACGTTCGTATAATTCCGACGGCCTGTGGTGGCGGGTTTGGTGGAAAGCTTGACCAAACCGTTCAGCCACTCGTTGCTTTGGCAGCTTGGAAGTTGAACCGACCTGTCCGGTGCACGTTTAATCGGATTGAAAGCATGGCCGCGACAACAAAACGTCACCCCTCCCAAATTACCGCACGATACGGCTGCACCGATGACGGAAAACTTCAAGCATATGAATTTAATGGAGATTTTAATACCGGGGCCTATGTCTCATGGGGACTAACCGTTAAGGATCGAGTTCCAATTCATGCGACTGGCCCATATTTTGTTCCCAATGTCAGCGCAAAGTCCCGTGCCTTTTTTGCTAATGAGCCTCCCGCCGGGGCATTCAGAGGGTTTGGTGTCCCACAAGCAGCAATCGCACATGATTCACTAATGGACCAGATGGCAGAAATGACTGGTATCGACCCGATGGAATTTCGATATATAAACGCAATTCGTAAGGGTCAAGAAACCGCGACTGGTCAAAAACTGGAAAGTGCCGGACTTGATCAGTGCCTCGACGCCTTGCGCGGTGACTGGAAGGCGTGGCGTGCCGAGGCAGAAAACTATAACGCCTCTCACACGATAAAACGACGCGGTGTTGGCATCGGCTGCATGTGGTATGGCTGCGGTAACACCTCCATCGCTAACCCCTCGACCATGCACCTTGGATTAGGGGCAGATGGAAACGTTACCCTCTATTCAGGCGCACAGGATATTGGCCAAGGGACTAACACAACAATGATGCAGGCAGCGGCCGACGGTCTAGGTATACAATTGAATCAGCTAAACCTTGTGTGGGGAGACACCGACCTTACCGCCGATGCTGGAAAAAGTTCAGCGTCACGACAAGCATACGTTTCGGGGAATGCCGTAAAGATGGCGGGTGAAGATTTGCGTGGTCAAATTCTACGACTAGCGAATGTTGGAAAGAATGCATCAATTAAATTTCGTCCCGGCAAGTTAATTGTACAAGAACAAGACGCATTAAGTGAGATTGACCTTTCAACGCTGCCAATTGCAGAAAATGGAGAGGTGTTGCGGGGAGAAGGCTATTTTGACCCGCCCACCGAACCACTCAATGAGAATGGCCAAGGAAAACCATATGGAACCTATGGGTTTGCCGCACAAATTGCCGATGTTGAAGTTGATATGGAACTGGGTACAGTTAAAGTCCTTCGCATTGCTGCCGCCCACGATGTCGGACAATCCCTCAACCCTCAACAGGTGGAGGGCCAGATCCATGGCGGAGTTGCGCAGGGACTAGGTTTTGCACTAATGGAAGAATATATCCCAGGCCGCACCGAAAACTTGCATGATTATTTGATACCAACGATTGGTGACATTCCAGAGATCAAGACCCATATCATTGAAGACCCTGAACCAACGGGACCTTGGGGAGCCAAAGGAATTGGCGAGCCTGCATTATGTGCGACCGCTCCAGCTATTTTTGGCGGTATATATCAGGCAACTGGGGTCCGGGTTAAGCAGGCTCCCTGTACCCCAGATCGTTTGCGGGCAGCAATTTTGTATAACGACGCTTAGATTTGGAGATATAAATGATTTCGAAGACTCTCCTTGCAGCTATCATGGTAATTTCTATAGCTGCACCAACATTGGCCCAAAAAAATGAAATGCCGATACACCAACACTCGAACGCCAAGTCGGACCACGAAAAGATCAAAATAAAAGATCCCTGGGCACGCGCCTCAATTAGTAAGAATGGTGTGTCTTATCTTGAAATAATGAACCACGGGAACCACGCCGAAAAGTTGATTGGTGTTGCGGCACCGGTCGCTAAACGGGTGGAGTTACACACCCACAAAAACGATAGCGGCATCATGCGGATGCGCCAAATCAAAAGTATCCCCTTGCCACCAAATGGAACGGTTAAACTTAAACCAGGTGGGCATCATGTTATGATGATCGGGCTTAACCGGAAGCTTAAAATGGGCGAAGATTTTCCGCTGACATTATTTTTTGAAAAGAGCGGTAACATTACGGTTACAGTCAAGATCCGCCATGCTGGTGCATTAGGTAAAACACCTAAACACGACCATGGGAAACATAAGATGAAGCACTAACTCTTTACGCCCTCAAAATAGAAGCAACGAGTGCATCCCCAAATCCACTTGTTGTGCAACTTCCATCAAGATCAGGGGTTCGTGTGGTTTTAGATATGAGTAATTGATCGGTTCTCTCCGCAAGAAAATGGGCTGCTTTGTTTAACTTCTCATCTTTGTGCTTTGCCCCCAAATGATCTAAAAGCATTGCCGTAGAATGCACCATCGCTACGGGATTCGCTCGATTTTTACCCGCAATATCTGGAGCAGAACCATGTGCCGCCTGCGCAATTGCATGCCGGTCACCAACATTTAGTGATGCTGCAAGCCCGAGGCCGCCAGCAAGTTCTGCAGCCTCATCAGAAAGTATGTCACCAAACATATTAGTTGTAACAACGACATCAAATTTCTCGGGGGACCGCACTAGGAGGGCCGCCATCGCATCAACAATCACCTTCTCAACGGTTACACTTGGGTAATCCGCGGCCACCGCATCAACTTGCTTCAAAAACAAGCCGCTATAGTGACGCAGCACATTTGCTTTATGGACTGCTGTGACCCGTTTGGTGCGCCGCATGGCTAATTCAAAAGCCGCAACGGCAATACGCCTGCAACCCTCGGTGGTAGCCTTCCCAACGGCAAGAGCGATATCAGGTGTCGGCATAAACTCTCCCGTGCCGACCACCATATTTCGATCTGCGTAAAAACCCTCTGTATTTTCGCGAACGATTATGAGATCCATTTCAGGAACATGTCCGAGCACCCCTGCCCGAATCTTACTCGGGCGGATATTGGCATATAGATCAAACTGGCTCCGAAACCATGCGGATATATTAATTCCTCCCTTTGCGTCTAATGGATAATCTTCGGTAGAAGCTGGACCTAAAACGATACCATCTGCGACCCGTGCCTTAGCGGCAACTTCGTCGGGAAGCGTAGTGCCGACCCTCTGCAGCGCCGCCAGGCCTGCATCCTGACGGTCTAGCTCTAGCCCAATTGAAAAACGCCGATCAAGTGCCTGCAGCGCGGCATCCGCTACTGCCACGATTTCAGGGCCAATTCCATCACCCGGAAGAATTAAAATATTCATTATTTTATACCGTTCGCAAATAAAGGGTTACAATTCGTAATGAGGCAGAACAAAAGGGGCGGCATAGCAAAAAATCAAGCAAATGGAAAATTCTATTAAGTCGCAAAAATTGATTTTTTAGATTTCTTTCGTTTGCGACGTTTTTTTACCTCTGCAGCTTTCTCGGCATCAAGGAGAGAATGTCGCCTATAGCGTGCCCGATGCTCTGCCGCATTGCCATAGAGACTTGCCAAAGCCATTCCACGTCGAAGATAGAGACCGGCGTCATACTCGTCAGTAAAACCAATTGCTCCATGCATTTGAATAACAGATTTTGTAACCGACAAAACGGCTTCCGATGCGCGCGCTTTAACTGCAGCCACCATCGTTCGGCTGCCGTGACCGGCATCAATAGCGGCACAGACCTGGTAGAGTAGCGATCGAACTAGTTCTACCTGAATGTGATCATTCACAGCCCGGTGTTGTAACGCCTGGAAGCTACCAATGGGGCGCCCAAACTGTTCACGGGTACGCATATAACTCACCGCCAACTCGAGTGCCTGGTCCATGACACCAAGCATTTCTGCAGAAATCCCTAGTAAAATCCTATCGTAAGTATCTGCGGCCAGTTTTTCTCCCTGCTTTGCGCCCGCTATTAGAAGCTCATCCGCCATCAATGTTACTTCAGAAAATTCAATCGTCCCATGCGCAGTGCCATCAACCATTCGGGATCCTTTAACAGTAATACCGAAGGTATCCCTGGGAACGACTATCAAGATTATTCCATCCGATGTGTTGGCATCGACTAAGAAAGAATCTGCCTCTTCAGCGAAGGGAATGCAGGAACGGACGCCGGTTAATTGATAACCGTAATGATAGTGTTCTGCCAAAATAAGTTCCCGGTTTTCTTCGTTTGCGGTGGGATCTTGGAGAACGGGGATAAGAAAATTTTCGCCGGAGATCAGGGTGTTCAATTCTTGCTCTGTCCCCGCACCTGTAGCTGCGCGACCCACCCCAACCGCACGAGCACACGCAGCCAACGCTGCAACTGGCTCTGTTAAAAGGCCTCTGCCAGCTTGCTCCAAGGCAAGAGCGAGCTCGGTCATTCCCATACCAAGTCCACTGGCGTTTTCCGGTACCATCAGTGAAAGCCAACCAACTTCAGCAATCGTCTTAACTCTCTCCCTATCAAATCCGGGGTCTGATTTGCGAAGTTCTCGGTGCGCATGTGGCCCGCCACAACGTTCCACGAGCTTTTGAGCGCTCTCCTTCACCAATCTCTGCTCTTCTGTGAGAACGAGTTCCATTTTCCTATCCTATTGTTTCCCGTTTCAGAACCGCAAGCGCATCAAGGGCGTAAGCACCGTCACCAGGCGATAGGGCTACTAAAGGGTTAATATCGAGTGATTCAATTGCAATGGAATTGTCAACTGCCATTTTCCCGACCGCCACTAAGGCATCAATAACTGCTTCCCGATCATAGGGTCCATTTCCACGATAACCATCTATCAGTTGCCCCGCGCGCGTCTCGTTAATCATACGATTTGCGCGGGCGCGACCAAAGCCAGGGCTACAAAATGAAACGTCTTTTATTAATTCTAACCATAAACCACCAAGCCCAAACATAACCACTGGACCCACCTCCGGATCACGCTGAATGCCAATGACTAGTTCCAGGCCGTGGTCTATCGACTGCGCAACAAGCCAACCTTCAAGTTTAATTTTTGGGTCGAAATTGGCGACATTATTGATGATGTCGCTGCAAGCTTGTTTAACTGCAGCTCCATCCTTAACTCCAAGTATTACCGCCCCAGCATCCGATTTATGGATCAGTGACGCAGCGACGCCCTTAACGACAACGGGGTATCCTATTTTTTCAGCAATTTTAGCGGCGTCTAAAGAAGTCTTTGCAAACTCCTCTTTTGGGGATTTTATACCGTAGGAACAGACCAGCCCCTTAGATTCCGGTTCGCTAAGGACTAGAGATTGATCACCAGATATCTTAGCAAGGGCCGCCTCAATCACGTCTGAGGGTTTGCTGGCATTAACCGGCGGCAGTTCTCTAGTTTCCCTGACACGGTCTTGGTAAGTAAAGGCAGCCCGGAGCGCTTTAAACGCCCGATTTGGCTCACTTAGGACAGGAATATTAGGAAACTGTTTGCGCGCACCCCTGCTAAACGCAGTCAAATCGGCAGAGGCTGGGGAGATTAAACCAATTGGCTTACCACCTTTATCTAAAAAGTTTTCCTGAAACTCCTTCATCGTATCAAGTACACGCTTTGTGCGTCTTTTATTGGCGTCGTTAATCCCTTCGCTGGGCGGCAAATCCTCCTGGAATAAAATCATTCCAATATTGGGATCTTTTTGGATGGCTGTAACCATTTCAATTATTGATTCTAGCTTTTGGTTCATAAACCCCGCAGCATCCAATGGGTTCGTGACCCTAAGGTCGTCGCCAAGAATTTCCTTAAATTTAGCCGAGGTCTCAATTGAAAATTCTGGCAATGGCACGCCATGTCGGTCTGCCGCATCGAGAGATAGGCCTCGTACTCCCCCAGAATAGACCAAAACACCAACTTTATCGGTTTTTGGTAATTTGGCGTTAACGAGTAACTCAATGAGATCTATAGCGGCGTCCCCACTTTCCACGCGGATGACACCCGCATCGCCAGCAACCGCGTCAAACGCTTCTACAGCCCCGGCTAGAGAACCGGTGTGAGCCAGTGCCGCTTCCCGTCCCCCGTTAGAAACACCCATTTTAAGGGCAATCACGGGTTTACCCGCATCGCGTGCCCTTCGGCAAGCAGCAAGAAACTCCTGGGGTTTCCGGACAGCTTCAATCAAACAAAAAACTAAACGCACATCTGGATCGTCGACAAAATAATTAATATAATCGGCTGTGGTTAATCCAACCTCATTACCGCTGGTTACGATATAACTCACGTCAATGCCGCGATCGATAAGGGTACGGCCAATCCCTGGCGTCGTGGTCCCACTTTGCCCGACCATCGCCACAGGCCCTCTAACCAGCTCCCGAATTCTATCGTCCGGTAAACATAGAGATTTTCCGCGAGCAGACATGCTACCAAGACAGTTCGGTCCGCAGACGGCAAGGCCGGTTTCTTCAATCACCAACCGTAGTTCCGTTTCGAGTGCCTTTCCTTCTTCTGTGCCAAGCTCAGAATACCCCGCGGCATAAACTGTGGCGCTACGGGTACCCATGTCTGCTGCTTCACGAAGAATACCGCAGACAGACGCTGCGGCACGCATAACCACAAGGTGATCGGGAACGCCGGGCAAATCCGATAACCCCGCATAGCATTTTACGCCCCAAATTTCTTTAAACCGCGGATTAACAGGCCACACCGGCCCATCAAATCCAAAGCGTCGATAGTTTGCAAAAATTCGAGCGGTCCAATCCATTGGATTTTCCCGCGCACCTAGGATGGCCACACTATCTGGGTTCAGCAAGGCTCCGACCTTGCTAGCTATTTCTCCTCCCATGATCCCGTTTTTCCTCTTTCAGTCCCACTCCAATATTTGCGCAGCATTTCTGTGTTTGCAACGGCAAGTCAGATATTGACAGAAACTAACCGCGGCGTAGGGTAATTTCAGGGAGACAAACTAATAGAAACAATCAAATGATTAAATCTCTGACAAATAAGGATATTGCTATCATCGGCTACGGTGAGGTTAAGAATGTCCGACGTTCAGGTCGCACAACATACGATGTTGCCGCTGAGGCGACGTCTAAAGTTTTGGAATATACCGGCCTCAGCACGAAGGACATTGATGGCATGGCGACAGTTTTACCATCGAGTGAGGCCGGCAATAATTTTTGGTCTAACTACCTTGGTGATCATCTAGGTCTTCAAACATCATGGACACAAACAACTGACACCGGCGGGGCTTCAATGCCCGGAAACGTTGCGCGTGCGGCAGCCGCAATTCAGTCCGGGTATTGCGAAACGGTTTTGTCTATTGCTGCCGCAACACCCACAACCCGACGGGTAGATGACCAACGATCCTATCGTTCTGAATTTCGTAACCCGACGGGAATTCAGGGGCCTCCGGGTGCATTCGGGCTCATTATGCATCGCTACATGCATCAATTTGATCTAAAGTTCGAGGCGCTTGGAAAATTAGCTGTAGCACAACGAAATGGCGCCATAATTAATGAAAATGCGGTCGAAGGCCTGCGCAAGCCGATGGATGTGGACGATTACTTGAACGCACGAATGGTATCCACTCCGCTGCGGTTACTTGATTCTGTTATGCCGTGCGACGGTGCAAACGCCATAATCATTACCAGCACGGATCGTGCAAAGAGATTAGGTGTCAAAAAAATGGCGCATCCGATTGCCTATTCCGAGCTAACAAACTTCAACATCCACGATCAACAGCCAGATATTACTGACACAGGATTTAGTATTGTCGGGCCGCAGGCGTTGAAGAAGGCAAGTATGTCGACAGAGGATATCGACATGTTTCATCCATACGACGACTTCCTCATCGCTGAAATGCTCCAACTCGAACAGATTGGCTTCTGCGGACGTGGAGAAGGCTCTGAATATCTTCTATCGACTGATATTTCTCCGACCGGGAAATTACCAATCAATACTGGTGGCGGTCAGATATCCGCGGGGCAGCCAGGCCTCGCCGGCGGTCAACTTAATATCATCGAAGCCTTGCGCCAACTTTTTGGTGAAGCTACTGACAGACAGGTGCCAAATCCCTCAACTGCGATGTGCACCGGGATCGGTGTTATCCCATATGTCCGTAATTGGGGCACAAGCGCTGTATTAATTATGGAGCGAGGATAATGGCAGAACGTGAAAAACGGCAACGCCCCGCCCCGACGCCAACAAATATTACGAAACCCTTCTGGGACGCAGTAAACGAGCATAAGTTCCTGCTTCAATATGATCCAGAAGTTGATAAATACCAGTTCTATCCGCGGGGTCTGAGTTTGCACACCGGAAAACGGAACCTCGAATGGCGTGAGGTGGCCGGCAGGGGTACCGTTTATTCCTACACCGAAACAGTGATTCCCGCGCGCGGCTTTGAGGGCGAAGAGCCCTACCTTATCGTAGCCGTAGACCTAGAAGAGGGTGTCCGACTGATGAGCCTCCTGCACAACTGCGCAGCAACTGATGTTGAGATTGGGATGCCTGTCAAACTTTGCTGGGATAAAATAAATGATGATTTTGAATATTTCGCTTTTGAGCCAGACCGGTAAAAACTCATGACTTCTCTGAGCTTTCTAGTAGACAGCGCCCAAGACGCAAAATTCAGATCGGAAGTACGCAACTGGATGGCAAAAAATCTTCCAGACGAACTCCGCGGCTGGTCAACCCGTCCACCTCGCGACATGATCCAACCTTGGCATCACAAACTATTTGAGAAAGGGTGGATAGCACCCAATTGGCCTAAAGAATATGGTGGTATGGAGGCGAGTATTTCCGAACAGCTAATTCTGCAGGAAGAGCTAGGCCATGCAGGGGCGCCTATCCTTTCCCGCCAGGCGTTAGGGCACATTGGACCTATTCTAATGCGTCACGGAACAGATGCGCAAAAAGCTGATCACTTGCCAAAAATGCTTTCGGGGGAGGTGATGTGGTGCCAAGGGTATTCTGAACCCGGCTCGGGGTCTGACCTTGCCAGCCTGCAAACGCGTGGCGAAGTAGATGGCGAGGAGATTGTTATAAATGGGCAAAAAATATGGACGACGGGAGGTCATTCTGCTGACTGGATGTATGCCCTGGTAAGAACTAATCCGGATGCACCTAAAAAGCAGGGAGGCATCTCAATGGTCCTAATTGATTTAAAAACCCCTGGAATTTCTATTCGGCCAATTATGACCATTGCTGATGACGAAGAATTTTCTGAAGTTTTCTTCGATGATGTTCGCATACCATTTTCTAATCTCGTTGGGAAACTTAATGACGGTTGGTCCGTCGCTAAAGCCCTCCTCGCCTCTGATAGAATTGGGAATGCCAACCCGCAATTGGCTCTTCAATGTCTGGATTAGTTGCTAAGAGTTGCGAGGGCAACCGGAAGGATCAACGACCCGGTCTTTCAGGATAACCTTAATAAACTAGAACTGGACGTCCTCGCCCAGTCAGCAGTTTTTGCCCATGCGATACAACAAGCTAAAGCTGGCATGGATATTGGCGCCGGCTCATCTTTCATGAAAATTGTTGCCACGGAAAATATTCAACGTATTGCTGATTTAATGTTTGAGGCGGCCGGCCAACACGCAGCGGACGTCGAGCCAATGGTTACCGATGAGGGACCGGTCGATGTCTCCGTCTTGTGGCGGGAGGTTAGGCGCATAACAATCTATGCTGGCTCAAGTGAGATACAAAGAAATATCACCGCTAAACGGGTACTCGGGCTCCCGTAGCACAATTTTCAAATTGACGCTGGTTCTTGCTGTTCCATAAAGACCGGTTCCTCGCGAGCACCCTCAGCCGCTTCATCAGGATCGAGTTTCGGATTCCATAATTTCCCTACAAATCGGCACCCATTCGCCGCATTCGACTGCGCTGACGCGAGCCAGACTGCCAGCGGATCCATAATATCAACTGGCAAAAGTTTTTTATTGGGGTCTTTAGGGCGATTGGGGTCTGCATCAGCCGATCCACCCGGCAACAGTGCATTCACTGTAATTCCTTTGCCATCCAAGTCACGAGCCCAAATCAGAGTTTCGGATTCTACTGCAGCCTTGGTTACCCCATAGGGTGAGTTACGGGGGCCCGAAAAGTTACGTCTCGACGTTGAAACATTAATGATTTTTCCTGAACCAACTTTACGAAAATGCTCTACAGCGGCGCGTGCCATAAGAAAAGTCCCAATGACATTTACTTCAACTGTCTGCCGGTAAATATCGGGATCAGTCTCAAAAAACGGCAACGAATTTCCATGGGCAGGTAAACCGGGTCCACGCATCAACCGTCGTGCATTGTTATACAAAACATCGCAACGGCCAAACTCATCAACAGCTTGACTAACAGCATTCCGGCATTGTTCTAGGTCGAGAATATCGGTACCAACCGCTAGCACACGCCCAGCACCGACTATCTCATTTAGCTCTTCTGATGCTCTTTGACACCCCTCCAAATCAATCGATGCTATGACCAGCCGGGCGCCTCTTTCGGCCATTGCCTTTGCCATTGAAAATCCTAAGCCACGATCTCCCCCAGTCATGATCACAACTTTTTCTTCTAGTGAGATATCCGGCAATGGAAAAGTTGGCATATTATGACGCCCCATAATTCATATTAAGGGCGTCTCCCGCGCGGCGTTCCTCATCGACGACAAGCCCATGGCCAAGCGTAATGCGGTTCATCATCGAAAATCTCGCGCAGACGATAATTGCCTCATGAAAGGATTGCTCGTCCCACCCTGCGGATAGGACGGCATCAGCGTCCGCTTTAGTAATACGGGATGGTGTCAATGTAAGAATTTTAACAAATTTCAGAAGTGGCTTCAGTTCCTCACGAACCGGCGCACCGTCGATACTATCAACCAATGGTTCGAATACGGCCGGGTCGGTCCCGAGATTTACAGCTACCCGAGAGTGCCCCGCAAAACAATATTCAGAATCATTCAGTTGTGACACATAGGCAGCGATCATTTCTTTATCCGCTGCGGTCAACTGTCCCTCACGCCGCATAAAGGCTCGCGAAAACAATTGTAGGCCTTTATGAGCTTCTGGATTAAATACCTCCCACAATTTTCGAACACCGGCATCTTCGGGAAGTGATGGGAAAAAAGGCATCGAACACCTCTCAGATTAGAAGTTTCTTCAGCTGTATTGAGCGCGACAGAAGCGCATAATGCAAGGCCTTGACGTATTAATGGTTTTTTTGCTGCCCCAACGTCACAATAGCTATCCCGCCAAGAGTCAGCAAAAGACCGGCTCCGAGTGTCAAAGACATAACTTCACCTAGGAACATGACACTCGTCGCAATAGCGACCATCGGCCCGCCTAACAGACCTACTGATGTCGAAACGGCTCCAAGATACCGGATCGACGACGCGACACGCCACATCGCAATTGCTGTCCCAATCACACCGCCATATAGAATTAAAAGAACAAATTCAGTAGACCAGTCAGGTACCCTCGGCTCTGCGATCCAGACGGAAAATGGCAAGGTAACAATCGTCGCCAACAGGAGTTGCCAGGGGCCAAGTTGTAAGGGGGTGAGATTCCATTTGTGGTTACGCATTTGCAAAATTGCTACGGACCAAGATATCGCTGCGAGGATACAGAGCCCGTTGCCAATCAACGCGTCCCTGTCAGACCAATCCAACTCCGCGGGGTTAAAAAGAAGGGCGAGACCGCTTAGGCCAAGAGCGACGCCGACCGCCCGCCAAGCCGTCATCTTCTCCCCAAAGAATAACACCGCGGCAGGCGTTACCCAAAGTGGTGTTGAGTAGCCCAGTAGAGCACCGCGGCCGGCGGGGATAAATGCCATAGCGGTGTGAACCAGGGATACGTAAAGGCCCATCATACAAATACCAACACTAAGTATGACTGGCACATCGGCTCTGGTAGGCAACTTTAACTCTCCCCTCAAAGCAAGTACGGCCATTAAGACCAACGCTCCTATGAAAACCCGCACAGTTCCAAACCAGAGAGGGGGAAGGAGCTCAACCCCTAAATGCATAACCGGCCAAAGCAAGCCATAGGAAATTATGCCCGCCACGAGAAAAATAAGGCCTATTTTACGATTAGATGGGTCGTTCATTTCACGAAAAAATTGAGAAAGTATTGAATGATAGAAGAGCGACGAAAAGAGTGGTTTTTATTACAGAGGGAGGTATGCCCTTTTTAGACTTTTTATGCCATAAAAAATTTTCGCTTAAATT
>CAYZDH010000062.1:0-13196 GCA_964477025.1 uncultured Rhodospirillaceae bacterium | reverse complement strand
GACCCCGCTTTCAATTGTTCCTGAACAAGCCGCTCACGCCGGAATAGAGTTCGGGGATCTAGTTTCCTGGATGGTGGAGAATGCCGCATGCGAAAATTGATAAATATCAGACAAAAGAACCACCACCCAACCGCTACTTCCGAAAAGAAGAGGAATACTCGCGCAAAACGCAAAAAGCCCGCCCCTAAATGGGTCGAACCGACAGTCAAAACAATCGCAATTTTTTCCGTTATTGCTGCGGTTTTTGGCGGACCACTATGGCTTTTACAAAGCGGTATTATTTCACGCAGCCTAGATTCCATGTGGAAGGAAACACTAATACAGACGGCCGGGTTAGGCCTAAGGGTCGATCAAGTTCTCCTTCGCGGTCGTCATAACGCCTCCCGCTCAGATATTATTCAAAGTGTTGGGTTAAAACGGGGCGACCCAATACTTGGTTTTGAAATTAACACTCTTCGCAAACGCTTAATCAAATTACCTTGGGTTCGTGATGCTACGATCAAAAGAAAGTGGCCTGACACCGTCGAAATTCATATTGCTGAGCGGCAACCTATGGTTATATGGCAAAGGAAACAACGTCTATATTTAGTGGATACGGACGGAGTCGCTATCACCTCGAAGGCGCTCGATCGTTTTCAGAATCTTCTAATCGTCGTCGGCGAAGGCGCCCCTAAAGCAACGCCGACACTTCTGGCAATGATTGCAAGCCAACCATCATTAGTTAGTAAAGTAGCCGCCGCAACTTTGATAGGAAAACGTCGTTGGAATGTTATGCTTAAAGGTGGCATAAAAATCCGCCTACCAGAAAAAGATCCCCACAAAGCATGGCAGCACCTCGCCCATCTTAATACTAAGCACAAGCTCTTGGCACGCGACGTTAATATGATTGATATGCGCCTCCCCCGCCGCCTATTAATTCGGCCAGGTGTTTTAGGTAAACAAACAACGAGCTTCAAAGGGCAAAAGACTTGAGCATGGTTATTGATTTGATATTCATGGAGAAGGGATCAGCCCGTGAATAAGGCTAGAACCGGTTTGATAGCGGCTCTTGATATTGGGAGCTCAAAAATCTGCTGTCTGCTTGCCCATCCTCAAAACGATGGTGGTGTCCGCGTTGTCGGTATTGGTCACCACGCTTCAAAAGGTGTTCGGGGTGGGGCAGTTATCGACATGGATGCGGCGCAGAACGCAACGCTTACGGCGGTGAGTGCTGCGGAAGAACTCGCAGGCGAACGGATTAGAGAGGTTGTCGTAAATGTTTCCGGCGGTAACGTCTCTTCAGAAACCTACAAAGTCGAGATACCAATATCAGGGCGTGAGATAAATGAAGCGGATATGCGTCGCGCATTAGCACAGGGAAACAACATCCAACACGATACTGATCACGAGGTCCTGCACTCCCTGCCCGTCGGCTACTCACTGGATTCCACACGTGGAATTCGGGATCCACGTGGTATGTTTGCTGAATCACTGGGCGTTGATATTAATGTTATTTCAGCAAGAACCGCTACATTACGTAACCTCGCAAACTGTCTAGCCAGATGTCACCTAGATATCGAAATTGCGGTCGCCGCACCTTACGCTTCGGGCCTCGCCTGCCTTGTTGAAGATGAGATAGATTTAGGGGTAACTATCGTGGATATGGGGGGTGGAACAACTACTATTGCCGTTTTTTATGATGGTGAGGTTATTCACGCCGATTCTATTCCGGTCGGTGGACAGCATGTAACGAGTGATATTGCCCGCGGTCTATCAACTTCACTTGCACATGCCGAACGAATGAAAACGCTCTATGGTAGCAGTATTCCGTCACCTTCCGATGAGCGTGAGCTAATTGATGTTCCTTTGATCGGCGAAGAGAATAATAACCAACCGAATCACGTCCCCAGATCTCTGCTCAATGGTGTTATTCGTCCTCGGATGGAAGAAACCTTTGAATTGGTCAGAAGTCGCCTCGAAGTAGCAGGTATGGACCGTGTTGCAGGGCGCCGACTTGTCCTGACGGGTGGAGCAAGCCAATTACAAGGGGCTCGCGAATTGGCCACCCTCGTACTCGAAAAACAAGTCCGTATGGGACGCCCAATGCGAATAAGTGGGCTCGCCGAGGCAACAAGTGGTCCAGCCTTCTCAACTTGCGCCGGCTTAGTGCGCTTCGCCGCAGGACAGCACGCCGACGTTCGTGACCAACTAAACGCTATTCCGAGCGGCGCTGGGGGCCGCTTCTCCCGTTTCAGCCACTGGCTAAGAGAAAACTTCTGATGATTCCACCTAGCTCATTTAATCTACTACCAACCACCACTCGCCGTAGCGTCGCTACAGTGATTTCTTGTAATAGCCCAATGTATGTATGGAGGCTCGCATGACTATCAACTTCACAACTCCTGAAACAAACGACCATCTAAAACCACGTATTACCGTAATTGGATGCGGCGGTGCCGGCGGTAACGCTGTCAATAATATGATTACCCAACAACTAGAGGGGGTAGAGTTCGTTGTTGCGAATACCGACGCTCAGGCACTTGCTCAATCTCTAGCCGATCGTCGTGTCCAGTTAGGTCGAGCTATCACCCATGGGTTAGGGGCCGGTTCGCGCCCTGATATGGGCCGCGCCGCAGCCGAAGAAGCAATGGAAGATATTGGACAGATTCTCAATGGTTCACATATGGTTTTTATCGCCGCCGGGATGGGTGGAGGCACAGGAACCGGCGCCGCACCAGTGATTGCCCGCCTCGCCCGTGAACAAGGCATGTTGACCGTTGGGGTCGTTACCAAACCGTTTCAGTTCGAAGGCTCAAATCGGATGCGGATTGCTGATGCCGGCATCGAAGAAATGCAACAATTCGTTGACACCCTTATCGTCATCCCTAATCAAAACCTCTTCCGTATTGCAAACGAAAAAACCACGTTCGCCGATGCCTTTGCAATGGCCGATGACGTCCTACATTCGGGGGTTCGCGGGGTTACAGATCTTATGGTTGTACCCGGTCTGATTAATCTGGATTTTGCTGATATACGCAGTGTGATGTCAGAAATGGGCAAAGCTATGATGGGAACCGGTGAGGCTGACGGAGAGGAACGCGCTAAACTCGCGGCAGAAGCAGCCATCTCCAACCCCTTATTGGATGATGTATCGATGAAAGGGGCTCGCGGTGTCTTAATTAATATTACTGGTGGCCCAGATATGACCTTGTTCGAGGTTGACGAGGCAGCAAATCGCATCGGTGACGAAGTCGATCCCAATGCAAACATTATCTTTGGTTCAGCAACAGACCCATCGTTGGAGGGTAGAATACGTGTATCGGTCGTTGCCACTGGTATCGATATAGAAGCTGTAGCCCATCAACCACCGGTGCTCAAAGTCTATAGCGACCCAAGCGCGCCCAAAATAGGGTCCAAAACGGTATCGGCCACCACAAACGCAGTTATGGATATTCCAGCAACTGCTGCACCTACAACTATTATGGGTGGTGGTAGCACGGCTACCGCTTTAAAAATGCCCGAAACACAATCTGCCATAGAGCCTGGAGCGCTACAACAAGGCACCTTGGAAATCAATGAAGCGCCCGTCCAGACGGATATTGTAGCCTTCGTAGATTCCCAGCTCCATAAAGAAGGTCTTACCGAGACAGGAGTAGCAGCTATTTCCGCTACAAATGAGGAACAGATTTTCGAAGATCCAAAATCAGATTTAACAGGTGAGAACTTCATACCGCCTGCGCCATCGGAACCAGCCAAGGCATCTCCAGCAAGAACCGTTGCAGCGGCTGATCCCTTCCGGGAAGCAGAAATGCTTAATCCGGCACCTGTACCCGAGAAGAAAACAAGCCCAAATATTTTTCAACGTATGACCGGTGCTACTTGGTCTAAGAAAAATTCGGCGGTAGAGCAGAAAGAATCATCTAGAAACTTGGTCCCATCAGTCAAGCCTTCGAAACCTCCAGAGTCTAGAAATGTTGTCAAAACTCCACCCGAGGGGATGCTCACTTCCCAGAGCGAAATTCCCGACGAAAATCTAGTCGTAACGCGAACTCCTGAATCAAAAGGTATTAGCGAAGCGCAACCGGCTGTAGAGAACATCGGTGAAAGCACCGAAACAATGGTCCCCTCGCCACCAACTGACGAAAAGCCTGCTTTAGAGACACAACCCAGATTTAGGGGAGTAGAACCTAAGAAACGTTTGCCAGATTCGCAAAATGAGGAAGATTTGCTGGAAATTCCCGCTTTCTTGCGACGCCAGGCAAACTAAAAAGCGTAACAACCGTAACATTCTGTAACAATTGTTGATTTGAGCGCTCCGGGGGAAGTTGGTAAAACTCCCTCGGAGCATTTTATTAATTTAACCTGGATAATCCACCACAGGCCTTATAATGGATATTAAGATTAATGCCGTCCAAATTATATAGCGTGGCAAAAGGAAACAACGAGTGCCTGAAGTAGTAAAATCGCGTAAAATCGTATCCGCCGGTACCGGTAATTCCAATGTAGTACTCCAAAAAACACTCAAATCTTCAATCGGCTGCACCGGTGTTGGTCTTCATTCGGGAAAAAAGGTAACGATGTCTCTCAATCCCGCAAAACCCAACACAGGAATTGTTTTTCATCGAATTGATCTACCCGTTGACGACCGTATCGTTCCAGCACGTTGGGACTGTGTTGTTGACACCCTTATGGCAACAACTATCGGGAACCAAGCCGGGGCTTGTATTTCCACCATTGAACACCTCATGGCCGCGTTAGCGGGATGTGGAATTGACAACGCTATCGTTGAAGTTGACGGCGCTGAAGTACCGGTAATGGATGGTAGCGCCGCTCCTTTTATTTTTTTAGTGGAATGCGCGGGCATGATAGAACAGAACTTCCCGCGTAAGGCGATTAAAATTGAACGCCCGATTGAAGTCGGTGACGCAGATAAATATATAACTGCAAAACCTGACAACGCGTTCTCCGTTAAATTTGAAATCGATTTCAAGGATACTACTGTTGCACGGCAAGACCTCACTATGCGTCTGGTAAACGGCACATTCAAAACAGAAATAGCTCGGGCTAGGACCTTTGGTTTTGCACATGAGGTCGATGCACTTCGCAAGGCTGGTTTGGCTCTTGGCGGCTCTTTGGATAACGCCGTAGTTATCAACGGTGATAAAATTTTAAACGGCGATGGGCTCCGATACGAAGATGAATTTGTTCGCCATAAGATTTTGGACTGCGTTGGCGATTTATATCTCGCTGGTGCTCCAATAATTGGACAGATTGATGCCCTTAGATCTGGCCATACGCTTAATAATCAGTTCCTTGTTTCTTTATTCTCTGACAAATCAGCGTGGTCTTATGTTGAAATGTCTGATGCCGCGGTTCCGGGTGTTGCGCATAGTTTAAATCAAGAGCCAACCTTAGCTATGGCTTGATTGGGCACGGTAAATACGAATAATTTGAGATAATATTTAGGCTGATACTCCCTAATACGTTACGATGTGGCGAACGCGACCTTCCCCGTGATATAAAACATTCATGAATACTCGATATGAAAAATTTTTCCCAACACCTAATTGATGGTCGACGTGGATAATGTTTTGTTAACCTCGCGATGGGGATAAAAATGCGGAGTTTAAAACGCTTTATCTGCCTGCTATTATTTTTTTATCTTACCGGCTGCAGCGGCGATACAGAAACGCCCTACGTCGAACGTTCAATCAATGGACTTTATAATAGTGCTATCGATGCGTTAGAAGCTAATAAATATTTAGAAGCCGTAAAGTCTTTTGAAGAAGTTGAACGGCAACACCCTTATTCCGTATGGGCGACTAAAGCGCAACTGATGGCAGCATATGCAAATTATGAAGCTAATAAATACGATGATGCTATTATCGGATTAGATCGTTTCATTCAGCTCCACCCCGCTAATCCCGACACCCCTTATGCATACTATCTAAAAGCATTGAGTTATTATGAACAAATAACAGATATAAGCCGAGACCAACTAGTGACGGAAAAAGCTCTTAAAGCTCTTCGAAATGTCACACGCCGCTACCCCCAAACAAAATATGCCCGTTCCGCTCGCCTCAAGATTGATCTGACCCGAGACCATTTAGCCGGGAAGGAAATGTCTATCGGACGATTCTACCTTTATAAGAAGGAATATACTGCGGCGATTAACCGTTTTAATCGTGTTATAAATCAATACCAAACCACAGCCCATGTGCCGGAAGCTCTCCATAGAGTGGTTGAAGCATACACGGCGCTGGGATTACCAGAAGAGGCAAAAAAAGCTGCTTCAGTGCTTGGTCACAACTTTCCTGGCAGTGAATGGTATACCGACAGCTACACTCTAATGACGGGGAAAAATGTCAGTAAAGATAAAAAGAAAAAAGGGTTTTTAACCCGCCTCTGGAACACAGTTTTCTAAAATCGAATGCTCATATCCGTTAATATTCGCAATATCATCTTGATCGACAAAGTCGATATTATATTCGACACAGGTTTGTGCACATTAACTGGGGAGACAGGAGCCGGAAAATCAATACTCCTAGACGCGCTTAGTCTAGCGCTTGGTATGCGAGCCAACGTTAGTTGGCTCAGAACAAATGGCGATTCTAAAAGAAAATCACCTCTTTCCTCCGTCTCAGCATCATTCGACCTTGCTCCCGATGATCCGGTATTTCCTTTACTGGAAGCTCATCAAATTCCCATTCCCGAAACAGGGGAACCTTTAATTCTTCGACGTAACCTCGACAAAGATGGACGAGGAAAAGCATTTATAAATGACGAACCAGTGAGCGTCTCGCTATTACGAAAAGTAGGCGAAAAGCTAGTTGAAATTGAAGGGCAATTCGCGAGCCATGGACTTATGGACCCAGAAACGCACAGAAATTCTCTTGACGACTTCGCAAATTTAAAACCTACCCGTCTTGAGGTTTCTAACCTTTATAGAGATTGGCGGGATGCGGAGAAGACCCTAACGGAAACAATTGTGACACTCGAACAAAATAAAGTTGATGAGGAATATCTTCGGCATGCCCTAGCGGAGTTGATAGTGCTCGATCCCCAGGCCGGCGAAGAGGCTGAACTCGCCGAAGCTCGTGCACTGTTAATGAATGGCGAACGGCTTGTCACTGCGTTGACCGCTGCCAAAAGTTTTCTCTCTAGCGGCGATGGGGTTGATGAACGCCTAGCCGCTGCCCAACGTGTTCTCGCTTCTGAAGTGGGTGCAGCGGCAGGGAGGCTGGACACCGTCATGGATGCGTTAGCTGTTGCAAACGACGCGGTAGCCGATGCTGATACACTACTACGCCGCGTTATGTCCGACGCAGAACCCGACCCAGTTAAGTTAGAGTCGTGCGAAGAACGCCTATTCGCAATCCGAGCAATGGCAAGAAAACATAACCTACCCGTTGAAGAACTGCCGGCTTTACGGACTAAGCTTGAAGGAAAAATAACGCAGATTGATGATTCGAAAGGATTACTAAAAAAGCTACAGGCGGAAAGAGATCGGGCTTACGAGACCTATAAATCAAGAGCAAAATTTCTAAGTAAAAAGAGGTCTGCGTCAGCAATCAAGCTCGATAAAGCCGTCATTGCTGAATTTCCGCCATTAAAACTTGAGAAAGCGACCTTTACGACCTGTATAGAAATATTAGAAGAGAGAGAATGGGGACCAAGTGGGATAGATCGTACTCATTTTGAGGTTTCAATGAACCCAGGCGCGCCCTCGGGTCCGCTCGCTCGGATCGCTTCGGGTGGTGAACTGGCGCGTATTCTCCTTGCCCTAAAGGTTGTTCTGCACCAATCAAACAGGATTCCCACAATAATATTTGACGAAGTCGACTCCGGTATTGGCGGAGCAGTTGCGGCAGCTGTTGGAGAACGCCTTGCTAAACTTGCAAAGAGCGTACAAGTATTAGCAATCACTCATTCCCCGCAGGTCGCCTCCTGCGCAACTCGACATTTACAGATCGTAAAGTCAACGATCAAAGGCGTCGTCAGAACAAACGTATCCGAACTTTCTGATGTTGAACGTCAGGAAGAAATTGCTCGCATGCTAGCAGGAGCAAAGATAACGAATGAAGCAAGAGCGGCTGCTGCAAGTTTACTCGCGGGAAAAGAGAGATGAGCAATCCCAATCCAAAGAGCATGAAATGAAAAGCGAGTTCTCAAGCTTTAATGTTGAACAACTAACAACCGAAGAGGCGGAACAGGAACTCGCTCGGTTGGCAAAGGAATTAGGACGGCACGATCAATCTTATTATCAAGACAATTCCCCAACCATTTCTGATGCCGATTACGACACCCTCCGGCTTCGCAATCGTGACATTGAAACACGTTTTCCAAAACTCATTCGCTCGGATAGCCCTTCCAAAAAGGTCGGCGCTCCCGTCAGGTCTGGTTTTGAAAAAGTTCAACATGCGGTCCCGATGTTATCCTTGGGAAATGCTTTTGATGATGAAGACGTGCACAATTTTTTTTCGCGAGTCCGACGTTTTCTTGGACTAAGTGGGGACGAACAAATCCAAGTCGTTGCAGAACCAAAAATTGACGGACTTTCAATTTCACTGCGGTATGAAAATAGTCAATTCATACTCGCGGCAACACGTGGCGATGGTCGGGAAGGTGAAAATGTCACCGCCAATGTTTCGACAATGCACGAAATCCCAGAGACTATCGCGGCGATAGTTCCCAAAGTTGTTGAAGTTCGAGGTGAAGTTTATATCGGACAAGCTGAATTTCGAGCGATCAATGAGCAGCGTCAGCAAGACGAAGAAACCACCTTTGCCAATCCACGTAATGCAGCCGCCGGCTCACTTCGCCAACACGATAGTTCCATTACGGCAAAACGGCCCCTACAGATGTTCGCTTATACTTGGGGACAAATCAGTGAACCGGTTGCAGAAACGCAGTGGGAATTTCTCGAGACCCTTAAAGACTGGGGGTTTCCCGTGAATCCGTTAGCTCGCATTTGTAACAATGCAGAGGACGCTATCGCATACCATCAAGAGATATCGCAACAACGAGCGCATCTTAATTATGATATCGATGGCATTGTTTACAAGGTCAACCGATTGGATTGGCAACAACGCCTGGGTTTCGTTAGCCGCGCACCACGCTGGGCAATTGCCCATAAATTTCCAGCAGAAAACGCCCAAACAGTTCTTGAAAAGATTACTATCCAGGTTGGGCGGACCGGCGCCCTTACACCCGTTGCCCAACTGGTGCCAGTCACAGTCGGTGGCGTGGTTGTTAGTCGTGCCACACTCCACAATGCCGACGAAATTGAGCGAAAGGGGATCCGGGAGGGTGACACTGTAATCATTCAACGTGCTGGAGACGTTATCCCGCAGGTATTGGAGGTTATAGGCAATAAACGTCCGAGAAACAGCCAACCATTCACATTCCCTAACCACTGTCCTGAATGTGGTAGTCCGGCCATCCGAGAGGTTAATGAGGCAGTAATCCGCTGCACCGGAGGCCTAATCTGTCCTGCACAAAATTCGGAACGGCTTAAACATTTTGTTAGCCGCCAAGCATTCGATATCGATGGGCTCGGCGGCAAACATATCGATGCCTTCCAAGCCCAAGGGATAATCAAAACGCCTGGCGATATCTTCCGTCTACATGAAAACCACGAACAACTGCGCCAATATGAGGGATGGGGTGATAAATCAGTCGATAACTTGATCGCTTCTATCGAACAGCGGCGGACCATTCCATTAGAGCGTTTCATTTATGCATTAGGGATAAAGCAAATAGGGCAGGCAACTGCCCGCCAACTTGCTCTTCACTACGGATCACTCTCTGCCTGGGTATCAGCAATGCAGCAGGCAACGAGTGAACGCGGCGACTGTCCCGATGAATTTAGAAAGGCAGAAATGATAGGAGACGCCTTTCGGGACCTATGTAATATCGAAGGTATTGGCATCAACATGGCAGACGACCTTATAAATTTTATCGGGGAGCCTCGGAATTTAGCCGTCATTGAGGATCTTACTAACCAGCTCAATGTTGAAGACACGGCAAATTCGTTTGCCGATTTTTCAAAAATCCATGGTAAAACTGTTGTTTTTACAGGAACGTTAGAAACCATAAGTCGTGCAGAAGCAAAGGCTAAGGCAGAAACCCTAGGTGCAAAAGTCACTGGTTCAGTTTCAAAAAAAACCGATTATGTCGTTATTGGCACCGACCCAGGGTCAAAAGCAACAAAGGCTAAAGATTTAGGTGTTCCGGTACTAAGCGAAAAAGAATGGCTAACGCTAATTAACGGCTAGCTATCCGGCAAAAACCTTAGACCCAAATACGATACCGGGATGGCAGCAACGATCCAGATAATGCATATAATTGCGATGAATTCGATTGTAATCCCGACATCGATCATCTGACCAAAAAGGACCGGCGAGACAGCGGTACCAAATATAGAAACTCCTGAGACTAGGCTTCGGATAGAACCAAGATACCGAACACCATAGGCCTCCGCCCAAAAAGCGCTCACTACCGAACGATGAAGACCGCTTGTCACGCCCGATAATAAAAACCATGCCAATACAATTAGTGGGTGAGCAGAAAAAATAAGAGCCGTAATACCAAATCCCATTGGCGCGAGATACCAGGGTATTAAGCGACGGGCAGAATAACGATCAATTAACGGCCCCGAAATAATTCCCGCAACAACGCTCATTGCTGCAAATGCAGCAAAGCAAGCCGCAAACCAAGACATTTCCCAGCCTTTGCTTTCGATCATGTGAATTTGATGGAACATCAACCCCGTCATCAACATGCCGGGTGCAATGACATTAGCCATTACCATGTAAAAAGTCGGATGATATAGGACATCCCTTATGGTCCAGTGCTCGTGACGGCCTGGCACCTCTCTTCCACCTGCCGAGCCCTGCGCTACGCTCTTCTTTGGGTTAGACAGAAGAGCACTATGCCGTACCTCATGTCCTCGCAACAGAAAGAGAATGGACGGTGTCATCAGAAACACCAGTGCTACTGCGTACCAAGCCCAAGCACTCCTCCACCCAAAATAGGCTATCATAACCACGACGAGCGACGGCAAAAATGCCTGCCCTACAGCATGGCCAAGATTTGCAATACTGAGGGCTTTACCCCGGTGATCATCGAAATACCGCGCCATGGCTGTTTGCGATGTGTGACCCATTAAACCCTGACCACAAAGCCTTAGTCCAAAAAAGGCGACGAACAGAAATACTACGCCATGTCCCGCAGACAAAAGAGCGCAAGCAAAAGCAAGTCCGATTACAACTAAAAAACTATATAGGCGGAGGTCAACAACATCCATCTTGCGCCCAATCCAGATCAAACAACAAGCGCTCCCTAGCGTAGCCAAAGAGAAAATGAGCCCTAAATCCCCATGACTGAGCTGATAGTCGTTACGAATTTCGGCACTAAATAGGGCGATAAAATAAGTCTGTCCAAAGCTCGATAATAGCGCGAGCAGAAATCCGTAGAAAAGAAATCCAGCATTTTGCCCGACAAAGATAAAATAACTACGCAATGAATTTATTAAGTTAGTGACTTTAACGATAAGGGTTGGGTTGCCTCTTCAAGCCAGGCCGACGTTTTTGGGTCAACCAGCGGTCCAATCGTCTCGAGTACTCGTGCATGATATCTATTCAACCAACTAATTTCCTTTTGTGTCATAATCGATGGCTCTATCAGCGCAAGATCAATAGGTGCAAGCGTTAACGCCTCGAATTCAAGCATTTCCCGTCCGTCGTTTGACGATGTAATATTTGGTGCGGCGCGGACCACTTCTAGATTTTCTATCCTAATTCCGAATTCCCCTTCTTTGTAGTAACCAGGCTCATTTGAGACGATCATCCCTGGTTGAAACGGAACGTCCGCAAAACGTTTTGCAATACGATGTGGCCCTTCGTGAACGCCCAAGTAAGCGCCAACGCCATGTCCGGTCCCATGTTCAAAATCAAGACCGACATCCCATAAAGGTTGCCGAGCAATCACATCAAGTTGCCCACCGCTACTTCCAAGCGGAAAACGGGCAGTCGCGATACCCACATGACCCTTCAAAACCCGTGTAAAACGATCCCGCATTTCATCACTTGGCCTCCCTATTGCTACCGTCCTAGTAACGTCAGTCGTCCCGTCCAGATATTGGGCACCAGAATCAACTAAATAGAGCGAGCCAAGCTCAAGCTTGCGGTTTGTCTCAGGGGTCACACGGTAATGGACTATGGCACCGTTCGCCCCCGCACCTGAAATTGTTTCAAAGGATAGTCCCCTAATATTGTTTCCAGCAGACCGAAATTGATAAAGTTTATCCGCTGCCGACAGCTCGTCGACGTCACCAGCCGGTCCTACTTCAGCCAACCAAGCAAGAAATGAACAAAGGGCCGCTCCATCCCGAATATGTGCACTCCGGACCCCCTGAATTTCTACTGTGTTCTTGCAAGCTTTTGGCAATACACAAGGGTCTTCCCTTGAAACAATCTCTACCCCCGTCGCTTCAAGTTGATTGTGCACCCAAATCGGTGACGTCGTTGGCGCCAAGAGAATAGGTCTACCGGCTGCTCCAAGCCTTGCTAAGGCAAAACCCAGTTTTTCAGTGGGATGCAGCGACACATCTTTGCCGAGCGTCTTTATTGTATGGATGGGAAACTTGCGGGCGTCCATAAATAAATCGACTGACCCAGATCCTTTTAAAATAGCAAAACCAAGCGCCACAGGCGTATTTGGCAAATCACCTCCACGTAAATTCAAAAGCCAAGCAATTGAATCTGGTGCCGTTATAACCGCCGCGTTTGCGCCATGCCCCCTAACGATCGCGGCTGTTTCCGAAATTTTCTCTGAAGCAGCTCGCCCAGCAATATCCACGGGATGCGGGTAAACCGGAGCCAGGGGGGCAGACGGTTGGTCTTCCCATACTTTATCAAGAGGATTTGTTTCTACTTGAATCAATTCTATTTTTGCGGCGCGACATCTTTTTTCATAAGGCACAAGCGCGGACTTTGTATGAAGCCATGGATCGTATCCAATCCGTGACCCCGCCGGAACATACTTTTCAATCCAACCACTGGGTGGATCCTCTGAAATTTTGCAAAACTCGTAAATTTCCGGGTCCGCTTGTTTCCTAACCTGTAGCGTATACCGCCCATCAACAAAAAGGGCCGCCTTGTCTTGGAGGATCACCGCCAAACCCGCCGAGCCGGTAAACCCAGTCAACCATGCTA
>CAYZDH010000061.1:7971-13353 GCA_964477025.1 uncultured Rhodospirillaceae bacterium | reverse complement strand
CTGATTAAAGACTCTTCCGAAGCGAGCTTCGTCCAAGATGTCATCGAAACATCTGCGAACGTGCCGGTTATCGTTGATTTTTGGGCCCCATGGTGTGGTCCATGCAAGCAGCTCGGGCCGCTTCTTGAAAAAATTGTCACCGAAGCTAACGGTGCGGTTAAAATGGTAAAGATCGATATTGATCAGAACCAGAACCTCGCACAACAGCTGCGCATTCAATCTATCCCGGCCGTATACGCCTTTCACGATGGTAAACCTGTAGATGCTTTTCAAGGTGCGCTGCCTGAAAGTCAGCTCCGGGAGTTTGTCGAAAAGCTAGCAAAAAATTCAAGTGCCCAGGAAAAGTCACCAATAGAGGAGGCTCTAGATCAGGCCGGCGCTCTGATGGAAACTGAACAATTTGATCAAGCCGCAGCGGTGTATTCTCAAATTATTGAACATGCACCAGATAGTCTTGCAGCGAAAGCTGGCCTAGCACGTTGCCGCGTTGAAGCTGGAGACATGGAAAGTGCCCGAGAAATCGTGGACGCATTGTCTGATGAGGAGCAAAATGAGGAAGTATTCGCGAGCATTCTTAGCGCGCTAGAACTAGCTGACAAAGCAGCAACTGTTGGCGACCTTAAACTTTTACAAACCACTGTTGAGGCTAATCCAAAGGATCATGAAGCGCGCTATAATCTTGCATTAGCCCTATATGCAAACGGAGACATAAAAGAATCAATGGAGGCGTTACTAGAAATTATTCGTCAAGATCGCAGCTGGAACGAGGATGCGGCACGCATTGAACTTTTGAAATTTTTTGAAGTGCTTGGGCCTGCAAATCCAGCCACCGTCGAAGGCCGTCGAAAATTATCTTCACTCCTTTTTTCATGACCCGAAGTGTCTTCAATCCAAGATTTGAAGATCTGCCGCGGGTAATCCCAATTTTTCCCTTAACGGGCGCTTTACTCCTACCCACGGGCAAGCTTCCGTTAAATATTTTTGAGCCACGATATTTAGCAATGGTCCGCGATGCACTAGCCGACAAACAGCGGATTATAGGCATGGTACAGCCCCGGACTCCCGATTTAGACGACAATCGAGGAGCATCTGGGTATGGCGGTGATCAACCCGTACTATATAAAATCGGATGTGCCGGACGGATTACTAGCTTTACGGAGTCAGAAGATGGTCGATATTTGCTAACGCTATCAGGTGTTTGCCGTTTTGATATTGGCGAGGAAATGGCTGGTAAAGATGACTATCGGCGCGTTATTGCCGATTTTAAGCGTTTTCGCGACGACGTCTCCGATCCACCAGTATTTGATATTGATAGGGATCGCCTACTTTTGGCGGTGAAAGAATATTTTGCACTACACAATATTGAAATAAGCTGGGACGCTATTCAAGCAACGCCAGATGATAAGCTCATTACGTCGCTAGCAATGACGTGTCCGTTTGGACCAAACGAACGGCAGGCGCTGCTAGAAACCGAGACCGCGGCATCACGGGCTGATTTAATTATTGCCTTGTTAGAAATGGCCATTTTGGAAAACAGTAGTACTAGTGATATTAGCCATTAAAAAGACTACTGAGGGAAATCATATGAACGCAAAGATGACTGTTGATCCGAAACTATTGGAAATTTTAGTATGCCCTGTCACAAAACAGCCCCTACGTTATGAAGAAAAAGAGCAGGAGCTCGTGAGCGAAGCGGCTGGCCTCGCTTATCCCATTCGGGACGGCATACCGATTATGTTGGCTGACGAAGCGCGGCCATTAGATGGCGGTAAGAAGTAGACAAAGCCACGTTTAAATGCCCCCACGCCCAACACAAATAAAATTAAAGAAAGCTGAAAACAGGCTGAATGTTATTTTTGACGAAGGGTCTCAGTTTTCCTTTCCAACAGAGTTACTAAGAGTAGAAAGCCCGTCAGCTGAAGTACAGGGTCATGGGGCTAGCCAGAAAAAAATTATCGCGGGCCGGCGCCACGTTGGCATCATCGAAATTGAACCGGTGGGCAATTACGCGATCCGGCTTATCTTTGATGATCTTCACGACACTGGAATTTTTTCATGGGAATATCTTTATGAATTGGGAATGGAGAAAGACAAAAGGTGGCAGGATTATTTGAAAGCTCTCAAACAAGCCGGACTTAGTCGAGACCCGTAAAACCGTCCCCAAGTGCATAACCATTTACCACAATTTTTATTAGATCAGATTTTCTCGCCTCGTATAAGTCTTGGTAAATCACCAAGAACCCCCATGGCCTGGCGCATCAGAAGGCGTTTCAAAGGGGGGGTTTTATTTACCATTGCAAGACCTATATCGCGAAATATTCTTATCGGCGTGATATCATTGGAAAACAGCCTATTCAGCCCATCGGTAGCAGCAAGCATCATTGTGTTGTCAAACCTTCGGCGCTGTTCATAGGCTTCGAGCACATTGACCGACCCTGGATCTAATCCAAGCCTCACCGCTTCGGTAACAATTTCAGCAAGTACTGCGGCATCCTGTATACCTATATTTAGCCCTTGCCCAGCAATTGGGTGGATTGCGTGAGCCGCATCGCCTGCAAGGGCTAGGCGCGGCATGATATATCGGTCCGCATGCAGAAATCCTAAAGGATAGGAAAATATTGGATCAATAGTTTTCAGATTGCCTAGATAATCGCCAAATCGAAGGTTTAACTCCTCGGTAAATTCTTTTTTGGACAACTCCAAAATTGAAGGTGCGAGCGTTTCTTTTTCTGTCCAAACAATTGATGACCGATGCCCAGTCATCGGTAGAATAGCGAACGGGCCCGCCGGCAAAAAATGCTCCTGAGCAACGCCACAATGATCACGCTCATGTTTAACCGTGCACACAATTCCAATTTGTGGATAGCGCCATTGCTTTACACCAATCTCCGCAGCTTCGCGCGTTGGAGATCCTCTACCATCCGTTGCAACAGCGATAGAAGCTTTTAACGTTTTACCATTATCGAGTCGAGCTTCAGCAAAATGTTTGCCTCTTTCCAAAGTTTTGACGCAACAACCAAAAATTAACCTTACAGTTGGCAGCTCATCTAAACGCCTCAACAGGGCTGACCTAATTATACGATTTTCAACAATATGGCCCAGCGGCCCCTCATCTAGATCAGCATGACCAAAATGCAAAAATAGCGGCGAACGACCGTCGGAAACACGGATATTTAAAATATCTGAAGCTTTTTCGTGCATCCCTTCCCAAGCGCCGATTGCCAATAAGGCGTTCCGTGACCCTGGAGCAATGGCCGTAGTTCGGCCATCAAATTTTGAGTTTAAAACCCTCTCTCGTGAACTTCGTTCGATTACTGAAACCGCGATACCGGCGGTACCTAATGCCGCCGCCAAGATCAAACCGGTCATGCCTCCACCAATTATGACCGCGTCATAAGTTCCAATGCATCCTTTTGCTGATTTCAAAGCCATACATAAACAATGCAACCCAAAACGGCTTCCTGTCCAGCACCTTCTAGGCCTACCCCCGCCGGTATAATGATGATTAAATTTTAGGCACTAAAAATTTTTTGGCTAATTTTTATTCCTTTAAAGTATTTGTCATAAAAAGAGTTGCCGTCTTCAAATCAGGGCGGACAACTAAGTAGCTGTTTTTTAATGCTTAAATGTTTTTCTGATATTTAAATACATTCTTGGCACATTTCTTGCATCAATATATTTGTGTTCCGAATTTTCTGGAAAACAACAATTAGAAAGGAAAAAAGTGAAAAAATTAACAAAAGGTAAAAGTGAGAACAAAGCGACCGCCTTTGCCAACTCAGAGAGAACATATTTAGAAAGGGAAGATGGATGAAACTCATTCAAGCTATTATCAAACCTTTTCGGTTAGATGACGTCCGAACGGCGCTGACAGAGATTGGTGTCCAGGGTTTAACGGTAACCGAAGCTCGTGGTTTTGGTAGGCAAAAAGGTCAAACGGAAATCTATCGTGGGGCAGAATATGAGATAAGCTTTCTGCCCAAAATTCGGGTAGATGTCGCTGTCACTGATGATCTTGCAGAGCAAACCATTGAAGCTATTCGGGACGCCGCTGCCACTGGGCAGATCGGTGATGGGAAAATTTTTGTACTTGACATGGAAACAGTGGTTCGAATCCGCACGGGAGAAAAAAACAATGCCGCTCTTTAACAAAATTTTAGTGCCAATTTTTTCGGCAAGTACTGCTCTGATCACTTCAAGTGGCGCAATCGCACAAACGGCAGCGCCAAAACTTGACTCTGGCGATACCGCCTGGATGTTAACTGCAACTGCACTGGTCCTTCTGATGACTATTCCAGGTCTCGCACTTTTTTATGGCGGGATGGTTCGCAAGAAAAACGTCTTGTCGGTTTTAATGCAGTGTTTTGCTATTTGCTGCCTTATGAGCATTTTATGGATGGTCGTGGGTTATAGCCTCGCGTTTGACGCCGGCAACGCTTTTGTGGGTGGCTTAGGAAAGATTTTCTTTAAAGGCCTTACTTTAGAAGCGGTCAATGGCACAATTCCGGATTCTCTCTTTATAGTTTTCCAGATGACCTTTGCAATTATTACACCGGCATTGATCGTTGGTGCATTTGCTGACCGAATGAAATTCAGCTCAATGTTATGGTTTACGGGAGTTTGGCTCTTGGTGGTTTATGCGCCTGTAACCCATTGGGTTTGGGGCGGTGGCTTTCTTAGCGAGGATGGTGTTTTAGATTTTGCTGGGGGCACAGTAGTCCATATTAATGCTGGCATAGCTGGTTTGGTTGCCGCAATTATGATTGGCAAGCGTCAGGGCCTGGGAATGGAATCTCTCGCGCCCCATAATTTAGTTTTATCCGTTATAGGCGCGGCCTTACTTTGGGTCGGCTGGTTTGGCTTTAACGCCGGTTCCGCAGTGGCGGCAAACGGCACGGCCGCTATGGCAATGGTAGTTACCCAAATTGCTACGGCAGCAGCAGCGCTTACGTGGATGTTCATGGAATGGTGCCTCCGCGGCAAACCAAGCGTCCTGGGTATCATTTCCGGCGCGATCGCCGGATTAGTTGCTATAACGCCCGCGGCTGGCTTTGTTGATCCAATGGGAGCCCTATTTATCGGGATTGCCTCCGGGATTATCTGCTATTGGGCCGTAACCTGGCTAAAACGTCTTTTAAAATACGACGACGCACTTGACGTCTTTGGAATTCATGGCGTCGGTGGAATTGTTGGGGCCCTCCTAACAGGCGTTTTTGCCAATAAAGCAATTGGTGGGACAGCGGGCCTGCTTGAAGGGAACATCGCGCAGGTCGCCACTCAAGCCTGGGGTGTTGTCGCAACCATCGTTTGGTGTGCAGTTGCTTCTTTCATCATCTTAAAAGTTATTGATTTAGCCATCGGTATTCGTGTCGACGAAGAAAC
>CAYZDH010000061.1:0-7871 GCA_964477025.1 uncultured Rhodospirillaceae bacterium | reverse complement strand
TCATCATCTTAAAAGTTATTGATTTAGCCATCGGTATTCGTGTCGACGAAGAAACGGAACGTGACGGTCTTGACCAAGGGCTGCATGGGGAAACCATACAATGATTAATTATTATTAAATATCTCTCCGTGGAATAGCGTGTTCGGACAATCGTCAGCCCCCCTAAGACGTCCAAATACGAATCCACAACCCGCCGGGGCACCCGCGGTGCCCCGGCTTTTTTATTTCCTTCCATTCACACCTTTGGTCAAATCTATTCTGCTTGTACCGAGTCAGGCTTTCGCTATAAGATTCTTGCGTTTGTATAGTTTTTACGTCGCTTTATCAGCGGCAACTCAAGAAGTGTGCCTATGATTAACGATCGGCTTGACCGAATCGGCGATTACCCGTTCGATCGTTTGCGAGCGCTGCTCGATTCACACCCGCCTCAGACCAAGGATCTGCCCATATCGCTAGCTTTGGGGGAGCCGCAGCACACGTCACCGGAGATTGTTCATCGGGTCCTAGCGGAAAATGGTGACCTGTGGGGAAAATACCCCCCTGTTTGGGGAACCCATGAATTTAGAGCGGCCGTCGGCCAATGGCTGACAAGGCGGTATAGATTACCTGACAAAATGTTTGATCCTGATCGATCTATTATTCCGGTGTCAGGGACACGCGAAGCGCTATTCATGGTTGCGCTGACAGTTACCCCCGAGAGCGTTGGAGGCAAACAACCTTGTGTCTTAATGCCAAATCCATTTTATCAGGTATATCTGGGGGCAGCAGCGCTTGCCGGCGCAGAGCCCATTTTCGTTCCATCCACGCGAACAACAAACTTTTTGCCTGACTTTGTCTCCTTAGATCCAGAGGTTTTAGATCGCACCGCGCTTGCTTACTATTGTACGCCGGCTAACCCGCAAGGGACGGCGGCATCGCTCGAAACGTTAATTCGTAATATTGAGCTTGCCCGAAAACACGATTTCGTAATTGTATTTGATGAGTGCTATAGCGAGATCTATAACGACAGGCCGCCCTCAGGCGGCATAGAAGCTTGCGCCGCACTTGGGGGTTCACTCGATCATGTGTTAATTATGAATTCTCTTTCGAAGCGATCCAGCGTTCCGGGGCTTCGATCGGGGTTTGTTGCGGGAGACCCAAATATATTGGGCCGCTTCAAACAGGTTCGTGACTATGGCGGCGCTCCGCCGCCAATTCCACTCCTCGCAGTTGCCGCAGCCTTGTGGCAGGATGAAAAACATGTTGAAGAAAACCGGGCATTCTATCAGCGAAAATTCGAAATCGCCGACCAAAAACTTACCGGGCTTCACGGGTATTATTTGCCAGACGGGGGATTTTATC
This sequence comes from uncultured Rhodospirillaceae bacterium, assembly GCA_964477025.1. GTDB lineage: Bacteria > Pseudomonadota > Alphaproteobacteria > MPNO01 > UBA2964 > UBA2964. The sequence goes on along the minus strand of CAYZDH010000061.1, from coordinate 6,530 downwards.
TATGGCTTGATGTCGGTGATAGCGAGGCGGCAGCCCTCAAATTATGGCAAAACGCAGCGCTCCGTGTTATCCCCGGCTCATATCTAGCTAAAACAGACCGAGACGGACAGAACCCCGGCGCCGCCTATATACGTTGCGCACTGGTTCACGATCTCAAAACAACCGCTCAGGCACTCGATCGCCTGGTCGAGACACTCTGATAAGGAGGCATGCATGGCTACAGATTCCCGCAACTTAATGCGCCGAATATCAATACTGCCACCGGCCGTCGCCATGTTTTTGTATCGACGTATGCTCGAAGCAACAGGGGCCGCGTTGGTTCTTCTTGCATTGGCTCTAGCCGCCGCTCTCATCAGTTACAATCCGGCAGACCCTTCCCTTAACACCGCCGCTGATAATAGCGTCACCAATATACTAGGGATAATTGGCGCTTGGGCTGCAGACTTTCTAATACAATCAATTGGGTTAGCCGCTTGGCTGTTGCCTTTATTAGCTTTCGCTTGGGGTTGGCGTCTCAGCACCCATCAAGGGATTGCGCATCCATGGCTACGTTTGGTGTTTTTTCCACTAACCGTCCTTATGGCCGCCATTGCATTAGCAGGAATTGAAGTGGGTGCATCTTGGCCCCTAAAATCCGGATATGGTGGTGTTATAGGAACCATAATATTAAAAAGTGTAGTTGCCGGGTCTTACGACTTAACGTCATACGGCGCAAATCCTGTCGCTTTCTTTATTGGCTTTGTTGGCCTTTGTGCCCTTATCGCGACATTAGGGTTTTCAGCGACTGAATGGCGGCAGTTCGCCAGCAAGATTTTGTGGCTCGGCCACCGGAGCGTAGCCGCGAGTGCGGCCGGCGGGCGGGCGGGGCTCAAAGTAAGTAAGTGGTCATTTGCTGCCGCCAAAAAAGGGCACGCGGCAGCACGCAAGCGCCTAGAACCCAAATTTTCTAGCGAAGAAGACCAAGAACAAAGCGAATCAAAACCTGGTGATTATTCAGAAGTTGACAAAAAAGAAGCACCATACCTCGGCGCGACTATGCGTGAAAAAAAGAAAGAGTTTGTTGCCCCCCGAACTGCCAAAGCAAAGCCAGGAAAGAAAGCGGAAGCCGCCCGCCAATCAAAGCTCGATTTAGGCGCAGGCGACGAATATCAATTACCCGATTTAAGTCTACTTGAAACAATTATTGTGGGGAACAAATCAAATAAGGCAGATGAGGATGCCTTGGCTGAAAATGCTCGGCTGCTTGAATCTGTCCTTGAAGATTTCGGAATTCAGGGGGAAATCGTAAAAGTTCGACCAGGCCCTGTCGTTACACTTTATGAATTCGAACCGGCGCCAGGGATCAAATCCTCACGAATCATTGGTCTTGCGGACGATATCGCTCGGTCGATGAGCGCTATTTCAGCGCGGGTCGCCGTCGTCCCGGGACGCAACGCAATAGGCATCGAGTTGCCGAACACCAACCGCGAAGTTGTCTCATTACGAGAACTTCTCGAGTCAGAAAAATTGGAAAAAAATCCATCGCAGCTCTCACTTGCCCTTGGGAAAGATATCGGCGGCAGTCCAACTATTGCCGATCTCGCCCGCATGCCACACCTTCTGATCGCCGGAACAACGGGCTCCGGGAAGTCGGTAGCGATTAATACGATGATCATTTCATTACTTTATCGACTTCCACCAGAAAATTGCCGCTTAGTGATGATCGACCCTAAAATGCTCGAGCTTTCGGTCTATGACGGTATCCCTCATTTACTTTGCCCGGTGGTCACTGATCCCAAAAAGGCCGTTGTTGCTCTGCGATGGACAGTGCGTGAAATGGAGCAACGCTATCGAGCGATGTCAACAATAGGCGTTCGAAATATCGCAGGATATAACGCTAGATTAGAGGATGCACGCAAAACTGGTGAGGCGCTTACAAGAACAGTACAAACTGGTTTCGACTCCGAAACCGGGGACCCTATTTACGAGGATCAACCGCTTGATATGAATCCTCTGCCTTACATCGTCGTAATCGTTGATGAGATGGCCGACTTAATGCTCGTCGCAGGCAAGGAGGTCGAAGCGTCGGTCCAGCGCATCGCTCAGATGGCTCGAGCAGCAGGCATTCACCTAATCATGGCCACACAACGGCCTTCTGTAGATGTCATTACCGGAACGATTAAAGCCAACTTTCCGACACGCATTAGCTTTCAGGTAACATCCAAAATTGATAGCCGAACAATTCTCGGGGAAGCTGGCGCTGAACAGCTTTTAGGTCAAGGGGACATGCTCTTCATGGCCGGTGGTGGGCGAATTTCGAGAGTGCACGGACCGTTGGTAACAGACGGGGAAGTGGAAAAGGTTGTTACAGCGCTCAAGGCACAGGGGAGGCCAGAATATATTGAAGAAGTGACACAAGAAGACCCCGGCAATCCCGTGGGGGGCATTTCCAGCAATATCGAGGGAAGTGAGTGCGACGCCTTATATGACCAAGCCGTCGCCCTTGTTTGCAGAGAACGCAAGGCGTCCACAAGTTTTGTCCAAAGGCATCTGCAAATCGGATATAATCGGGCTGCTCGAATTGTTGATCAAATGGAAGCGGAAGGCGTTATAAGTTCAGCCAATCATGTCGGCAAACGAGAGGTCCTTGCCCGCAACCCGGACGACCAAGAAGCTTAGCGTTAGACTTATCATGGGCATAATTTTTCCAGCGCCATATTGACGAATATCAAATGGACTTATGATTTTTGTCATGAAATTCTACCCTTTTCTAAAATTCGCCACGATTATTTTTACAGGGGTCCTGTGCGGCACTGTTACAGATGCGGCCGCCCAACAAACCAAGTTAAATATTATTAGAGCCGAAGGCTCACTATTAGCAGCTGAGAAACTGCTAAGTTCCATTCGTTCGTTAAAAGCCCTCTTCGTCCAAGCCTCTACTACCGGCGCTTTCGCTTCTGGCACTCTTTATATCAGGCGCCCCGGGAACCTGCGGATCGATTATAAAAAGCCAGAGACGCTGCAAATTTATGCCGACGGCACATGGGTCTTCTATGTCGATGAAGAACTTAAGGAGATAAGCCAGCTTCCTCTTACAGCAACGCCGGCCTCTTTTCTAATTCGTGATAAATTTAAGTTTTCTGAAGGTCTGACCGTTTTAAAAGTTGCGAAAACCCCCCTTACGTTGGAAATTTCGGTAGCCCAGCGCGGCGAAGAAGAGGCCGGGTCCTTTACCCTAATATTTTCCGATAAAGTAGATGTTTTTCGTGGCTGGGCCGTTACCGATGCCCAAGGGATAAAGACGACAATCAAACTGATATCGCCTGTTATAAACACGCCTATCCCAAAAAAGATTTTTGACTTCAGGCCGCCCGACTGGGCGTTTCCCAAGGACGAACAATAGGAGGCTATCAGTTGCAGGGCGTTCGTTGTCGTGATAGCCAAGGAATAATGTTCGCTAAATCCAAAAAACCGATCATTGGTGTCCCGGTTAATTACACGCCTCCGACTGAGAATATGTCGGGCCTGTTTATGACGTCAGAGAAATATGCGCGGGTCTCCATGGAAATCTCGGATGTCGCACCAATTCTTATCCCGGCCTTTGGTGACGCAACAAACTTCGAATCTATTCTTAATACAATCGACGGCCTATTGCTGACGGGCGGACGAGCTAATATAGAACCGCACAACTATGGAGGCCCTGCATTTCCGGACGACGAAATTATCGACCCTCAACGCGATGACACTGTGCTCCCGCTCATACGGGGCTGCATAGAACGCGGTATTCCCCTATTTGGGATTTGTCGGGGCATTCAAGAAATCAATGTCGCAATGGGAGGAACTCTACATTACCGCGTCCATGTGTTGCCGGGGAAAAACGACCACCGGATGCGCCGGGACACTGAAATACAGGCGGAGAGATTTGCGCTTCGACACCAAATATCATTGACACCTCAAGGATATCTTTGCGGGCTTCTGGGCAAAACGGAGACAATGGTCAATTCCCTGCACGCCCAAAGCGTCGACAGAGTTGCGGACGGGTTTGTAATCGAAGCACTCTCTCCAGACGGCGTCATAGAGGCGATTCATATGCCGAAAGCCAAAAGATTTACTGTCGGCGTTCAATGGCACGCCGAATGGAAAGCCCAAGAACATGAGCTGGCGAGTAAATTATTTAGAGCTTTTGGAGAATCTGCACACGAATATGCAAGAACAAAATAAACTTTAGGTGAGGGAGGGGTCATGAGGATAGCAACCTGGAATATCAACTCACTGCGGTTGCGGGTGCCTATGTTGAGCAAGGTCGTCAAAGCATTAAATCCTGACATAGTGTGTTTACAAGAAATCAAAGTTGAAGACGGCCTCTTCCCCCTCCGCGATGTTCACGGGCTAGGTTTTGGGCACGTTCTGTTCCGAGGAATGAAGAGCTATAATGGCGTTGCTATTCTCTCGCGTGTTCCCCTAATCGAGATGAGAAAACGTTTGTGGTGCGGTAAAGATGATTGTAGGCACCTAGGTGCAAAGCTTCCTGATGGAACCGAAATACATAATTTTTACGTGCCGGCCGGTGGGGATATTCCCGACCCAGAACAAAATGAGAAGTTTGCGCACAAGCTCGATTTTGTTGACGAAATGGCAGAATGGTTCAAAGGAAAAAAGCAGGGAAAACGAATTCTTGTAGGCGATCTGAATATTGCGCCCCTGGAAACCGACGTATGGTCACACAAACAATTAATTAAAATTGTCAGTCATACTCCCGTGGAAGTTGACGCACTAAGGGCCGTAATGGCCTCCAATAATTGGGTTGATGCAGTGAGACACGTCTTTCCACCGGAAAAAAGTTTATACAGCTGGTGGAGCTATCGCAACAGAAGCTGGCCCGGCAGCGACCGCGGTCGAAGGCTAGACCATATCTGGGTTACGCCAACCCTAGTTGACAAGATTCAAGATGCTAAAATTTTTCGTGAGGCTCGCGGGTGGAAAAGACCATCAGACCACGCCCCTGTAATTGTCGATTTAGATATCTGCTGACTAAAGATTTTTGCAACTCCCTAACAACAGACCCCTCTTGAATATTTCACATGTCATCCCACATTGATTTTTGAAGGCGCCACATTTTGGGTCTTCATATTTTAAAAACTGGGGCTGCCCACCCGGTCGCCCCTCACTGATATTGCTTAAAAAAGGATATCCCAATGACAACGTTTGATTTTTCCCCACTTTTCCGTTCCACAATCGGCTTCGATGGCATCCCCCTGCTTCTGGATTCAGCGACGAGAGCCTCAGGGCATACGGATAGCTACCCTCCCTATAACATTGAAAAAACCGATGAAAATAATTATCGGATTTCTATAGCCGTCGCAGGCTTTAGCGAAGCTGACCTGGACGTTACAGCTAAAGAAAATATGTTGGTTGTAAGCAGTAAAGCGCAAAAGACCGAGGACAGCACTAAATACCTGCATCGCGGAATAGCCGGACGGGCTTTCGATCGAAAATTCCAACTGGCTGATCACATTCGAGTTACTAGCGCGGAGCTAACAAATGGGTTGCTTCATATTAATTTAGAGCGCCAAGTACCAGAAGAATTGAAACCCCGGACCATTGAAATCCAGACCGGAGATGGAAAACGATTGTTTGGCACGGCGGCCTGATTAACTCTTAAACCCATAGTGGCGTCCAGATTTAGGGGCGCCACTAACTTTTGATCTAGGGCGCCATACATGAAAGGGGCTCAGGAATCGGCTCTGTGGCAAGCTAAGGCACAAAGAGAAGTCGGAATGACACACATAGCTTTAATACGACATGGCCCAACAGCTTGGAATGAACAGAAAAGGTTGCAGGGACAGGCGGATATTCCCTTAAGCCCAAACGGGATAAAGAGAGTTGAGAAATGGAGAGTGCCAACAGAGTTTATAGACTTTAAGTGGTTTGCAAGTCCGCTCTCCAGAGCACAAAAAACCGCTTCAATTTTAGGCCTAAGAGTAGAAACTGAACCGGCAATAATAGAAATGGATTGGGGAAAATGGGAAGGACAAACCGGTCCGGAGCTTCGCGAGAAATATGGCGAAGAATTTATTCGGCGCCAAAAGAGAGGGATAGACCTTCGCCCTGACGGCGGCGAAAGCCCGAGGGACGTCCGCGCACGAGTAGGCGAATGGGTTGTATCCGTAGCAGAAAAAGGTGTTCCAACAGGTGCTGTAGCACATCAAGGCATTATTCGAGCCATGGTTTCATTAGCGACTGGGTGGAACATGATCAATCCTCCACCAAAAAATATAGACTGGGACGCTATCCAGCTTTTTAAAATAACCCCAGACGGGAGCGTTCGAATAGATCAACTAAATATTAGTCTTATTCCAGACCAACCGTAATGATGATCCGATAAATTTAATTCTATGCTCAGTTTTTAAATTAAGCGTGCTCTTCTTAAATGCTAAGATCGAGCTTGTTCGGGTTTATGACCTAAAGGTTCTGAAAGATTTTTATTCTTTAATAAATTGGCCGGTAGACGCGTCCGTCCCCTAGGTGTATTTCTCGCGTAGAAAGACACT
>CAYZDH010000060.1:10626-13605 GCA_964477025.1 uncultured Rhodospirillaceae bacterium | reverse complement strand
AGAGCATTGGTTTTAGTGCCGTCGGCGTTATCATAATAATTGAGGCGATATCCCACTCTGGCCAAACCATGCGCCCGATAAAGCCGCAATGCCACGTCATTATCTTCTGCAACTTCCAAAAAAAACCACCTCGCACGCTCTGAAGTGGCCCGGGCCATCGCAGCAGTTAAAAGGAGAGATCCTGCGCCATTTGCCCGATGTTCCGATTCTACACCGAGTGATAATAACTCGCATTCATCCGCTACTATCCGTGCAAGGGCAAATCCGATTATTGAACTGTAATTTCTTCGTCGTACAATAAGAGCGAAGGTTCCAGGCATATCGAGAACCTGTCGAATCATAGGTGGCCCCCACGCGTCATGAAAACACGTGGCGTGTATCTTCGCCACAAGGTCTATATCCGCTATCCTCAGGGTCTCTACAGTATTCGTTGTGGTCACGGTCGCGACCTTCCCCCAGACACAGGAATCTTTGCAGCCGGTGGATAAATATAAAGAGGCGCAGCACTTATTGGCTGCTCAAAACGGCCTGCCGCGATTTCTGCTACATCTTTGGCCATGGGTCGTTCTACCGCAGTCAGCTCAGTAATCTGCTTGCGCTCTAATTGCGGGAGAGCGGCCAGGACCCTGCCCGCCGCATCACCACACAAACAGAACTCTCCTCTGGGTAATTTCTCGACGACAACCCTTTCCAACCCAGCCGTTGCTTCACCTTGCTCTATGGCGTTCCCATCAAATTGCTGACAGAAAATTTCCTCCCGGTTGGTTTCGAGAACTACAACAATGGGAATCTTTGCCTCAAACAAACGTTCTCGCTTTGCGGCAAATGCAACAGCTTCTAGCGTGGTGACACCATGAACAGGTATGTTTAACGCAAGCCCTAATCCTTTAGCTGCCGCCAAGCCCGTTCGTAGACCGGTAAAAGACCCTGGTCCAATTGTCACCGCGATAAGATCCAATTGGCTGAAGGTTAAACCAGAATTTTTAAGAGTCTGCTCAACCATAGGAACAAGCGCTTCGACATGTCCTCTAGACATAATTTTTTGATAACTGGCCTTAACCGTTTGTTCCCAAACAGCAGCAGAGCAAGCGCCAATTGCGGTGTCTATTCCGAGTACCTTCATCTTCCGATTCGCTCTGTTTGATAGAAGAATAAGATTTAACTAACATTAAAAAAGATCGGACTCCAATGGACCTCATCAAAATTGTAGCCCCTGAATTTAGTGCGGATATATCGCTTGCCTATGCTACGACGGAGAATTTTACTGGCAAACCAGTATATGAGAACGCAATTTGCTATCTCCATATTGAGGCGGCCAAAGCCCTTAAAGACGCTATTGAAAGTGCAGAAAATCTTGGTTACCGGATCCGCATTTATGATGGCTTCCGCCCATCGGAAGCACAGTGGGTTCTGTGGAACCACACACCCGACCCTCTCTTTCTCGCCGACCCCAGGCAGGGCTCGCCGCACTCGAGAGGTGTTGCCGTTGACCTCACCTTGACCACACCAGATGGCACACCCCTCCAAATGGGCACTGCTTTCGATGCCTTCACACCCAAGTCCTATCACGGAAACGATCGCATTTCAAAAATCGCACAACAAAATCGGCTGATACTCCTTGGTATAATGACCCAGGCAGGTTGGGACTTTTATCGCAATGAGTGGTGGCATTACCAGCTTTTCAATTCACAAAAATATCCACTAATCAGCGACACCGAAATTCCAGAGCAAATGATGCCGCGGCCATAGCCTTTAAAGGTGATAATAAAGACTATCGAAATTGACTTAAAAACCTGGCATAAAATAATAATATTTTCGGTGGGGGTGGTTTCCTGAAATGTTTGCCCTAATAGACCGCAGCAAGCGGTGCATATTTTTAATTCTCTACACCCTTTCTTTAATGCTTCTACCTGCACCGGCAATTGCCACAGATTCGGCGGTAATCTTAATGTATCATCGATTTGATGAGAGCCGCTACCCGACGACAAATACAACAATAGAGCAGTTCAAAGCACATTTGGCCGAATTGCGCGCCGGCAACTACGATGTCAAACCAATTCCAGAGATTCTTACAACGATCCGGAGTGGTAAAAAGTTTGCAAAGAAAACTATAGGCATCAGTATCGATGATGCTTTCCTCTCTGTATATAAAGTTGGGTGGCCGATGCTCCGAGAGGCAAATTTTCCGGTGACTCTTTTCGTCGCCACCAAAGCTCTTGATCGCAAGGGAAGCAACTATATGTCTTGGGATCAATTGCGCGAAATGGTGAGAGCAGGGGTTACGATTGGCAGCCAAACAGCTTCCCACCTGCATATGCCGCTAACCTCCGCAAAACAAAATCTGGTCGATCTCAAAGCTTCTATCTCCCGTTTTAAATCAGAGCTAGGGATTGTGCCAAACATGATCGCCTACCCTTATGGAGAATATAGTCTAGCTGTCAATGAGGTGGTTCGTGCTGCGGGGTTCAAAACGGGTTTCGGCCAACATTCCGGAGCAATTTACAAAAATTCAAACTTTTTTTATTTGCCCCGCTTCACCTTCAACGAGACCTATGGTGGCATTAGACGATTCCGCTTAGCCGTTCGCGCTCTGCCTCTTAAAGTTAGCGACCTAACACCGACAGATCCATACTTAAAGGGTCAAAATAATCCGCCGCTATTCGGTTTTACGTTCGAGGGGGCATCTACCAAGAAATTATCGCAGCTTGCCTGTTATGCGACCGGGTTTGGCAAGATACGTGTCGAAAGGCTAGGAGAACGTCGAATCGAAGCGCGGGCGCCTAGTAGATTCCGCCCTGGACGAACACGATTAAACTGCACATTACCAGAAAAAAATGGGCGGTGGCGCTGGTTAGGAATGCAATTCTTAGTTCCACAATGATGTCATAATTATGTGTCGGGACTTCTAGGTTTTACCGTCAAATCTTTGCTTGTACGACCAAATTTATCTAACAATCGAGCTTCATCAAAAACAGAAAG
>CAYZDH010000060.1:0-10526 GCA_964477025.1 uncultured Rhodospirillaceae bacterium | reverse complement strand
TTTTACCTTCTTCGCGTTTTTTAGGAACTAAGCCCGTCGCACTGTGCCAGGTCCGTTGTCCAAATAACGCGTTTCCTTCGCGGGCGAATCTTGAGGTGCCCCAACCACTTTCCTCAGCTGACTGCGCCAATGCAAGTGATGGCGGAATAATATCAACGCGCTTGATCAGTTTTTCAATATTAGAAGTCTCTAAACCATACTTACTCGCGACACTTTCAAGAAACCTTTGGTCCTTGGCAGTTAGAGTTTTTCCAGATCTCTTTGCAAGCAACAAAGTCCGGAGCTTAGTCCGTGTTTGCAAGATCAGCTCATTTGTGTGGAGCACCAACGGAAGCATCATCATAATGAACACATTTTTGCGTTCTGCTGGTTCCCGCAGTTTAGGTAAATCCTTTGGCAAGGTTGTCAAAAAGACGCGCGGAACTTCATGGTACCAACGAACATTTTCCAATCTATATCCAATTTGATTAAAAACATTTTTTATTCTGCGAGTTGGTATGTTCGAAGTTGCAGCGATAGATTGCACTAAAGGCCAACCACTTAATCGCATTGTCGACTGCCAGTTTGCTTGGGAAACCAGGCGGGCCTGCGCTGGTTTTGAATACATTTTCTGCTTTGCAGATTGTAAATACATAGCTCCAGGTTCGAAAAAAACGAGGACATAAAGCATACCGACGCTGATAATGGTGAATACCAACGCAGCACGTTCGAAACTTAGAGCGCGCCAAACGTTCCCCCACGCAACTTTAGACATATCATAATCTCCCCGGCTATGCCGGTTTTCCTCAACCAAATATTATAAATTTTTTTTCGTCTTAACGGAAAAACCAAAAATTTTTCATATACCGGCCAAAGCGCAAGGCCAGCCCGAATACATTGTTTATGAAGGTGCTAAGTTCAAGCCCCTTTTTTAAAACTAATTTGACGATACTTACAAGGCGTTGATTTTCAGTAATAAAATGATTTCATTTCGGATACGGCATTATTGATTTTTGTTAAAAAACAAAAAAGCGGGTTCGTTTCATTATACCCATGATTAGAGTCCCAAGCACATTACTAGGACAGGCTGCCGGAAACAACCGCAATAGGTAACGGCCTAGCCTCTTATAAACCCTATAATCTCGTAGACCTCGTCCCGAATTGGCTCGGCAATAGCGCGGGCCCGTTCGGCGCCATCAAACAAGACAGAATCAATAAATTTTGGATCGCCTGAAAAACGTTGCATTTCCGCTCCTATAGGCCCAAGTTTTTCAACCGCTAAATTGACCAAAGCTTTCTTAAATTCCGAGAATTGCTGTCCACCAAATTCTTTTTGAATCTGCGAAATTGGTTGATCAGCCAGTGCTGCGTAAATTTCTAACAAATTAAAGGCCTCAGGCCGCGACGCCCGATCACCCCCTTCTGGAGATCCGTCAGGGACGGGTTCAGAGTCTGTGCGTGCTTTTCGAATCTTTAAGGCAATAGTATCAGCGTCATCATTCAAATTGAGGCGGGAATAGTCAGAAGCATCTGACTTACTCATTTTTTTTTGGCCATCTCGCAAACTCATTACCCGCGCCGCTGAATTGAAAATAAGTGGTTCAACAATCGGAAAATGCTCTACTCCGAAATCAGTATTAAATTTTTGCGCAATATCGCGTGCTAATTCAAGGTGTTGTTTCTGGTCTTCGCCAACAGGTACATGCGTTGCCTTATAAGCTAAAATATCTGCAGCCATCAGATTAGGGTAAACGTACAAACCCACGCTTGCATTCTCGCGGTTTTTTCCAGCTTTTTCCTTAAACTGGGTCATCCTATTGAGCCAGCCCATTCGAGCGACACAGTTAAAAATCCAGGCAATTTCCGCGTGTTGTGGAACGCGGCTTTGATTAAAAACAATATGGGCTTTTGGATCAATCCCAGATGCGAGAAAAGCGGCGGTTACTTCACGCGTATTTTTTTTTAAAACTTGTGGATCCTGCCATACTGTTACAGCGTGCATATCGACAACACAGTAAAGACACTCATTGTCATCCTGCAGCCGGGTAAAGTTTCGGATAGCTCCCAGATAGTTTCCTAAATGCAGATTTCCCGTCGGCTGTACCCCTGAAAAAACGCGCGCCATAAAGTTTCCTCTCTTATCGGGCCGGGTTATCCCGCTATTAACCCTCAAGGTCAAGCGGCCGTCATTTAATCAGTTTACTCCCGGCGCAGCAGAGACTTAAAATCACTTATTGCTGCAGCACGAAACATTAATATAAGAACAAAATAAACCACAAGGCCTCCAAAAACGAGTATCGCGAGCAAACCTATTCGAGTGACCTGACCGGCATCATATAAGCCTTGAAAGGCGGTATGCACAATCCAAAGCGCTGTAGCCATCCCCAAGGTGGCTATAAAGATGCGACAGGCTCTATTCCGGAGCCTCGCATCAGTCTGAAACTGGCCCCGTTTATACAAAAAGATCAAAAGAAGGGCAGCGTTGACCCAGGCCGAAATTGCAGTTGCCATAGCGATGCCAACATGCGCAAAAATTTGCATTAGCGTCAGATTTAGACCCAAATTTAAAAAGACACAGACGATTGCGATCTTGACTGGCGTTGAAGTGTCCTGACGCGCAAAGAACCCTGGGGCAAGAACTTTAACAAGGACGTATGCCGGCAAACCAACTGAATACGCCATCAATGCTTGAGTTGTCGCAAGCGTAGTAGCAGCATCGAATGCGCCACGCTCAAAAAGGATACTTACGATCGGTTGACCAATCACCAAAAGCGCAGCGGCGCCAGGAAGCGTCAAAAGAAGTGCAACTTCTATCGCGCGATTCATACTGTTAAGTGCGTTCTTGTCCTCACCCGCACGAATTTGCTGAGATAGAACTGGTAATAGGGCCGTACCAATCGCAACACCAACGACACCTAAAGGAAGTTGATGAACGCGGTCGGCGTAATATAGAAATGAGATGGCGCCTGTGGGTAGAAGGGAGGCAATGACAACGTCAACCAGTTGATTAATTTGCAAGACTCCTGCCCCTATAGCACCCGGCACCATAAGCTTGAGCAGCCGGCGAACTGGCGAAGAAAATCTTGGTTTAGCTAAATGCAACGTGAAGCCTTCACGATGACATGCATAAACTAACCACAAAAGTTCCCCGATGCCCGCCAAGAAAACACCCCAAACAAATGCATGGCCAGCGCTTGGTAAATATGGCGTAGCTAAAAGCAGAGCACCGATTAGAAATAAATTTAGAATAATTGGTGTTGCCGCTACGGCAGCGAAACGTCCCAGTGAATTCAGAACGCCACCAAGCAGCGACACAAGTGAGATAAACAAAAGGTAAGGAAAGGTTATCCTTGTCAGGTCAATCGCAAACCCAAATTTTTCTGGATCATCTGCAAAGCCCGGAGCAAAAATATACATCAACCAAGGCATCGAAACCTGAAAAATTATAACGAAAATCACGAGAAAGGTGGTCATGATCGACATAACCGCCCCGGCAAAATGTAAAGCCGCCGATTTCCCGTCATCAGCCAGTTTCGCCGAAAAGAGTGGAACGAACGCCGCGTTGAATGCACCTTCAGCGAACAAACGACGAAAAAAGTTAGGCATTTTAAAAGCGACAAAACAAGCGTCAGCTATGGGCCCCGCCCCCAGATAAGCCGCCACTAACATATCTCGGACAAACCCAAATATCCGGCTAAGAAATGTAAAACTGCTGACGGTAATTATCGATCTGAGAAGCGCCATAGGTGGGACATTTAGATGATATTTAGGGCAAGAGGAAGAAAAAGCTTAAATTTCGACTATACTACTATTTCGTCGGCGACGCTTTCAGTCTCTATTATCACCGCAAGAACCGCTTTCCGGATTTGGTCAAGCTTTCCTTGATGAGTAACCTGCATACCAAATGTATCTTTAACATAGAAAACATCGACCGCCCTTTCACCGTACGTCGTGATCAATGCGCTAGAAATTTGCAAACCAATTTGCGTTAGGGCACGAGTCACCTGATGTAATAACCCCGCCCTGTCACGGGCATTAATTTCTACTAAAGAATGGGTCAGGCTAGCAGAATTGTTTATTAAAACGCGGGGGGGCACTGTAAAGACGCTGGTTCTAAAGGTGAAAAGGGGCGCCTTATCCAACTCCTCAGAAACATTTATTTCTCCGGTGAGGGTTCTTTCAATATGGGCTTTAAGCCGAGCAAGCGATGATGTCTCGACGAAGGCTTTTCCCCTAGAATCCTGTATCGAAAAAATATCTAGGGCCATGCCGCTTGTAGTCGTAAAAATCTTGGCGTCAACGATATTCGCCCCCGATACAGCCATCGCCCCTGCTATGCGCGAAAACAAACCTGGGTGATCGGCGGTATAGATGGTTATTTCAGTGACATCATTGTCATCTTCAATACGCACGTCCAGAACGAGTGCCTCGCCGGCACCCTCCGCCTTTCGAACAATTTCCGCGTGCCGCAAATGCGTTTCAGTATCAATTGAGAGCCAGTAGGATGGGTACCCAAGAGTTATAAATTTTTCCCTTTTCTTCTCATCCCAACTCGCCAATCGTTCACGAACAGCTGACTTTGCACCCTCTATTCTAGCTTCGCGCCCAGTCGAGTTGTGCCCCCCTGACAACTGGGCTTCCGTAGCAAAATACAATTCACGCAACAAAGAAGCTTTCCAGTTATTCCAGACACTAGGCCCAACCGCTCGAATATCAGCAACCGTGAGAAGCAGCAGAAGTCTAAGACGTTCGAGAGACTGAACTGTATTGGCAAAATCTCGGATGCTCTTCGGATCAGCAAGATCACGATGAAACGCAATGCGGCTCATCAATAAATGATGACGTACCAACCAAGCAACTGTCTCGGTTTCCTCTGCCGATAGACCAAGACGCGGGCATAAACCTTCTGCAATTTCCGCCCCAAGAACCGAATGGTCACCGCCACGCCCCTTTGCAATATCGTGCAAAAACAACGCTACAAACAAAGCTCGCTGGGAACTTATTTTATGAATCACATCTGTAGCAACCGGCATGTCGTCTTGGTATTTCCCCTGCTCGATACCGTGGAGAATTCCGATTGCAAAAATTGTATGCTCATCAACCGTATAAACGTGATACATATCATGCTGCATCTGCGCGACGACACGGCCGAAATCGGGGATGAACCGGCCAAAAACACTGGCCTCGTTTAAACGACGCAGCGTCGCCTCTGCCCCTTTTGAAGACGTAAGCATTTCAAGGAACAGGCGGTTGGCCTCAGCGTCTTCCCGAATAGTATCTATCCTGCGTAGATTTCGCGTCACAAGCTTCAGAGCATTAGGATGGATGTCAATTTTCCGTTTTTGTGCCACATGGAACAGCTGTAATATCCGCACGGGGGTTTCCTCAAATTCTTTGCCCGACGACACAGAAAGCCGTCCACGCTGAACCGGGAACCCCTCGATATCGCGGCGCAACCAATCCCAGTTAACAAATGCTAACGGCAAGCTGCGGCGTTCTTCAGACTCTAACGCAGCACAAAAAATTCGCGTTAAATCCCCGACCTCTTTCGCCGTCAGATAATAGTGTTTCATAAAACGCTCGATTCCACGCGCCCCGGCATGGTCTTTATATCCAAGCCTTTCCCCAATTTCAGTTTGGAGGTCAAATGTCAGGCGATCTTCTGAACGCCCAGTGAGATAGTGCAGACAGCAACGAACCGTCCACAAAAAGACCTCTGCGCGCGCAAAGCTTTTTGCCTCCTGTGCCGTTAAAACCCCTTCTTTAATGAGATCATTAACGGAATCGACTTGGAATAAATACTTGGCTATCCAGAAAAGTGTTTGTAGATCCCGCAGCCCTCCCTTGCCGTCCTTAATATTAGGCTCAAGCACGTAACGCGAACCTCCCATCCTGCGATGCCGGGCGTCTCGCTCACTCAGCTTAGCCTCCACAAAAGCAAGTGCGGTATCAGCTACAACTTCTTCGCGAAATTTTTTGCGTAGCTCATCAAAGAGTGTACGATTTCCGTCGACAAACCTCACTTCCAGAATCGATGTTCGAATAGTAATATCGCTATGCGAAAGCCGGATACAGTCATCAATAGTTCGGGTTGCGTGACCTACTTTCAAACCTAGGTCCCAAAGTAGATAAAGCATCGACTCGATGATTTGCTCAACCCGTGGCGTTAAGCGATAAGGTAATATAAACAACAAATCGATGTCGGAGTATGGTGCCATTTCACCGCGCCCATACCCTCCCACAGCAGCTATACAAATTCGTTCGGATTCCGTGGGCTCCGCTGTGGGATAAACGAGTGTGGTTGTTACCTCAAAAGCAAAACGCAAAATTTGATCGATTAAGACCGCGTTGGCGTGAACAGTCCATTCGCCAAGGCGGGTATCGTTATCAAACCGCCTTTGAATTTCCTTTCGACCATTATTCAAGGCCTCGCGCATGATCACCAACAAAACTCGGCGGACAGAATCAGGGGGCGCGTCTTCTTCAAGACGACCAACAAGGACAGCATGCAAGGAACTGATGTTGATGATGTCGCGCTGTTTTGTAATGGTGCCCATGAAGCCCGTCACATCATTTTTAGAAATATTATTATCCCTAGCATAAGCCACAACACCAATCGAACGAATAGTTCACAAAATCTCAACTTATTAACTAATCATCAACTAGGGATTTTAACTGATACAGAAGCTCAAGCGCCTCTCGGGGCGTTACCTTATCAGGGTTAGTTGCCGCCAGCGTCTTGGCGAGTTTAGATGAACTGTTTTTAGGTTCAGAAGCAGGTTTTCTTGCTTGAAATAATGGAAGTTCATCTCCTAGATGGGCCGCCGCACGCCCTTGTTCACCGGACTGCAACGCCGCAAGTATCTCTTTCGCGCGGTCAATGACTGGTTCGGGAAGACCTGCGAGTTGCCCTACATGGATACCGTAAGAGCGATCGGCTGACCCAGGGGCCACCTCATGCAAAAAGACAACATCTTCCTTCCATTCTTTAACCCGCATGGTATGACAGCGCAAAGCGGACAGACGCGATGCGAGGGCCGTCAGCTCATGGTAATGGGTCGCAAAAAGTGCGCGGCATTTATTTACGTTATGAATATGTTCCAACGCTGCCCAAGCTATCGATAATCCATCGAATGTTGCGGTGCCACGACCGACCTCATCGAGGATAACCAGCGATCTTTCGTTCGCTTGGTTTAAAATTATTGCAGTCTCAACCATTTCAACCATAAAAGTGGAGCGCCCACGGGCGAGGTCGTCGGCGGCACCTACCCGGCTAAAAACGCGGTCAACAACGCCCAAATGTGCGGCGACGGCGGGGACAAACGAACCTATCTGTGCCATGATCGCAATTAAAGCGTTCTGCCTTAGGAACGTGCTCTTTCCCGCCATATTGGGCCCTGTTAGCAACCATAAGCGGTTGGCTTTTGCAAGATCGCAATCATTAGGGACAAACGCTTTAGAAAAGGTTTCACTTAATGCACCTTCGACGACAGGGTGCCTACCACCACAAATTTCAAACGTTAGGCTGTCATCAATCGTTGGCCGAACGTAATTCTTCTCCGCTGCGAGATTCGCCAAAGCCGAAACAACGTCGAGCATTGCAAGAGCATGGGCGGCCAATGCAATTTTATCTCGGCTTGCCGCCACATCAGAAACCAACTCTTTAAAGATTTGGATCTCTAGTTCCAGCGCCTGATCCGCCGCACGCCTTATCTTCCCCTCTAATTCCCCGAGTTCTAGGGTGCTGAAACGAATTGCGCTGACGAGCGTCTGGCGGAGAATAAATGGGGACCCAGACTCAAGAGAGACTTTTTCAGCATGGGACGGCGTTACCTCGATATAAAAACCCAGCACATTGTTATGGCGTATTTTAAGCGAAGGAATATTAGTAGTCTCACAATACTTTTTCTGAAGGCCGGCAATAAGCCCGCGGCTTTGGTCCCGCAGAGCAATCCATTCATCGAGCTCATGATTATACCCTGGCGCAATCAAACCACCATCGCGCGCCAAGAGAGGTAGATCATTCATCAGCGCGCTATCAAGTCTCTCGACCAGCGAGATATGCCCGCCCAAGTCATCAATGTGTTTTTCAAGTGTCCCTGACAACGTTGCCGTCCCTCGATTCAATATAAAGACTCGCAAAGATTCAGCGGCTTTAAGTCCATCGCGGACGGCGGCAAGGTCTCTGGGCCTACCGTTATCCAGCATAAGGCGCGAAAGCGACCTTTCTACATCGATACTGGGCGGTAATAATTCACATAATTCCTCTCGAAGGGGAACATCATCTACAAATTGTTGAACACTATCTAGCCGCTCTAAAATTTCATGGCTATCTATCAATGGGGCGGCGAGCCATGTATTGAGCATGCGGCAACCAGCACTAGTTTTTGTTCTGTCTATTGCCCAAAATAGTGAGCCCTTTCTCTCGCCGGCTAGGGTTTGGACTAACTCAAGATTCCGGCGAGTTGCCGCATCGATCTCTAGAAAAGTTCCTTCGGCGATATGCCGGGGCTGCCTAAGATGAGGGAGACGACCTTTTTGCGTAAGCTCAACATAACCTACGATGGCACCGCAGGCAGCAATCTCTTGCCGGGTGAAATTTCCAAAGGCATCAAGGGAAGTCACGCCAAAAAGTTTTTCTAATCGTTTACGAGCAGCATTGCTGTCAAACTTACTGGTCGGCAAGGGCACTAGTAGCTCGTTCCAGGCGCCAAATTGCTCTAGCAGCCTTTCGTCTTGGAGAAGACGTTCAGGAACTAAAAGTTCTTTAGGTTCAATTCTTGCCAGAGCGGCAGTCAACGATCCAAAGTCTACAGGGCAAACGGTAAATTCGCCGGTTGAAATATCTAGCCATGACAGTGCTATTGCACCGTTAACATTGGCCAACGCTGAAAGATAATTATTCTGTGTTCCATCAAGCAATGTGTCTTCCGTTATTGTGCCTGGGGTCACAACCCTAACCACATCTCTGGATACAACAGTTTTTGATCCACGTTTTTTTGCCTCTGCCGGCGATTCAGTTTGCTCGCAAATTGCAACGTGAAAACCTTTTTTTATGAGTCTTGCGAGGTAAGTCTCGGCGGCGTGAACAGGCACACCGCACATTGGGATATTATTACCTTTGTGTTTTCCGCGATGTGTAAGAGTAATTTCCAGCGCAGCTGATGCCTCTGCCGCATCATCGAAAAACAATTCATAAAAATCACCCATCCTATAAAACAACAAACAATCGGGGTGAGCGCTTTTGATATCAAAATATTGAGCCATCATTGGCGTAGTTTCGCCAGTTGCTGACATTCTTTTCGCCGCTTTTTTTTCTACTCGGTTGAGTCCGCTGTCTACCATCCAGTTAGTCTATCATTTGGCTGCCCACAGACAAAATGGCGAAAAATGGTTAAGTCCTTATTTTGGTTGCTCAGAACACGAAACAATCGTCTCTTGCCTAAATCATTGAAAACCATCAAATTATAAGAAGAAATTAGATGTCAGGTGGAGTCTATGGCCCGCAAGGAAAAGAGTAAATCAGCAAACAAAACGGCGGCAAAAGGTGCTTTCGGCAACAATGCTGGGCGGAACCGTATAAGTAATCTTGAACGCGAAGCCTTAGCCTTGCATGCCGGCCCACCGCCAGGAAAACTCTCCATCGCGCCAATTAAAAAAATTACTACTCAGCGCGATTTATCTTTAGCCTATTCTCCAGGAGTTGCCGCCCCGTGTCTAAAAATCGCGAGGAATGAGCAGACCGCATACGATTATACCAACAAGGGTAATATGGTAGCTGTAATTTCAAATGGTACGGCCGTATTGGGTCTTGGGGATCTTGGGGCAATCGGCGCGAAACCTGTGATGGAAGGCAAGTGTGTTTTATTTAAAACGTTTGCAGATATTGATGCTGTAGATTTGGAGGTCGACACACGCGACGTAGATGAGTTCGTTAATTGCGTTCGTTTTCTTGGGCCGGGCTTCGGCGGGATAAATCTCGAAGATATAAAGGCTCCAGAATGTTTCATTATTGAACAGCGACTCAAGGAAATTATGGATATTCCCGTATTCCATGATGATCAACATGGTACAGCCGTTATTGCAGCAGCCGGCCTGCTTAATGCGTTAGATCTGACAGGCCGTGACCTGAAAAATACTACAATGGTGGTCAATGGAGCTGGTGCTGCAGCAATTGCTTGCCTAGAATTATTTATCGCAATGGGCTTTGCGAAAGATAACATCACATTATGCGACTCTCAGGGCGTGGTTTATCAAGGCCGAGAGATTGGTATGAATCAGTGGAAATCAGCACACGCAATTAATACCGCTGCCCGAACGCTCGAAGAGGCTATGAAAGATAGCGATATTTTCTTCGGTGTTTCGGTTGCGAAAGCTGTGACCAAAAATATGGTCAAATCTATGGGTCCAAAACCTATTATTTTTGCTCTTGCCAATCCCGATCCAGAAATCATGCCAGAAGAAGTACAATCCGTCCGCAACGCCGCCATTGTTGCTACGGGCCGCTCCGATTATCCGAACCAAATAAATAATGTACTTGGCTTTCC
>CAYZDH010000059.1:0-13663 GCA_964477025.1 uncultured Rhodospirillaceae bacterium | reverse complement strand
CGCTTCAATATCCCAATACTGATCGCGTTCTTGGCTAGCAGAGAGAAAATGTTCTCGACGATCTTCAATCCATTTTATGGGGCGGTCTAGTTTCCGGGCAAGAAAGGGGATCACCGCTTCCTCAGCATAAAACATTGCCTTCGGCCCAAAACCGCCACCGACATCTGGCGCAATTACGTCAATCTCATTCTCGTTCCATCCAAGCACACCAATAATATTTCGTTTGACCTGATGCGGTGCCTGGGTGGCTGACCATAACATCGTTCGGCCTTCATCCTTGTCGTGAAGCGCAACTGCACCGCGCCCCTCAATCGAATGACCCCCTCCACGATGGTGCCGAATTGATACCGAAACACTATGAGCAGCAGAGGAAAATGCAGCTCCCGTATCACCATACTCATTCACAAAGCGCGCGGAAATATTGTCTTGTGCGCCGACATGGCTAAGCGGTGCGCCGGACTGCACAGCATCGCGGGCATCTGACGCAGCGGGTAAAATTTCCCAATCGATCTCCACCATCGCCGCAGCATCTTCCGCAATATAACGAGTGTCGGCCACGATACAGGCCACGGCCTCACCAGCAAAATGCACCTCATCTCGCGCTAAAAGATACGGCATCATTGGCTGGGTTATCGCTGGGTTGGGCAAGAGTAATAAAAGTTTGTTTTCCTGAATGTCTTTTGGAAAATCAGCTAACGTAAAAATTCCGTGGACACCCTCCATTGCACTAGCAGCGGCGGTGTCTATTTGGTTGAAACGGGCATGCGGATGGGGACTACGGATAAATACCGCATGGAGCGCTCCTTCCACCCGTATGTCATCTGTGAATTGGCCTTTACCCGTTAGAAGGTCAGGATCTTCAAGCCGCTTAACCGCTGCACCGAATAGCTTTGCTCCCATGAAACTATCTCTCTGTTGCCATTAACGTGCAAAAAGGTGAATGGAACAAACACCGTGATCAAAGCCGGATACGCCGCCACCAGTGCAATGGGTCAAGCCGACTTTGGCACCCTCTACTTGGCGCTGCCCGCACTGACCGCGCAGCTGGCGCACAATCTCAACGATCTGTGCTACACCTGTGGAACCAATTGGATGGCCTTTGGACAACAGACCGCCACTGGGATTAACTGGGATTCTGCCTCCAACTGACGTTTCCCCATCCGCAAGTAGCTTGGCTGCATCGCCCCTTTCACAAAAACCAAGCGCTTCGTAGTACAATAGTTCCGCTATAGCGAAGGCGTCATGAACTTCAGCAAGGTCGACATCTTCCGGTCCTATACCGGCTTCTTCATATAATTGTTTTGCACCACGTAAAGTGATTTCGGGCGACGTCATATCACGATAGCCAGTCATGTATTTACCAGAATTGATCTCTGATCCGATTACCCGGATCGGTAATGACGAATATTTTTTTGCTTTTTCACCAGAACAAATGACCACCGCAGCCGCCCCGTCACCGGATGGGCAACAATGAAAAAGTTTCAGCGGGTCGGCAACTGGCCGCGACGCCAATACCTCTTCACGAGTCACTTCTTTACGAAATTGTGCATCTTCATTCCTCACCCCGTGCCGGCGCGCTTTTACAGATACATCGGCATTATCATTTTCAGTAAGTCCATACTCATGCATGTAGCGCCGGGCCCGCATGGCATAAAGTGCCGGCATAACGAGCCCCTGCGAAACCTCCCAATCCTCTTTTTCGAGGGGCAGCGTCCCACCCCCAAATTTAGTAAGTTTTTCGACACCAATCACTAAAACGGAATCATAGACACCCGCCGCCACACTAATCCAAGCCTCGCGAAAGGCTGTAGAGCTTGAAGAGCAAGCATTTTCGATGTTGATAATCGGCAGGCCTGTAATTCCAAGCTTTTTCAAAATACGTTGCCCAGCCATCATGCCGCCGAGAGCCGTTCCACAGTAAGTCGCATCTATATCGGTCTTCTTTATCCCTGCATCTCCGACTGCCTGTTTGACAGCGGGCCAGGCGATATCAGCGAGGGTCTTCTCTTGGTATTTTCCAAACGGCACCATTCCGGCGCCAATAATTGCAACATCACGCATCAGCTGAGACCCTTCAGACAGGGGGCAAAGGCATAACTCTCAAATGGGGCCCCAGACTCATCGTTACCAAGAGTGGCAATCTGGGTTTTCATTGGCATATCCATTTCCAGCTGATTTGGATCAGCATCAACAATGTGAGCAAACACCCGAACCTCTTCTGGCAAATCTACATAAGCCGCCACGAAAGGCAACTTCCATCCCTTCGGCGCTGCATGGACAACAGACCATGAGTATAGCGTGCCCTCTGCACTAAACTTGATCGGTGATAGATTTTCCGACATGCATTCTGGGCAAACATCGCTAGGCGGAAACATTCGCTTATTGCAATCATTGCATACTGAGCCAACCAACCGAACCGTGCCATCCTCTTCTCGCGTGACGGCGTCACCTGCGAGGTTAAATGCTTCCTTTAATTCTTTACTCATTATCGTTCTCTACTAGTTTTCCACGGCCCGAACCACATCACGAATTGACGTATTTGGGGCGACATCCTTTCTCCGCAACTGGGCACTTCGCCGGCCATTTTCCAAATAATCGCCATCCACAGCGCGCCTCGCCATATCTTCCCATTCCTCCGACCAGTCACCAAGCGAATAACCATGCCATGGGCTTTCAGGTTTTAGAGGCGGCAGGTCAAGATTCTCCCACAGTTCCTTTGCGCCTTCCATAAACTCTTTTTTAGGCAGCGCAATCGGTGGCATATCCGATTTTAGCGTCGCATCAATCAACATAGTTCCATCAAATCCATCACCCCTTTCCAAGGCAGGGCCATGGCCCCTGTCACGATATTTAAGAATTTCTATATCCAGTGATGGGTTAGCGCGATAGGCCAACGCCCAAAATACAGCGTCACCTTGCTCTGGGTCGATGTCCTCATTGACAGCAATTACATACTTGCCACATGCAGAGTCAAAATTTGCTGTCCCGTAAAGGGCACGCCAAATCTCTGTGGTCGGAACATCGTGCTCAAACACCAGAAAAGCCAAGCGCCTAATATTAGTTAATGGCTCATGCAGCGATACATGCTTGATTCCCTTTATACCAAGGGTGTCTGACAAGTGATTGAGGAACTTAGGCTCCATTGCAACCCGCTTGATCACACTCGATTCTGATGGGGTTACCTGAGAAATTATGGACGCCATAATAGCGTTTTTTCGCCGAGTAATTGCCGTAACTTCAAAGATGAAATTGTATTCCTCCAGATTGATATGGCCATGGCTTTCGCCAAATGGCGCTTCTGGCTCCAGGAATTCTGTGTCGATTAAACCTTCAATGATAATTTCGGCATCCGCTGGCACCATGAGATCTATTGTCTTAGCTTTGATGATCCGTATCGGCGCCCCTACTATCGCGCCCGCAATTTCAAGCTCATCAACGCCTTCCTGGATTTTCTGTGGGCTCACATAAGCTAAGGCCGGCGGACAACCAACCATGATGGCCATCGGCATCTTTTCCCCACGCGCCTTATATTTTTCCCAATGACCATGCCCTCCCTGACGTAGGTTAACAAACATCTTGAGCCCGATGCGATCCGACGCCTTGATCCCACCTCTATAAGTGCCCATATTTTGTATCCCCGTGTCCGGGTCAGAAGTAATGCAACTGGTCGCGGTCAGGTATGGCGCAACATCAAACCCAGGTGTCGAGATTGGCACTGGTAGAGCATCTAGCCCTTTTCCTTCTCCTCGTAGGTCAGAACCAGTGATAACAACTTCATGACAGGGCGCCTCCTGCACCTCAACCGGGGGCAGAGGTGCCGCCAAAGCTCGTTTCCAATGTGCACCGATATCAGAAACCGCTACACCCATACCAATCCCATAAATTTCCGGCGTCGTAGCCAATGCCCCAACAACCAAGGGAATGTCATACTCGTTTGCCCGGCTATCAGTTACATTCGTAAAAAGAAAGGCTTTGCGTTCTGACGCAGGAATTCCGCCTCGAAATTGCCAGCGAACCAAAGGTTTTAGTTCTGTGTCTTTGTTTACCGGAAGGGAGACCTCATGCAGTAGGCCGGCCTCTCGGAGGTTCGCAATATGGTCATGCAGATCAGGATAACCCCTTCCACCATATTGTTCGTCTTTACCCATTTTATCCTCTGTCGGTTAAGGCGCAATAAACCATGAACGAATTGTAAGGATCAACCGGGGCATGCGCAGTAATTTAGTTTTTCTGTTTTCTCACCAATCTCTTTTTCATAATCCGCTCGCGATTTGAGATTATCGTCGTCGCCAAGACAATCGTTAAAGCTCCAGCCCAGGTCCAAAGATCAGGAATTTCCGAGAAAGCAACGTAACCGAATGCGGTCGCCCAGATCATCCGCGTAAACACAAGGGGTTCCGCAAAGCTGAGGTCTGCAATTGCATAAGCCTTGGCAGTAAAGAGATGGCCGAGACTGCCGAGCACACCGATAGCCATAAGACCAAATAACTGCTCGATATTAGGCGTTTGCCAGTAAAACATGGCAACAACTAATGTGATTGGTGTCATCAAAAACTGAACATACGCGGCTATTGTCGCAGGGCTTTCCGTTTTCGTAAGGCTCTTAGCGAAGAGTTTGGAGATAGCCGCCAGTGCGGTTGCCGCTATAGTCAAAAGTGCGCCAATATTCGCCCCCTCAAAGCCTGGGCGAATGACCATCAAGGCGCCCCCTGCACCTAAGGCGAGAGCTGTCCATCGCCAAAAGCGAACTCGCTCTCCAAATGCAATGATCGCACCCAACGTCACAAATAGGGGCCCTGTGAGCGCCAGGGCCGTGGCATCTGCCAATGGGATTAGGGAAAGCGCCATAAACCAGCACAACATGGACATAGAGTTGACACAGGCGCGAATGGTGTGAGTGCCAAACCGCTTTGTCTTAAACATCCCAGCGCCACCGCGCATTAACAGTGGAACTAAAACCAAGAAGCCAAAAAGATTGCGAAAGAATGCAATCACGAAGGGATGAAGTTCGAATGAAATCAGACGCACCGTGCCGTGCATTGAGGCGAAAAGCGCACCAGCGAGAATCATGAAACCCGTCGCGAGAAGAGCCGGAGAAGTGTTAGCGGGTGAAGGCCCGGCAGGTGCGTTCATCGTTTTCCTTCTAAACTTTTTTATCGTGGGCACAGAAGAAAGTGCGGGCTGAAAAAAGGTTTTTACTAATGTACTCCGCGAGACAAAGCAGCGCCAGCTTGCCCTTGCCGCTGGTCAATTCACGTGTAAGCTCCCATCCAATTAACTAAATCAAAGAAAGTAGTAGCTGCTATGTCGGACACTCAAACCCCACCTATGTTTACCTCGTTTACTATGAGGGAGATGACCGTCAGCAACCGTGTAGTTATGTCGCCCATGTGCATGTATTCGGCTGATGATCTCGACGGCACACCTACAGATTTCCATGTTGTGCATTTGGGTAGCCGTGCGATGGGCGGTGCCGGCCTAGTCTTCACCGAAATGACCCAAGTTTCGAGAGAGGCCCGTATTTCGCCAGGCGATGCCGGCATATATGACGATCAACATACTGATGCCTGGAAACGCGTCGTTGATTTTATCCATACCCGCACTGACGCCAAGATTGGCATGCAAATTGGGCATGCCGGACGCAAAGCTTGCGAACCAATTGCTTGGAAACGCAACACACCGCTCACCGAAGATGAAAAATGGGAGATTGTGGGGCCCAGTGCCATCCAGTTTGGTCCCGACAGCGAAATGCCGCGCGAAATGAACCAGGGGGATATCGCCAAGGTCATCGATGATTTTGTCTCAGCCGCTAAGCGCGCCGATGAGGCGGGTTTCGATATTATCGAACTGCATGCAGGACACGGCTATTTGCTGTCATCCTTCATATCACCGCTGTCAAACCAACGCACGGATGCATATGGAGGGTCTTTGGAAAACCGGATGAAATTGCCTTTGGAAGTGTTTAATGCTGTACGCTCAGTCTGGCCTGACGAAAAACCGATATCGGCGCGTATCTCGGCAATCGACTGGAACGACGATGGTAATCAGATCGAGGATGCCGTCGAAATTGCCAAAATGTTCAAAGTAGCAGGTCTTGATATTATCGATGTCTCAAGCGGTAACGTCACAAGCGAGCGCCGCCCCGTAACGCCCGGCCTGTTCCAGACACCGTTCAGTGAACAAATCCGGCGTGAAGCAGACATGCCCACCATGACAGTCGGCAATTTGGCGGTCGCTGAACAAATCAATGGTGTGATTGCCGAGGGCCGCGCTGATCTGTGCTGCGTCGGCAAGGGACATCTATTTGACCCCTATTTCGTGCACCATGCGGCGCGCGAGCTTGGCTATGATCTTAAATGGCCCAACCAGTATCCGGCAGCCGGTGTGTTTAATCCCAGCCCGGAAATCATGAGATAGCCTGATGGCGACAAACCCTGACCCAGCCAAAAATAAACCGCCGATGTTCACCCCTTTTAAGTTAAGGGGCTTGGAATTGATCAATCGCGTGGTTATGTCCCCCCTCTGCATGTATTCCGCCGAAGATGGGGTTGTTGGGGATTGGCATGTCGTCCACCTCGGCAGCCGGGCAATCGGCGGTGCCGGTCTGATATTTGCTGAGATGACGGCAATACATCCAGATGGCCGTATTTCACTCCGTGATGCCGGGATTTGGGACGACAAACATACCACTCCCTGGAAACGGGTCGTTGATTTTGTTCATGAACACACTGATTCCAAGATTGGCATACAACTTGGGCATGCGGGACGGAAGGCCGATACGGGACTTAGCTGGGACCGGGGCACGGATGCCCAAATGGAATATGGCTTTGATATTATTGCGCCAACCGCGATCCCCGTTTCGGAAAGAGCACGGACGCCGCGCGTCATAACGGATGAAGAAATTGACGCATTGCCGGTTCTTTACAAACGCGCCACCGAACGGGCCCAGGAGGCGGGTTTCGATGCCCTTAATTTTCATTGTGCGCACGGCTACCTGATGTCGAGCTTTATCTCGCCACTCAGCAATCATCGCAATGATGAATATGGTGGACCGCTGGAAAACCGCATGCGTCTGCCGCTTGATGTATTCGCTGAAATTCGTAAGGCGTGGCCGGAGAACAAACCCATCGTCGTCCGCATCTCAGCAGTTGATTGGGAAAAAGGCGGCCACGAGATCGAGGATGCCGTCCAGATTAGCAAGATGTTTCAGGCTGCCGGCGCCGATGCTGTGGATGTTTCAAGTGGCATGGTCACCAATAAGCGGCCGCCGGACACTTCGCTGTTCCAGGTTCCCTTTGCCGAACGCATCCGGGCTGAAACAGGTATGGCGACAATGGCCGTTGGCAATATCGAAACCGGCGAGCAGATGAATGAGATCATTCAAAGCGGGCAGGCAGACCTTTGTGTCGTAGGTCGCGGTCATATGTATGACCCCTATCTGACCCGCCACATCGCAAGAGAAATTGGTTACGACTATCCCTGGCCAAACGAATATGGTCGTGGTGGTGGCTTTCGATCCAAGCTTTTAGGCTAGGTCTTTGCGGTTATGGTTTCGCGCCACCAGATATAGAGCCCGCTGACAATCACCACCGCGGCCCCACCAATTGTGATCAAATCCGGAAACTGCCCGAAGAAGATAAGGCCAAACAACGTCGCCCAGATGATTTGCGTGTAAAGAAATGGAGACAAACGCGAGGCGGGGGCAATTTCCAACCCGCGTATTAATAAGTAATGACCAACACCATACATGCCACCCAGACCTACCATCATCACCCATTCCATAAATGTAGGCGCTATCCAAACGAAGGGTACAAATAGAGAAGTCACCCCAACACCAAACACTGAAGTCCAGAAAAGGCTAGTTTGAGTGCTGTCCGTTTTTGAAGCTATCCGGGTCAAAATTTGATAAATCGCATAGCAGATCGCTGAACCGAGTGGAAGCAATGCAGCCCAGTGGGTTGCCACACCCCCCGGTCGAATAATGATCATGGCCCCGATAAATCCAACAAATATAGCCGCCCAACGCCGCCAGCCCACCTGCTCTTTTAGGATAGGAATTGAAAAGTCGGTAATTAGAATTTGTTCGATATAGTGGATAGCCACCGCTTCGTCCAAAGGCATATAGAGGAGATAGAAGTAGAACAGGCTGGTCGCAATTAGCATTAATGCGGAGCGCGAAACATGTAACCATGGACGCGTAGTCTTCGCTAATTGAAAAATTCCCGAGCGGAAGAATAATATAAAAGTCACGAGAGCGTGAAACACATAACGAGACCAAACGATTTGGGTAACATCATATTTGGAGGCCAATGTTTTGACGATGGCTTCTCCGCCAGTGAATAGCGCTAGCCCAATCATCATAAGGACGATGCCAAGACGAATATTTTGGGGGCGTTCTATCTGGGTCATACTGTTCTGCGCCCGGCGACAGGGATACAAATCGCCGCACGGTGGTGATTGTTTACAGCTTCACTCGCTTGCGAGCAAGAGAGCTTCGGGGCGATTGTCCACGACGCAGCAAGAATGATAGTACTACCTTATGGAACCAGGATTTCTTGGGGTCCCTGATGTCAGCATTTGGCTGTTTTGGGGCCTGACCCTTTTCGCAGCTTTTACTGCTTTTGTTGGAATTGCCACAGGTGCGGCAGGTGGGCTGCTCATGATGGTCGCGCTTGCGACAATATTTCCGCCGGTTGTCTCTATCCCTTTGCATACCGTCGTCCAGATGGGCGGCAATCTCAGCCGCACGGTCTTTATGTTTAAATACATCATAAGGCCTGTTCTCTTGCCCTTCATCATTGGCGGCATTATCGGCGCCATCGCCGGAGCAAATATTTTCATCTCTTTGCCGGTCGCCGTGTTGCAGGGATTACTGGGTCTGTCGGTGCTTGTCTTTTTATGGATGCCGTCACTCGGCCAGATCGGTGGACAACGCAATCGATTCGCCCTGATCGGTTTTTTTGCAACCTTTCTCGGTGTATTTGTCAGCGCCACCGGTACGCTGGTCGCGCCCTTTGTCGCTAGCGAAGCACCGGATCGGCGCAATCATGTCGCAACCTTCTCAACCTTGATGGCGATCGTACATATACTCAAACTTTGTGCCTTTGGATTTATTGGTTTTGCTCTCGCCGCATACTTGCCATTAATGTTGTGCATGATCGCGGCAGCGATTGGGGCGAGTTATATCGGCAGCAAAGCCCTCAATCATATCAAGGAGCGAAATTTCCGTGTCGTGTTTAAGACGATCTGCACGTTGCTAGCGCTGCGGTTGATCTGGATAGCGCTGGGAATCGAATTATAAAAATTTCCCCCGCACCTTTCCCGATGAGAGGAGTCTCATTTAAAAACATAAGACCTTTTTAATTGGGTCGTTGAAAATCCTTAATGGCGACATCGATGATCGCGCTGCGGCCTTCCTCCATTGCCCTCAGACCATTTTTCAGGGCCTGTTGCACCTGCTCAGGGTCCTCGACCCGCTCACCATAGGCGCCGAATGCCTCCGCAACCTTGGTGAAGTCCGGCGCATTAATATGCGTGCCATGGAACACATCCGTGTCAACGGCAATCCCGTCGGGATACATCTTGAGATGCATGCCCTGCATCGCGGAATACTTCGTATTGTTGAAGATCACCGCCATGATCGGCAGATTAAAATCACGTGAAGCGCCAAGGCTCTGCAACACCGGATTATAAAGAAACGCGCCATCGCCGATGATAGTCACGACAGGTGATTCTGGTTTGGCAAGTTTGACGCCAAGCGCCAGCCCCAAACCCTGGCCAAGACCACCCTGCCGGCTAAAGATCGCCTGTGGTTCATTCCACATAATATGCTGCCGTAACAGCCCGGTATGGGTCGTAACCTCATCAACGTAGGTCGTGCCCTGAGGCATCACCTCGCCAAGACAGGCACAGAGCCAGACCGGGTCAATCGGACTGCTTTTGCGGGCTTCGGCATGTTCTGCTGCCCGCTTGGCCATTAGCGCATCATGTCGTTGGGTGCAGGCGGCCCTGCGCGCTTCGATTGCGTCTGCACTCACACCACGCTCCTGCATTGCGGTCGCCAGATCCCGAAGGCTCTGAGCGACATTACCTTCGAGGTACATGTCGGCCTGATGGCTTTGATAGACCATGGAAATCCGATGCGGGTCTTCATCGATGATGGCGATAGCTGCGTTCGGCGGACGATCACTGGGCGGATACCAGGGAGCCCGCATTCGAATAACCATCACCAGATCCACCTCTTCCCAGAACTGTTTGAAGTTGTGACCCTGATGCAGGGGATGATCCTTGGGAAAGTTTGAAAACAGCGCGCCAGGATTTTCAACCACCGGCAAAGCCAGCTCTTCACAAAGATCGAGCAGCGCCTGATAGGAAGCCGGATCCTGCCCTGCCGCTTCGGTAAGTACCACCGGCATCTTGGCCTTTGCCAAGCTATCCGCCAGCTTCTCAACATCCTCCGGTGCAGTCAAAACCCGAGGTGCAGCCGGCACCGTCCGTGCATTTTCCGGCATATTCCATTCATCCATAAGCGTTTCAGTCGAAACCGATAAATAAGTTGGGCCGGTTGGTGCGCGCTGGGCAATCTCACCAGCGCGAATGATGCTCTCATAAACCGTGTAAGGGCTGCCCGCGACATTGGAATATTTCACGATGGGTTCAACTAGCCGCGTTGTGCCACCGACGATGCTGAGATTATTGATCCACTGGGCACCCGGATCAAAGCCGGGTTGTTCACCATAGGTCATTGATTCACCGGAGATCACCACCATCGGGACACCGGCGCAGAATGCGCCATGGATACCCATATTGCCCTGCAGCAATCCGGCCCCAGCATGAAGCAGCACCATCTGCATTTCACCGGTCACCATGGTGTAGCCCATGGCAATATCAACCGCGAGGGTCTCGTGCCAGACATCCATCAGCACCGGGCCGCTATTGCCTGACTGCTTCTGATTGGCCATTGCTTCCCAAACTGGTGCCCATTCGGTGCCGGGGGAAGACAAGATATATTTGCACTCAAGCTTGCGGCAGGCCTCGACAATTGCCTCACCGCCATCCAGGGTATTTCTCATAATTATATTCCCAATAGAATTTTCGTTAAGAATGATAATCTCATTCTTTTGGGAACAAGGCTATTGGCGAAAAAATTAAATTCGGATTACAAACAAACCTTATAAATTTTTGTCCTCAATTTTCTGCAGTTTGTATTCGTCTTGCAGACCACAGAAAAAGAAGGCCTACGCCGATCGGAATACTTCCTAGGATAATGAAGCCCAGCCGATAGGAATTAAAGACCTCTAAAATTAAGCCAAAGGACGCGGGCATTGCAATCATCCCAGCATAAGCGAAGAAAGCAGCGCCACCAGTAACGACCCCTGCCATCCCAGGAGGAGAAACCCGGGCAATCTCGGCAAGCAATACGCCTTGATAACCAATCCCAGTTAAACCGTATGCAAAAGCAACAGCCCAGACTGAAGCCTTCTGCCAATTTGGAGTAACTAGCCCGATAGCCATACAGGCAATGCCCATAGCAATACCCAGCAATGCTAACAACATGGTCGGACGGACATAACGAGTTCCAACCCAACCCCAAATGAGCCGCCCAAATATACCAGAGGTCATTGATATGGAGTAGGCGACCCCTGACTCTGTAAGGTTCCATCCCAAACCGAGTGTTAGGAAAGAGATAAAGAATGACGCAAAGCCTAGTTGGACGCCCGTGAACGCAAACAAACCGAGGGCCAGCAAACGAGCTTTTCCGTCTCTCAGTACAGCACTTAAGGTAATTCTTAAATCTGTAAGCCTTAGGCTCCGGCTGGGCTGACGGTCAGCATCAAATTCACTCCTCAATGGCTGTAAAGCAACGGCTAGCGCAAAGGCCATTATGGCTGCGCAAATCAACGCCCCGCGCCAACCAAAGCTCGTAACAAACACAGGCAGCAAAATTCCGGCTAAGACCCCACCTACCGGAACACCTGTCTGCTTGATTGAGAAAATAAGGGGCGCTTTTTTCGGCTCTGCATAACGAGCAAGGATCTGTGAGCTTGCGGGTGTTGATGGGCCTCCACCCAGGCCTATGACTAGAGCGCCGAAGACCAAAAACAGGAGATAGCCCGGGGCGTTAATCAACAAGCCAATAGCGATCACCAAAAGGCCTACCTGACTAACTCTTAGAGCTCCGAAGCGAAGCAGAAAACCTCCTCCGGCTAACGCCGATATCATCGATCCACCATACAAAATAGCTGTATATAACCCAATAAGCCCGGGGTTGAGGCCGGTTTCCGCAGAGATGGAGGGGGCTAGAACAGGTATTGTTAAGCCACTCATTGTCGACATAGCTTGCTGGAGCAGCATCGCGATTACAGCTATATAAACAATAGGTGGTTTCAAATGAATGACCGTCGCACGGGGACTTGTTTAAATCAAAGACTTTGCGGCCTAATTGGCCTTAGGAATCTCATAGATCGAAAAGGCTGTCAAAATGGTGCCGCCTGCGTGACTCGAACACGCGACCCCCGCATTACGAATGCGATGCTCTACCAACTGAGCTAAGGCGGCCTTCTAAAATGTTTTAGCGTCGGAAGTCCTAACAAACCATGGGATTTCTTGCAATCACTCCATTGGGGGCATGTGAGCTTTCAACCATTCAAAACTTCATTTGGTCCAATATTGCTCCAGTGAGGATAGAAAATGGCAACTATTAGAAAGAGAGTTAACGAAACCACAATTAAGTATCAGGCTCGTGTACGTGTATCTAACCATCCAACGATAACCAAAACCTTCAACCTAAGATCCCATGCGATTCAATGGGCAAGAGAAACAGAAATACAAATAGAAAAGGGTGATCTTAATTCTAGCTATAAACCAACAAAAGAAACTTTGGGTGATGCGCTAGAACGTTATCTGAAGGAAATAACACCAGGAAAAAAATCATCTGATCGTGAAGAAAATAGAATTAAAAATCTGATGAGAGACCCCATTGCCTTAGTTAAATTTAGTAATCTGAGACCACAACATGTAATCAAGTTAAGAAATGAGCGGTTAACGAAAGTAACCAGCGGAACAGTCCTGAGAGAATTAGCACTCCTCAGTCATGTAATTAAAATTGGTATAAAAGAATGGGGTCTACAACTGGATAAAAACCCTGTTGGGCTAATAACCAAACCTAAACAAAGCCCACCAAGAGACAGGAGGCTAGAGGAAGGTGAAGAAGGCTTACTCCTACAGGGCTGCAGTGCAGCTCTGAATCCCTACTTCAAAGCATTGGTGATAGTAGCCATAGAAACAGCAATGCGTCGTGGTGAGCTTCTCAGCCTTGAAAGGCGCCACCTGAATTTAAAGAACCGCACTGCTTATTTACCAACAACTAAAAATGGGTCGCCAAGAACTGTACCCCTATCCACAAGGGCCATGGCAACCCTGAATAAAATACCAACACATATTTCAGGAAAGGTATTTCCAATCTCAGAGACGGCATTAAGGGGCCAATGGAGAAGAACTATCAAGAAAGCAGGTATAAAAAATCTAAGACTTCATGACCTGAGACATGAAGCAACATCAAGGTTCTTTGAGAAGGGACTTAACATAATGGAAGTATCAACCATTACCGGACACAAAGACCTGAAGATGTTGAAACGCTATACACATCTTAAAGCTGAGGATT
>CAYZDH010000058.1:0-13987 GCA_964477025.1 uncultured Rhodospirillaceae bacterium | reverse complement strand
ATTAATATGGGGACCCTCGTAAGAATTAATCGAATAAGACCTCCTTATCGTTTGCGTCAGGGACAAAGACTCCGTTTACCTGACCCTCTTTTAAAGACATCTCAAACTAGAGGAGCCTGGAGAGAAAAAACCGCCTTTAGTAACAGGAGAAAAATTGGAATATTAAATTCGCCTAGCAAAGTAAAACTCCATCGACCCAAAAATTACCAAAAATGGCGGGGGACCGCTCCACGTTCTTCTACCAACGCAACTCAAAGCGGGCGTAAAAATTTCTTATGGCCTGTGAAAGGCAGAGTTATTGTTGGTTTTGGCCCCCGTAAGGGTGGTTTTCATAATGATGGAATAAATATTTTAGCGCGAGCCGGAACTCCAGTTCGTTCCGCAGAGAAAGGTAAGGTTATTTACGTGGGTAATCAGTTGCAGGGATTTGGTAACCTCGTCTTGATAAAACATTCAGATGGTTGGATTTCAGCATATGCACATGGCTCCTCAGTTTTGGTTAAAAGAGGGAGTTTGGTCAGGCGAGGGCAGGTCATAGCAAAGGTTGGTCGTACCGGTAATGTTGACCGTCCTCAATTGCATTTTGAACTGAGGCGGGGCGATGAAGCCGTCGACCCTAGAAATTATCTTGTTCGTTTTGCTCTAGGAAATGGCTTTAGTAGGTTCGCTTTTCTAAACGGCCGGCAAGATCTTGAATAAACTGCCACGCTACCCGACCTGACCGCGCGCCCCGCGTAGCGGACCATTCAAGAGCTTCCCCACGAAGTTGATGTAGATCAATTTTTAGATCGAATTCTTTAGCGTAAGCGTCAATTATTTCGAAATAGGTTTCTTGATCACAGTTATGGAAACCTAACCAAAGGCCGAATCTATCGGAAAGGGATATTTTTTCTTCAGCTGATTCCCCGGTATTAATCTCACTGCTGCCCCTGTTTTCGGTTATGTCTCGAGGCAAAAGATGGCGACGATTTGAAGTTGCGTAGAACAAAACATTTTCTGGGCACCCCTCAATGCCTCCGTCAAGGAGCGCCTTAAGAGACTTGTAGGTGTCGTCCCCGGTATCAAAAGAAAGGTCATCACAAAACAGAATAAAACGAAAGTCTTGGTTATCCCTCAAAATTGGCAAAAAATACGTTAAAGAGGATATATCTTCGCGATGGACCTCTATTAAAATTAGTTTATTTATCTCCTTGTAGATCTTGCTATGAACTGACTTAACGAGTGAACTCTTTCCTGTTCCGCGTGCCCCCCAGAGTAAGGCATTATTTGCTGGAAAACCCCTAGCAAACTGTCTTGTATTCACAACTAATTGATCTCGGGGTTGGTTAATACCCTTTAAGAGTTCAATGGGAATACAATTTACTTTATTGACTGGCGCAAAACGTTTTTGTTCAGCATTCCATATAAATGCCCTTGCTTTTGTAAAATCCACCCTTGTTTCAGTGGTGGGGTAGATTTTTTCTAGTAATTCTGCGATACGATGCAAAATTTTTGTTAGTTCTAAGTTAGACATATAGCCTGTCATCTTTGAATCTAAAAAGGGCGCGGGACAGTATCACACGGGGTTAAGGGGTCAATCCCGATATGGTTTAATTATTTAAAACGACCATTCAACACATTTGCAAGCTGAAGCCAGGGCTGTATAGTCCGGCAGCTTTTAATCCGTCGAAAAGGAGAACCGGGGATGTTTATTTCACCAGCTTATGCCCAATCTGGAGGGGGCGGAATGGGTGGTTTTGAGTCACTTTTACCATTAGTTCTAATCTTTGTTGTGTTCTATTTTTTACTTATTCGACCACAACAGAAAAAACAAAAGCAGCATCGTGAAATGCTTGAAGCGTTGCGTCGTGGTGACCGTATAGTCACGGCGGGCGGAATCGTTGGCACAATCACAAAAGCGAACGAAACGGAACTTACTGTTGAAATTGCCGACGAGGTCAAGGTTAGAGTGATGCGGGCCATGATAAGCGACGTCTTGGCGAAGACAGAAGCGCGCGATAGTGAAAAAGATGATGATGAAGAAGAAGATAACAAAAAAGCTAACAAATAAATTAAAACAACTTATTTAGATAAAAAATAGTTAGGGCGGCCCGAATGGTCCAAATTAGTAAATGGAAAGTTATCTTTGTCCTCGCAATTTGTGGGCTTGGTATACTTTTGGCATCGCCCAATATGGTTTCGCCCGAAAAGGTAACAAGTATTCCATCCTGGTTACCTAAAAAACAAATGAATTTAGGGCTTGATCTCAGGGGTGGGGCTCATCTTTTAATTGAAGCAAAGATTGATGTGGCGCTTCGAGAAGGGCTAGAAAATTTGCAACAGGGGGTGCGTGGAGCTCTTCGCAAAACACCAGCAATTGGATACCGAAATTTAGGGCTAATTCGCAATGGTGTCACAGTTTCAATCTCTAAAGAGAACGAGGTTAAAGAAGCCAGCAAGCGATTACGTGGAATTGGTCAGCAAATGGCTTTCGATAAAACTGACAATCGATTAAGCCTAAAATTTACAGAAGAGCAGTTAAGGGAAAGACGGTCAAAGATATTAGAACAGGCCATTACAATTTTAAATAGACGGGTTAACGAGCTAGGACTTACAGAACCAAGTATTCAAAGACAGGGCGCTGATAGAATTTTGGTTCAAGCGCCAGGAGCTGATCCAGAAAAGCTTAAGAAAATTATCGGTAAAACTGCAAAAATGACTTTTCATCTTTTAGATCCAGAGATGACCACTCTTGACCCCAAAAAACGAGTGCCTCCCGGAACGATGGTTTTGAAAAGCGTTGATGAGACCGATGGTAATGGGGCGTCAATTTATTATCTCGTTAAAAAACGAGTTCAGGTTAGTGGTGAAAATCTTGCGGGGGCTCAGCCAACAGTCCAGCAGGGTAGGCCAGTTGTAAGTTTTGATTTTGATCCGGTTGGCGCACGTCGATTTGGAAATGTGACTAAGCGCAATGTTGGGAAGCCATTTGCAATTGTTTTGGATAATGAAGTCATTAGCGCACCGCGGATTCAGGAAGCCATTCTAGGAGGGCAAGGTATAATCAGCGGAAACTTTACAACTGAGTCTGCTCGAGACCTCGCGTTATTGTTAAGAAGTGGTGCTTTGCCAGTTCCTCTTACGATTATTGAAGAACGGTCAGTAGGACCAAGTCTAGGCGCAGATTCAATTAGGGCAGGCAAAACGGCAAGTATCTTTGGCCTTATTGCCGTAGCGGTCTTTATGGTCCTAGCATACGGCGGTTTCGGTGCAATGGCTGTTGTTGCATTGGGACTTAACTTGGTTTTGATCGCTGGGGCTCTGTCGGTTCTACAGGCGACGCTCACCTTGCCGGGTATAGCCGGAATCGTCCTAACAATTGGCATGGCAGTAGACGCGAATGTTCTTGTATTTGAACGAATACGAGAAGAACAGAGGAGTGGCAGGACCCCTATTTCAGCTATTGATGCGGGTTATTCCAGAGCTTTGACAACTATTATTGATGCTAATTTAACGACATTTATTGCCGCGTTGTTGCTCTACATGTTTGGTTCCGGTCCGGTAAAGGGTTTTGCTGTTACTCTTGCTATCGGGCTTTGTACGTCAATGTTCTCAGCGTTAATGGTAACAAGAATAATGGTTGTTACCTGGTTGCGGCGACGGCGTCCTCAAAGATTGCCTCTATGATTGGGATTAGGAAAAAAAATGAAACTCATTAATCTAATCCCCACTAATACCAAAATTAATTTTATGGCGATACGGAAAATCGCTATCCTTGCATCACTTGTTTTATGTGTGGGTTCGGCTGTTCTTTTTCTTACGAAAGGGTTGAATTACGGCATCGATTTTCGGGGTGGTATTCTTCTTGAAATAAGAACCGCACAGACGGCTAATCTAACAAATATTAGGTCTAATTTAGGTTCGTTAGGATTGGGAGAAGTTGAACTCCAACGTTTCGGCAATGATAGAGATGTACTGATCCGAATTGAACGACAACCGGGGGGAGCCACCGGCCAGAAAATTGCCGTGGATAAAGTAAAAGGATCTCTGAGCCCAACAGTTGATTATCGTCGGACGGAGTTTGTAGGTCCGAAAGTCTCTGCGGAGTTAGTTGAAGCGGGAGTAACTGCAGTCGTCTTAGCGCTTTTCGCCATGCTTATGTATATTTGGTTCCGGTTTGAATGGCAGTTCGGTGTAGGCGCAGTCGCGGCACTTGCTCATGATGTAATTATGACAATTGGTGTCTTCGCATTACTGGGACTGGAATTTAATCTTTCAACTATAGCGGCTATTCTAACAATCGCAGGGTATTCCATAAACGATACGGTAGTAGTTTATGATCGTGTTCGAGAGAATTTAAGAAAATATAAAGTAAGGCCGTTGGAAGAAGTCCTAAACATGAGTGTGAATGACACCTTGTCGAGGACTCTGTTGACAAGTGTTACAACCCTGATTGCTCTCTTAATTTTATATTTTTACGGTGGCGAGGTAATTAAGGGTTTTAGTTTTGCCATGATTTGGGGCGTCCTTATAGGCACCTATTCTTCTATTTATGTGGCAACCCCATTGTTGGTGCACATGGATTTAAGGGCCTCCGCAGTAGCACTGCCCGATAAAGAAGGTGATGCTGCAGGGGCACCATAGTTCTTACAGAAGGGTTTGGAATTAAGAGTGCTAGAACCTCAAAGGCAAGTAATCCAGAGTTACGGAGATGGTGGCTTTAAAATTTCGGGTCTTGATCACGCTGGCTCGGTAATTGTTACTGCACTAAAAACACAATCTTGGAACCTTGCCTCAATAGCTGAAATCGACGTCAAAGAATTTTGCGCCAAGGTAAAATGTTTGGGGAAACTAAATGTTTTGTTATTGGGAACAGGCACCTCAATTATGGCGCCGAATCCAAAACTAGGCGGCGCCCTTCAAAGCTTGGGTATTGGTTTAGAGGTTATGGATACCGGGGCTGCCTGTCGGACATTTAACGTGCTTGCCGCGGAGGAACGACTAATTGCGGCAGCTTTAATCTCAACTTAAAAAAATGGGGGGCAGAGCCCCCCATAATTTTTTCTATATATTCTTTATTAAAATATATTCTGCGCTGCTACCATGCAATAAAGCATGGGGATTGATAACATTGTGTTAGTTCTTGAAAATAACATTGCAGTCCTACCAGCAGCAGCTTTTCCTGCGGCATCAGCTTCAACCATACCAAGTGCAATCTTTTGGTTAGGCCATATAATAAACCATACGTTGAACCACATGATTGTGCCTAGCCACATTCCAATTCCAATGGCCGCAGCCTTTGCAGATCCTGACATAAGTCCGATCGTCATTGCGTCAACTAAGTAACCGTTAAGCCATGCAAGGATTAGGCCGGTTACGATTGTAGACATTGCAGCCCAACGGAACCAAAAGAGAGCTTCGGGGGCGATTACCTTAGTAATTGCAGGTTTCTGGTCATCCGGGATATTGGGCATATTCGGGATCTGGACAAAGTTGAAATAATACAGAATACCGATCCACATCACGCCTGAAAGGACATGAAGCCAGCGGAAGAAAAAGGCCCACCAGGCCTGATCATTCGAGAAGCCACCGCTATGCCACTGCATCATGATTAAAACAAATACGACTGCCAGAACAAATCCAGCGACTATCGTATGATTGAGACTAGTTAAAATTTTTGCCATTTCCTATATCCCTGTTACATAGAGAATCCGAGTGTTGCAGACACTTTATCAAGTGTACTCCTGTTTTTCTATATCATTCTCATTGAATCGTCGAAACCCTGAAAAATTTCTTATTTTGGTTAAAAAAATAGGTTTGGGCTCTTAGGTTTGAAAAGAGTTATTTTTTTCAATAATTTTTAGAGTTGTGGTCTATCACTAGACGTGCTGCGCGTACGCCAGATTGAATGCTTCCTTCTATCGTTGCTGGCAAACCTGTATCTGTCCAATCACCAGCTATAAAAAGATTATCCAGTTTAGTTATTGCGCCAGGCCTTTTCTCTAAAATGTTTGGCGTTTGTGAAATTGTTGCCCGTCGTTCTTTAATCACTCTCCAAGGAGGAAGGCGACCCAAGTTGTGCCCAAGTATCTCCCTTATCTCCGTCCAAAGGTCGTTTGCCAATTCCCAGTTAGGCTTATCAACATGCTTCGACGCGGCGCTAATCGTAATCGACAAAACCTCGCCGCGAGTGAATATCCATTGTGAATCAGTTCCAATGAGCCCAAGGAAAGGAAGGCCTCCCGGTAACGCTATGGGTTTATCGAGTCGGAAATGAACATTTATGATCGGTGAGGTGTCAAATCGGGAGTCAATATCAGGCCAAATTTCTGCACAAATATCCGGTGGAACTGCGAGAACCACCGCGTCATTTTTACCGAGGCTGTGAAGACCTTCAAGAGAACGCATTCCTGTCAGGGAGTTGTCTTTCCAACTTATATTCCTAATTCTTTCTCTATATTTAATTTTGGTGTTTCCGGAGGATAGGTATTCAAGAGCGGGATCAACTAGAGTAGCTGAGAGCCCTTTTTCGAAATTTATTGGTCTACAGGCCTTCTCTCCATTAAGAAAAAAAATCTTAACAACTCTCCAAAGGAGAAGTGCCGAGGCATCGTCTGCGTCGGTATTGAGGGCAGCACGACAGATTGGTTGCCAAAATGTTTCATAAAGTGGGTCGTCTCTTCCAATAACATGTTCAACGGTTTCATTTGCCTTGGCCCGTGCTAATCGGAGACCCTTTAAATAACTGATGGTGTTCGTCCTGGGTACTCGGCGGTCTGGGTTCATTAACCAGAAAGGAAAATATGGAGATCCAGGCCTTATTTTCCATAGAGTTCCTGTTTTAGCGTTCAGAAAAGGAAATTTAGCTGGAATAGTTTCAGATACTAATTCTCTGGATCCAATATCGTCCAGATAAGTTTTTGTTGCATTATTGGAGCCAAGGAGCATATGGCTACCGTTATCAATGATGCACCCCATGCCTTCGTCCATAAAGGAACGGCAACGACCACCCGCCTGAGGAGACGCTTCATAAATAGCCACCGATTTCCCGGCCTTAACGCAATGAACTGCGCAGGAAAGTCCAGCCATTCCCGCGCCAACTATGTGTACTGTTCCCATTAAACCCTTACCAGCACTCGCCAAAACCCTTTTAGAAAGCAAAAGGCATACTGTCTTTTGGTCAGTTCAACTCTCTCTGAAATTGGGTCTCTTTGTCGAAGTTCTTTCGATAGGTTTTCAGCAATTGCAATTATTATGCCGGTCTGAAACCGAAGGCCACGGTGCGATATCTTCCACGTCTCTTCTCTTGCGATATAAATTAACTCGTCAATCCGTTTAAGGATTGTATCGAGTGCTCGACGAAAATTGATATCAGTATGTTTGGCTTCCAATATCGTAACGTCGGTTTTGTGTAACTTAAAAAATTCTTCCGGGATATAAACGCGATTTAGGGCCATATAATCCATTTTACAATCTTGCAAATGGTTAAGTATTTGCAAGGCAATGCAAAGCGAATCCGTTCCTTTCTGAGGGCTTTTATCACACCCGTGGAGGTCTAACAGATAGCGCCCGACTGGTGCAGCTGAATAGTGGCAGTAATTTATGAGTTCAGACCAATTACGGTAACGCGACTTGGTGACGTCCATCATGAAGGCCTGCAATAAATGGCGCGCGTGCTCTATTGTAACGCCGGTCTCATCAGCACTTTGTCTATGTTGGAAAGCAAATTCGGTGTTTTCATTAAACTTCTCAGTTCCTTTAAGCACGTCATCGATTTGTTTTAAAAGAAACGATTTTTGTTTTGATGTCAGGCTAGCCGAATCGGCGATATCATCTGCCGATCTAACGCAATTATAAAATAATTGTATATGTCTTCGGAACGCCGCGGGTATAAACCGTGTTGTGACCGGAAAATTTTCGTCATTTTGAGTCTTCGTCGAAGGTTTAAAAATTATATCAAGCCCCACGTCCAAAACACCGTTCTAGATTAGGAAAAATTAAAGTAAAATAAAGATCATTGGATCCCTTTATAAAAAAGATAATAGCCCGTTGGACGAGTCGTTCGCAGCCCCTGATATAGAAAGCCACCTCAAGCGTGCACAGAAGTATTGTGTCTCAGAGGTAAAAAAATTCGATCCTGATCGCTATTTAACGGCGCTCGTGGCTTCTCAGGAGCAACGTAATCCCTTATTCGCGTTGTTTGCTTTCAATCTTGAGCTAGCAAAAATTTGTGAGAGTGTCTCCGAACCAATGCTGGGCCGTATAAGGCTGCAATGGTGGCGTGAATCTATA
The DNA here is from genome assembly GCA_964477025.1 of uncultured Rhodospirillaceae bacterium. GTDB lineage: Bacteria > Pseudomonadota > Alphaproteobacteria > MPNO01 > UBA2964 > UBA2964. The sequence continues at coordinate 5,716 of CAYZDH010000058.1, read as the reverse complement.
AGTGAAGTTTACAGGGGAACTCCAAGGGAACATGGGGTAATTACCGCGTTAGTACCTGTCATAAAGCGGTACGCAATTTCTCGGAAGCTTTTTGAGGAAATGATCGATGCTCGGGAGTTTGATCTCGAAAGACGAAATCCTAAGAATTTAAGTGAGCTTCTTTCCTACGCGGGAGGTACCTCTGGTATTTTATTCAAAATCCTAGCAAATTTATCCAATTCGGATCAAGAAACTGCCTATAAACTCGGTGTCACTTGGGCCATAATTGGATTAATGAAATCTATTTCATTCCATCAAGCGCAGGGGCGCTGTTATTTACCTGGCATTCCCTTAAATAGCCTTGGATCCGATGAGGCCTTTTCTAGTTACAGTGATGTTCTTAGGGTTGGGGCTGGTTTTCTTGCCGAAATACCGAAAGAGAATGATACGGTTCTAAATCTTTATCGGTGGATTGCCGAATATGATCTAAGGCGACTCACAAAACAATTAAACATCAGTATGAATTTTACACCCAGACAGCTTGCATGGAGACGGTGTAGAATTATTTTAGCGGCATTCCTCCGACGATAAATTTTACGCCGATTCCAGCCAAGTGTCGAAATCTTGAATCGCTCGTTTTGAATAGGCCGCCTTACGAGCCTTTTTATGGATATGCTTTGCCAGTGGCGGAAAGAGACCAAAATTAACGTTCATTGGCTGAAAGTTATCCTCATACGCCCCGCCCGTTATATGATTGATTAGCGAGCCCATAGCCGTCGTAATACCGGGCGGTCTGGGACTAATATTAGAGTTTTCTGCTACTGCATACCGGCCTGCTAACAATCCGATAGCCGCACTTTCTACATATCCCTCGCATCCTGTTATTTGGCCGGCGAAACGGATATGTGGTGCCTTCTTAAGCCTAAGAAATTGATCCAGAACCCGAGGTGAATTCAGAAATGTATTTCTGTGTAGTCCACCAAGCCGCTCGAAGGTGGCGCCCTCAAGCCCAGGGATCATGCGGAAGATGCGGGTTTGTTCGCTATATTTAAGTTTAGTCTGGAAGCCCACGATATTAAATAAGGTCCCCAGTTTGTTGTCTTGCCTCAGCTGGACCACTGCAAAGGGCTTCTCAACGGGGTTGTGGGGGTTGGTTAAGCCAACCGGTTTCATTGGACCATAACACAAAGTCCGGCGGCCTCGAGAGGCCATCACCTCTATCGGCAAGCAGCCTTCAAAGTAGGGGGTCTTCTTTTCCCATTCCTTGAACTCTATTTTCTCACCATCAATCAATTCCGCGAGGAATAGATCGTATTCTTGGACGTTTAGTGGACAGTTGATGTAATCTGATCCGTCTCCCTTGTCGTACCGGGACTGAAACCAGGCCTTTCCCATGTCAATAGAATCTTTATTTACAATTGGGGCAATTGCATCAAAAAAAGCGAGGGATTCTTCACCGGTAATTGCCTGCACGGCTTGGGCCAACCGTGGAGAAGTCAGGGGGCCAGTAGCTATAATTGTTTGGCCCCAACTTTTGGGGGGTAACTCTTTGATCTCTTCCCGGCTAATGGTTACCAGGGGATGTTTTTCAAGGGTTTCCTGAATGTGTTGGGAGAAGGCAAGACGATCCACTGCCAAAGCGCCACCTGCAGGGACCCGATGAATATCAGCGGCGCTAAGTATAAGTGAACCCGAGCGGCGCATTTCATCGTGTAAAATGCCGATGGCGCTTCGTTCGATATCATCGGACCGGAACGAATTAGAACATACAAGCTCAGCTAATTTATCAGTATGATGAGCGTTAGTTGTTTGAAGTGGACGCATTTCATGCAGTATGACAGGAAATCCAGAACTCACGATTTGCCATGCAGCTTCAGTTCCCGCCAAGCCGCCTCCCACAATATGAATAGGTTTAGGTAGTGTTTCTTTCATTGTTATCTGAGTATTCTTGTAAAGAAAGTTTGAAATTGATTAGCGGATTATGTCCTAAGAGGGTACGGGAACCTAATAGAAAGTAATTATGACTTTACACACTTCTATTGATGACCTTGCAGAAGAGGTTTCAGATAACGCGCTCATTGTTTTGCCGCCCGATTACAGCAATGTACCCATGGCAGTGGTATTTGCCCTTATAAGACGCAGAATAAAAGACCTCTATGTTTTGTTTGCGCCGATTGGTGGTATCGCAGGAGACCTCCTGGTAGGAGCTGGCTGTGTCAAAACACTCGAAGCCGCGGCAATTACAATGGGGGAGGCGGGGCTTGCCCCTAGATTTTCGGAAGCTGTTCAAACGAATGCTATTGAGATTAAGGATTCTACCTGCCCGGCTATTCATGCCGCCCTTCAAGCTTCAGAAAAGGGGGTACCCTTTATGCCCTTGAGAGGATTAATTGGCAGTGATGTCCTAAAATACCGAGACGATTGGCGCGTGATTTCTAATCCTTTCAAGCAAAAAGATGAGCCGATCGTTTTGTTACCGGCAATTCAACCCGATATTGCTCTGATCCATGCCCCCGTGGCAGATCGGTTTGGTAATGTTTGGATTGGAAAGAGACGCGAGCTGATGACTATGTCGCATGCCGCAAAAACAACTTTCGTTACTGTAGAAAAATTTCAGGAGGAAAACCTTTTGGAAGGCGAACTTACCGCTGCTGGTACGCTCCCAAATATGTATATTGGAGGCATTGCTGAGGCCAAAAATGGTTGCTGGCCTTTGGGTTTGCCCGGCCTTTATTCGCCCGATTACAATGCCATTACTGAATACGTGGAAGCTGCTGAGACCCATTCCGGATTCAACAAATGGCTCAAGAGCAACGGCAATAGAAAATGAATTGTAACCAAGATGAGTTCTTGATCTGCACTATCGCATCTCTACTGGAAAATTCTCAACATGTCGCTGTGGGTATGGCTTCGCCGGTGCCCGGGTCTGCTTCATTGCTGGCCCGAGAGGAGAGAAAAAATCATATAAATAGGCTTCGTTTATCAATGATTGGGGGCGATACAAATAATCCATTCACAGATGGAGGGAGAGAGTTATTCGATTGTTCTGGTCAGGGGAGAATTGATACATTTTTTTTAGGTGGCGTTCAAATTGACGGGAAAGCCAATGTTAACCTCGTCGGAACCGGCAAATACCCAAGGCTAGACAGACGATTTCCTGGGTCATTTGGTTCAGCTTATATGTATTTCGTTATCCCTAAGGTTATTCTTTTCCGTCCCGAACATACTCGCAGGGTATTTGTTCCCAAGGTGGACTTTGTAAGCGCGCCCGGCACGAGCGAAGAAGGTGTTTATCGGACTGGTGGACCCTATGCCTTGCTATCTGAACTTTGTTTGATGATGTTTGACCGTCAAAGACGGCGTTTCCGACTAAGATCAATACACCCAGGGCATAGCTTAGAGGAAATTCAAGACAACACTGGATTTTCTTTTGACATTCCAAAAAAGATTTGTGAGACAACTATTCCAAATGAGGAAAGGCTTGAATTATTAAGAAAACGTATCTCTCCGGAAATTGCGAAAGTATACCCAGAATTTGTTGCTAAGGCTTTCAAAGGGCGATTTAAGCACTCTTTTTAAGAGTTTGTTTAGCCAAATATGGTGCCAGGTAGGCGGCGGTATAACTTCCTTTGGCTTCTACAATTTTTTCAGGGGTCCCAGTGGCTATGATGCGTCCGCCTTTGTGACCTCCCTCTGGGCCTAAATCTATGATCCAGTCAGCGGTTTTAATCACTTCGAGATTATGTTCAATGACAATGACGGTATTTCCGTGTTCTACAAGGGCATGGAGAACTTCGAGGAGCTTCCTGACATCTTCAAAATGAAGGCCTGTCGTTGGCTCATCTAAGATATAGACCGTCTTACCCGTTGACCTCCTTGCAAGTTCTTTCGAAAGTTTGACACGCTGTGCCTCGCCACCAGAAAGTGTCGTAGCTTGCTGCCCAATGTGGATATAGCCCAGGCCCACCCTTTTTAGCATTTCAAGTTTTTCTCTTATGGAGGGAACGGCCTTAAAAAAGTCACAACCTTCATCAACCGTAAGATTAAGTATATCGGCTATTGATTTGTTTTTAAAATGAATTTCAAGCGTTTCTCGATTATATCTACTTCCTTTGCAAACGTCACACTCAACGTAGACGTCCGGAAGAAAATGCATTTCAATTTTGATTACACCGTCACCTTGGCACGCTTCGCAGCGACCACCCTTAACGTTGAAAGAAAAGCGTCCCGGCTTGTAGCCCCGAGCCCTTGCTTCGGGAAGGCCGGCGAACCACTCCCGGATAGGCGTGAATGTTCCAGTATATGTGGCGGGGTTGGATCTTGGTGTTCTGCCTATAGGTGCCTGGTTAATCTCTACAACCTTATCAATATTTTCAAGGCCCAAAATCTCCTCATGATCCCCGGGAACCGCACGGGATCCATGAAGACGCCGCGAAATTGCTTTATATAATGTATCAATTATTAGCGTTGATTTTCCGCTGCCAGACACACCTGTAATCGAAGTTAACGTACCGAGTGGAATTGATACATTAACATTGTACAAGTTGTTGGCCGCGGCGCCTTTTATAGTCAGAGATTGACCATCTTTTCCCGGACGCCGCTGTATTGGAATTTCAACGAAACGAGTGCCGGTTAAATATTGAGCGGTGATACTATCCTTAATTTTCATAACCTTATTGGGTGCCCCTTGTGCTACGACTGTCCCCCCATGGATGCCGGCACCCGGTCCGAGATCAACAAGATAATCCGCCGATCGAATAGCATCCTCATCGTGCTCCACAACTAGAACCGTATTTCCTAGGTCCCTCAATCGACGTAATGTTTCTAGGAGCCTTGCGTTATCTCTTTGGTGAAGCCCAATTGAGGGTTCATCTAGCACGTAAAGAACTCCAGTAAGCCCAGAGCCAATTTGGGATGCGAGGCGTATGCGTTGGCTTTCGCCTCCTGAGAGGGTTCCCGATGATCGGGATAACGTGAGATACTCTAAGCCAACATCAACTAAAAACATAAGTCTTTCGTTGATTTCCTTTAGGATGCTGCCGGCTATTTCGTCTTGCTTTGGTGTGAGTGTCTCAGGAAGTGCTGCAAACCAAGTCTTTGCCTCTAAAATTGAAAACTCTCCGACATCGCCTATGTGAAGGCCATCCAACTTTACAGCGAGAGCCTGTGGTCGTAGCCGCATGCCGTTACAGGTTTCACAAGCTGTATTACTTTGGAAACGTCCAAGCTCATCTCGTACCCATGAACTCTCTGTTTCCATAAAGCGACGTTGCATATTTGGAATGACGCCCTCAAAGGGACGGTCAATAGTATATTCTTGACCTTCATCCATATAAGTCATTTTTATGGTTTTGTTATTAGAGCCCCATAGAATGCCATCTCTCGCGACCTTTTTGAGTTCTTTAAACGGTGTATTTAATGAAACCTTATAGTATTTTGCTAGGGAAATGAGTGTTTGGGCGTAGTAGGGCGTTTTGGAATTGTTCCAAGGTGCTACCGCCCCATTTTTGAGGCTCTTACTTGAATCTGGTACTATGAGGTCTGGATCGAAAAATAGAGAGGTGCCAAGCCCGTCGCAGGATGGACAAGCGCCTGCAGGTGCATTGAAAGAGAAAAGTCGTGGTTCAATTTCATCAATTGTAAATCCTGATACTGGGCATGCAAATTTAGCCGAAAAGATAACCCGTTCTCCATTATTGGCATTTTCAGTAATGGCAATTCCCTCTGCAAGTTCCAG
>CAYZDH010000057.1:11484-14130 GCA_964477025.1 uncultured Rhodospirillaceae bacterium | reverse complement strand
ATTTTGCAAGATGCCGTAATTGCTATAGACGAAATGACTTTTCTCAAAGAAGAATCCCGCTTTGCGTTTGTTGCAAACCGGTTTCGCTGGGAGAGTGCGAATCGCGACAAACCGTTGGAGGGAAACAGAATTTACGAGAGGGTTAACTGCGGAATTTGCTTTGACACGGTCACCGCAGTCCGGCAAAACGGCCTTAACCAGGCTAAAAAAGCGCAAATCATTTCACTACTTTCCATTACAGTGGAGGAAGAGTTTATTGATCTTGCATTTTCTGCCGGGATTACGGTTCGTCTCCAAGTGGAGAAAATACTGTGTCATATGCAGGACCTTGACGAACCTTGGCCAACGCAAAGGCGCCCGCGCCATCCGCTTGGAGATGAATAGGTGAAAGGGTGAAAGCCCCGTAGTGGAGATATCTGTGACTAAAAAATTTGATATCGTACTGGCTTTGCCAAAAGGCCGAATTTTAAAAGAAGCTGTGCCATTACTGGCGCGTGCCGGGATCGAGCCCGAGGCGGCTTTCGATGATGAGAAGGATCGGCGTTTGACTTTTGAAACGAATGTCGAAGGATTAGGCATTATTCGAGTTCGTAGCTTTGATGTGGCAACCTTTGTTGCATTTGGGGCCGCGCATTTGGGGATCGCCGGTAGCGACGTTCTCATGGAATTCGATTACCCTGAAAACTATTCGCCTTTAGACCTCGGGATTGGTAAATGTCGTATGATGGTTGCAGAACCGGCTGGTATCGGTGTGGATGACGACCCGAGTCGTTGGAGCCACGTAGCCGTGGCGACCAAATACCCTGAATTGACAAAACGGCACTTTGCTGCGCGAGGTGTACAGGCGGAATGCATTAAATTGAATGGCGCAATGGAGCTCGCTCCAAAACTTGGTTTGGCTAGGCGAATTGTCGATTTAGTGGATACGGGTAGGACGCTTAAAGATAATGGACTAATTGAAATTGAGCATATCGCAGATATAAGCTCGCGCCTTGTCGTGAATCGTGCAGGTCTTAAAACTCGCCCTGAAGTTATGGGCGGATGGGTCCAGCGAATTCGGGAAGCGGTAAATGGCGATTAAATTTAAATTTGGGGATCCTGATTTTCAAAATGATATAGATCTTTTGGTCAGCACTCGAGGAAAAATTGATACCGAAGTAAACGACCGCGTTTGTAAAATTCTTGTAAACATACGGTCTCGCGGGGATGAGGCGCTTCTAGAGTATACCGAAAGATTTGATCGTTTGCGTTTGGGTAGTGCGGCAAATATTAAGATTAGTAAATCGGAAATTATTTCTGCGCGTACGGCTTGCAGCAATGCAACTTTAGAAGCGTTAGAACACGCAGCTGCGCGCATTCTATCCTACCACGAAAGGCAACTGCCCGAAGGTTTTGACTATATCGATAACGATGGTGTTCGGCTTGGGTCTCGCTGGACACCTATTTCCTCTGTAGGTCTTTATGTCCCTGGGGGCACAGCGGCTTATCCAAGCTCTGTTTTGATGAGTGCTATTCCTGCCCGTGTGGCGGGTGTTGAAAGAGTTGTGATGGCCGTACCAACCCCCGATGGTGATTTAAACCCCCTAGTTTTGGCTGCGGCCTCCATTGCCGGTGTTGATGAGATATACCGTGTCGGTGGAGCGCAAGCTGTAGCGGCTTTGGCTTACGGAACGGAAACAATAAAGCCCGTAGAAAAAATTGTGGGTCCGGGAAATGCGTATGTTACGGCAGCAAAACAAAGTTTATTTGGGGTTGTAGGTATTGATATGATTGCAGGACCCTCTGAAATTTTGGTCGTGGCTGACTCCAAAAATGACCCTAATTGGATTGCCGCAGATTTGTTGGCCCAGGCTGAGCATGACAAAAATGCACAGGCGATTTTAATTTGTGAGAATGAATCCTTTGGTGATTTGGTGATCAATGCAGTTGATAAGCAATTGATGGAATTGCCAAGGGCGGAGATCGCCCGCGAGAGTTGGAAGAAACATGGGGCAGTGATTATAGTTGAAAAACTGACTGATGCCATTCCGGTTATAGATTATATAGCGCCGGAACACCTTGAGTTGGCTGTTTCAGAACCCGATACGTTTGCAATGGAAGTTCGGAACGCAGGGGCAATTTTCCTAGGGCGTTACACCCCTGAAGCTGTTGGTGATTATATTGCTGGCCCTAGTCATGTGTTGCCTACATCCCGTAGTGCAAAGTTTTCGTCTGGCCTCGGTGTCACTGAGTTTCTTAAGCGAACATCTATAATTGGCTGCGATGAAAACTCTCTAGCTAAAATAACGCAAAGTGCAGAAATTTTGGCTGGTGAAGAAGGATTAATTGCTCACGCTCGCTCGTTAGCAATAAGAAATAAGGAAATATAGGTTTTTGGGCTTAAAGTTTCTAATTAACAACGATACAGCCTGTTATCGCCAAAGTTACTAATTTTGAATTTTTTAAAGTTATAGTAATTTTTATAAAAAAGGTGCGTTGTGATCGATAATAAAACTGAATGTAGTTTAGTTTTGGCATCAGCTTCGCCACGGCGTCTGCAGCTATTGAAACAGGTTGGTATCATTCCTGCATTAGTCAACCCGGCAGATATCGATGAAACACCAAAATTCAAAGAGATTCCGGAAAAATTGGCGGTGAGGTTGGCAA
>CAYZDH010000057.1:0-11384 GCA_964477025.1 uncultured Rhodospirillaceae bacterium | reverse complement strand
GGAGAGTGGCGCGATAAGGCCGGTGGTTACAGTATTCAGGGGCAGGGTGCTCGGTTTATTCGGTCTATTAATGGGTCCTATTCAAATATAGTGGGATTACCATTGTTTGAAACATGCGGCATGCTTGAAGGAATGGGTTTTAAAATATAAGGCAACTAAAAAACTATGCTGAGGATGACTTTCGATAATGGCCCGAGAAATATTATTTGAAAAAGAAGGGCAGGAGTTGCGTGCGGCCGTTTTGGATGATGGTTGGCTCGTTGACCTTTTTATTGAGCGAGAGACTAAAAGTAGCATCGTAGGCAATATCTATCTCGGTCGTGTTGAACGGGTTATAGAAGGAATTGGCGCAGCCTTTATTGATATTGGTCGGGATAAATCAGGGTTTTTACCCTTAACTAAAAATTATAGTAGCGGACCAATAGAATCTCCTTTTGCTGAAGGACATATAGTTTTTGTTCAAGCCAAACGTGATGGGTTTAGGGAGAAAGGACCACAGCTTTCCCGAGAAATTTCTCTTCCCGGTCGGTTTCTTGTTTACGCTCCAGTAGGGTCGAGGGTTTCTGTTTCGCGTCAAATTGAAAATCAAGACGAAAGAGAGCGTTTGCTTCGAATAATAAATGAAATAGCAGAGGAAGACGAGGGCTTTGTTATCCGAACGGTTTCTGAGGGGTTGGACCCGAAAACCTTAGCCGTCGAAGCTAATTATTTGCGAGAGCGATGGAAAAGAATTCTTATCGAGCGTGAAAGAACTGCAACTCCGGCTATTCTTTATAGTGAACTTAGCGCTACGCAGAAGGTTATTCGTGATCAAGCGCAAGACGATGTCGTCACTATTCGTTTTGACCATGGTGGAGTCTTTAAAGAGGCAAAGGATTACTGCGAAAAATTCTATCCGGAATTGGTAGGAAGATTATCTTACGAACAAAGTAATGCCCCTTTATTTGATCAATTTGATATAGGTGGCGCGATTGATGCGGCCCTAAGTAAAAACGTCCCGTTGCCTTCTGGTGGCGGACTTGTAATAGAATCTATGGAAGCGCTGACGGCTATCGATGTGAACTCTGGACGTTACATAGAGGGCAGTAATCCCGACGAAAACGCTCGGAAAACAAATCATGAGGCAGCCATTGAAGTCCCGCGCCAGGTTAGATTACGAAATTTGGGCGGATTGATTGTAGTCGATTTTATCCATATGCAAGATGAGGAGGGGTGGAAAGAAGTACTTGAGGTTCTTCGCGAGAGCTTTTCTCGAGATCGCGTGAACTGTCGGGTTGTAGGAAGAACAGAAGGGGGATTAGTGGAACTCATACGCCGCCGCAGGCGTCCGCCATTATCGGAAACGTTGCTGATGAGCTGTCCGGAATGCGGCGGAGATGGCAAAGTTTGGAGAACTGATAGCTTAATGTTTGATGTACTACGATCCTTGAGAAAAGAAGCTGCATCGGGTGTTTCTGGCCGTTTGGGTTTAAATATCAGCCCTGAAATTTTCGAAGGATTTAAATTAGTTGGAGAACAAAGAAAAATTTTTTCCCGGGTCGGGAGGGAAGTGGTTACAAGCGTTATGCCCGATTATGCCCCAGATGAATATGCGATTTATATAGACGGTGAGAGTGATGGTAGTAATTGATTTAGGGAGGAAACGAAAAGATGGGAAATGCCCTGGTTGCGGTGAGCTAGGTCAAGAAAAATACCAGCCATTTTGTTCTCGGCGCTGTGCCGACCTAGACCTCGCTAAATGGCTAAATGGCAGTTATTCTGTCCCTGTCGTCGAATTAGATGAAAATGACTTGGATGAACTGGAGACGACATTAGGAAATGGTGAAGGCCTAAACGATCAAGATTTTTGAACACTCGTTTTACTCCGAACGGCTATGGACAGAACCATTGATTTCTCTTATAAGCACTCCTCGCATTTCATGCGCGCCCAGGTAGCTCAGTTGGTAGAGCACAGCACTGAAAATGCTGGTGTCGGCTGTTCAATTCAGCCCCTGGGCACCACCTTCACGTTAGTTTTTTCTTCGTAAAATTTATAGTAAATTTTTGAAGATGCTTATCGCTTTTTAAAAAACTTCCCTTTCCGGATAAAGCGTTAAGGTTGACGAAACTCTTAATCCGAAAATTGAAATAGTTTAATAGAGGTTATCGCCGCCATTAACGACAATACACTGCCCAGTGACAAAATCGCTATCACTCGAGGCTAGGTAAATTATAGTACCCACAAGGTCTTCTGGTTGCTGAATGCGTTGAATTGATCGAGCGGAGACTGAACGATCAAAACGCTTCAGGGTAAAATTTTCTTCTGCTTCCATGACGTCTGTACATGTTAGCCCTGGAGCAATTGAATTCACACAAATGCCATACTCGCCGATTTCCTTTGCTATGGCTCGGGTAAATGCAAAGACTCCGCCTTTAGAAGAAACATAGTGTGCGAAGTGTGTAGTTCCCTTCATCATTGTGTCAGAGGCTATATTAATGATTTTTCCATATTTTTGTGCTTTCATTATTGGGGATGCAGCCTTTGCGCAGAGAAAAACACCACGCAAATTTACGGACATAACCAAATCCCATTCATTAACTGAAATTTCTTCAAAGGGTTTCCGATCAAGAGAAGCAAAAACAGCCGCGTTATTTACTAATATGTCGAGTCTCCCATATTTTTTTACAATCTTTTGGACAAGACCATGAACCGATGCCTCATCACTGATATCGCATACGTGTGTCATGACCTCTGCCTCGGGGACGTCAGCGCTTATAGCTTCTGCAGTCTTCGTACAATCTTTTATATCAACGATCACAGTTTTAGCGCCTTCGACAGCTAGCGCCTTTACGTAAACAGCTCCAATTCCTTGGGCCGCACCGGTGACAACCGCTACTTTATCCTTTAATCGCATGGGGTTTTCCTCGCTATATTATCGTCTTAGTTGTCGCACACGTAAATGTTCTAGTAAAACATTACCAATGACCCATAAGCATATATAGTGATATGATATTGATGCACTTTTTGTGGTGTAGAAAAAAGAAACCGGTAGAAATTTATGGTTGATCAGGTAAACGAACTAGTTGGAAAAGTTGCTATTGTTTCCGGTAGTGCCAGAAATATTGGGCGCGCTACAGCAATTGAATTAGCAAAAGCGGGGGCATCTCTTGTGGTTAATGCCCGTGAGTCAAAAGATTTGTGTGATGAGGTTGTAGCAGAAATAGAAGCGGCGGGTGGTAAAGCAATGACCTGTCTCGGAGACATTAGTGACCCCGAGGTAGTTCAAAATATAGTCGATGATACGATTTCGGCATTCGGTGGGGTTGATATTTTGGTTAATAATGCGGCAGTTCGCTCCAACATTCCTTTTCTTGAGATAGATCAGGATGAATGGACACGGATAGCCGGCACCTGTCTCCAGGGTACGTTAAATTTATCGCGAGCTTGTATTCCGCTAATGATTGAACGAGGCGGCGGTGCGATTGTATCTCTCGCTGGGCTATCCTCTTACAAAGGCTCCGCAGGTCGATCCCATGTTATGGCGACTAAGGATGGGTTGATGGGATTAACCCGTGGTATTGCTATTGAGTTTGGTGAAAAAAATATCCGTGCAAATGCTGCTGTGGTTGGACGCTTTGATACTGTCCGCAGCGCTAACGCTCTTCAATCTGGTTTTACAACAGAGCCAGACATTCCATTAGGAAGAATGGGAGTGGCGCAGGATATGGCTGATGTCATTCGCTTTTTAGTAGGACCGGGTTCATCTTATATTAGTGGTCAGACAATTCACGTGAACGGCGCTGCTTATTGTCCACATTAACATGTTTGATTGATAATTTTTTTTGATTGGGAGTTTGAATATATTCTGTAACGGTTACCTTTAAGAGTTTTGTTCTGATTAAGTTATTTTCCAACAATTAGGATGGTACTTCTTGATTAATCTTTGAGAATAAAACTGTGATAGGATTGGTAGATTAATGCCTAGCAGGAAAAGGCTCACGAGATATAAAAATTATGATATTTTCTGAACTTTGGTCGTAATAGTATAAAAATAAAAGAAAAATTCGGTTCATTTGCCAAAAAAATTGAGTAAAACAGTTTTGGTTACCGGCGGAGCCGGTTATTTAGGCAGTCAATGTTGCAAACTTTTAGAGGCGCATGGGTATTGTCCCGTAACGTATGATGATATGTCGTCTGGCCGGCCAGAATTTGTCCGCTACGGTCCAAAAATCGAAGGTGATATCCTCGATGGTATCAGTCTTGATGCTGCTCTTCGGGAGTATCAGCCCAAAATAATTTTTCATATAGCAGCTCTTACCGGAGCTGAAGGGTCCAATTTAGAACCAATGCTTTTTTATGACGTAAATACTTGCGGTACACTTGCCGTCATCGAAAAATGTAAGGAACATGACGTAGAGCAATTTATTTTTTCATCGGCGGCTTCCGTATATGGGGAGTCATCTACTGAACTAGTGACGACTTCTACTCCTCTAGTTCCTACCAACCCATTCGGTTGGTCAAAGCTAATGGCTGAAAAATTCCTCTACGATTGTGCAGCCGATGCGGGAATAGGCGTAACGATTTTTCGGTATTTTAATATTAGTGGGGCTGATCCGGATACAGAATTAGGTATGCGCTTTGAAAACCAAACAAATTTAATTCCTCGGTTAATTGAAGCGGCGGAAAAAGGAACGACATTTTCAATTTTTGGAAATGATTATGACACTCAAGATGGGACTTGCGTTAGGGATTATATTCATGTGTGGGATATAGCGGCCGCTCATATAGCTGCTATTAATTCGCCTGTGGAACTCGGAAGAGTCCGTAAATTCAACATTGGTTTAGGACGAGGTAATTCCGTTTTGGAGGTATTGGATAGCGTCGAGCGTATAACTAGTTCAAAAGTTGATGTTCAGGTAAAAGGTCGTCGCAGTGGGGATGTCGCTAAACTCGTTACAGGTGACCCAAAGGAGGTTACTAATTCTCTTGGTTGGAAAGCTGAATTCACCGAAATAGATGACATAGTTCGTCATGTTTGGAACTGGTATTGTACTAGTGATTAAGAACGAACCTTTTTGATGCTTTCTAGTTTTGTTTCAGCCTCTTTTTGCGGAGTTTAGGGTTAGGGTATCTTGCTTTAATGTCTCTAGAATCTCTCGTCATAATGTTTATCGCTCTTGCAGCGGGCTCATTCGTAAAGGGAATAGCCGGTATAGGGTTGCCATTAATTGCTATTCCTGTAATGGCGGGTTTTATGGATGTGGATAGGGCTGTCGCGATTATGGTTGTGCCAGGCATACTAATCAACGTTTATTTACTTTGGACCTACCGAAGGCATGCAGTCAACTTCGCGTCACTACCGCTTATGATTGGCGTCGGTGTGATTGGGATTATTATTGGCGCTTGGATTTTATCACGTACTCCGGAGGCATATCTTTTGTCCTTTATGGCGCTTTGGCTCGGTGGTTATCTTACCAGTATGCTCATTAAAGTTCCTTATGGTTTGCCTGAAAGCATTATGAAACATGCTCCTGCGATTGTGGTGGGTTTTGCCGGTATAGTGCAGGGGGCGATCGGTACTGCGGGACCGGTGCTTGCGCCATATATTCATTCTTTGAAACTAAAGCATCCACAATTTCAGTTCGTAATTTCCGTTCTCTTTCAGATTTTTGCGATAGCACAATTATTTGCTTTCATTTGGTTTGGCATGCTTGATCTGGAGCGGGCATACCATAGTGTATTCGCTTGCATTCCGATTGCAATTTTCTTGCCGTTGGCCTTGTGGTTGGCAAAATTTATTAGTCATCGCTTCTTCAATGGTACGGTGATCGTTCTTTTGATTGTCATTGAAGCGCGACTCCTTTGGCGACTTTTGAGCTGAAGTGATTGAAATATCAATTTTATTTAAAGTAGTTTGGAGACCTTGAGTCCCCTACCTTGGCTAAGTATACTCCGCTCGCGAATCGTTAAATTTTCGCTGTTTCTTTGTCGTCAGGATATCCAACAGGCTCCTCTTAATGTGATTGTCTGGGATTGCTGATTGGGCTGGTAACGGTCCTCGGAAGGGGCAGTTATGTAATAGACAGAAGGAGATTACTGTTGGCTGATAATGGTATAATAAACACCATTGGAGTAGACCTACCTGACACCGAGATTTCGGTGAAAGACGCCTTTGGCCTTGATACTGACATGGTAGTGCCGGGTTTTAGCAAACGTACGGAGTATGCGCCTGAGATTGATGAATCGTATTGTTTTGATCATGATACGACTGTCGCCATCCTTGCCTCCTTTGCGCATAGTCGAAAATTAATGGTTCAGGGCTATCATGGTACCGGTAAGTCGACGCATATAGAGCAAGTCGCCGCACGCCTCAATTGGCCGCTGATTAGGGTTAATCTTGACAGTCATATTAGTCGAATTGATTTAATTGGTAAGGATGCAATTGTCTTAAAGGATGGCAAACAAATTACAGAATTTCGAGAAGGTATTCTTCCCTGGGCAGTGCAACATCCTGTGGCATTAGTCTTTGATGAATATGATGCCGGTCGACCCGATGTTATGTTTGTTATTCAACGTGTTCTTGAAGCTGATGGCAAAATGACTTTGCTCGACCAAAATAAGGTTATTCATACACACGGTGGATTTCGTCTCTTTTCAACAGCTAATACAGTTGGGTTGGGCGATACTACTGGTCTTTATCATGGTACTCAGCAGATCAACCAGGCCCAAATGGATCGTTGGAATTTGGTTGCAACGCTTAATTATTTACCGCATGAAAAAGAAGTCGAAATCGTGCTTGCCAAGGCACCGAGCTATAATAACAAGGAAGGTAAAGAAACTGTTGCGTCGATGGTTCGTGTTGCTGACCTTTCGCGTGCGGGTTTTATGGCGGGCGATATTTCCACGGTTATGTCGCCGCGAACTGTCATTACCTGGGCGGAAAACTCTGTTATCTTTGGTGATATAGCGGATGGTTACCGTATGACATTCCTTAATAAGTGCGATGAACTCGAACGTTCGACGGTTGCTGAGTATTACCAGCGTTGTTTTGGTGAAGAGCTTCCCGAATATAAAACAGCGGAAAGCAACGCTGCTTAACGATACACGAGTTTGTATCTAATTTGGGACCGGAGTAGACATGGCGTCAGACGACAATCAAGTTGAGAATTTTCGTCAAGTAACAGCGGCGACTATGCGTGCTATTTCCGAATGTGATGAGATCCAGCTTACCTTTGGATCAGAAGCGCGTTTGGTAGGAACAAATGCTCGTTTGCCAGCTCCTCCACGGGAAATGAAGGAAGAGGATATTGCTCATCTTCGTGGTGAGGCGGACGCTCTTGCTTTTCGAATGAAATATCACGATACAGAGATTCACAAAAAGTTTGCTCCAGCAGCAACCGACGCTCGCGCTGTTTTCGAAGCGATGGAGCAGGTAAGGGTTGAAGCCCTTGGCTCAAAAGAGTTTAAGGGCTGTAAACAAAATCTTAGTTCTGCATTTAAAGAAAGATGCGAAGCGGCGAGTTACCATCGAGTCAGTGACCAAGAAGATATCTCCTTGGCGGAAGTCGTCAGTTTACTTAGTCGTGAACAGCTCATGGGCGAAGAGCTTTCCGGTTCAGCACAAAACGCACTAGGTTATTGGCGAAATTGGTTAGAGTCTCGAATTGGTTCGGATTTTAGTGAGCTTGAAAATACTATTCATGACCAGGAGGCATTCGCACAGACAATCGACAAAGTTCTTGTTCATCTGGATTTGCTTGACCTTGAAGATGAGTCTGAGGGTGATGAGCAAATCAGTGAAGAAACGCCCGAGGATCAAGAATCAGATGATTCTGACGACGAAAGTGATGCCTCGGAAAGTTCTGAAACTTCTGATGGCGATGAAGAAATGGAAGATCAAGATCAGGAGGAGGGTACCGAGCAGTCTGAAGATGACTCTATGTCCGGAGAAGAGGATGAAGATTTACCAGAATCTGATCGGCGCCGTCAGCAGCAAGGAGGTGAGGGGTCGAAGGTTTCGTATAAAGCCTTTTGTTCAGATTTTGATGAAGAAATAGATGCTCTTGAGTTATGTGAAGTGGAGGAGCTTTCAAGACTGCGTCAACATTTAGACCAGCAGCTTTCTCATCTGCAGGGGATTATAGGTCGTTTAGCGAATAGATTGCAGCGTAGATTGATGGCAAAACAGTCCCGATCGTGGGAATTTGATTTAGATGAAGGGTTGCTGGACGCTGCTCGGTTGACGCGAGTTGTCATTAATCCGATGCATGCTCTTTCTTATAAAATGGAACATGAGACAGAATTTAGAGACACGGTAGTATCTCTCTTAATCGACAATTCCGGTTCCATGCGTGGCAGGCCTATAGCTGTCGCCGCGATGAGCGCTGATATCCTAGCGAGGACGTTAGAGCGTTGCGGTGTTAAGGTTGAAATTTTGGGATTTACGACCCGCGCTTGGAAGGGCGGGCAGGCGAGAGAAAAGTGGCTCTCTGAGGGTAAACCATCCAATCCCGGTCGTCTAAATGATCTGCGCCACATCATCTACAAATCGGCTGATGCCCCTTATAGAAGAGCTCGAAAAAGTTTAGGCTTAATGCTCCGAGAGGGATTGCTTAAAGAAAATATTGATGGCGAGGCTCTACTTTGGGCGCACAGCAGAATTGCAGCTCGACCTGAGCAACGGAAGATTTTGATGGTAATTTCGGATGGCGCGCCAGTTGATGATTCTACTTTGTCGGTAAACCCGGGAAATTATCTTGAGAACCATTTGCGCTCGGTAATTGAATGGATCGAAACCCGCTCAGCAGTTGATATTGTGGCCATTGGAATTGGTCATGACGTGACTCGATATTATCGTCGTGCTGTTACGCTTATGGATGCAGAACAACTTGGTGGGACGATGATGGATAGCTTGGCTGAGTTGTTCGATGATGACGAAAATAAAAAATCTAGTCGTGGTCGGAACCGTGCAGCCTAAATTGTTTTTAGCCACCCCTCGAAGACTGTTTAGCCTTCCAGCGTGCGGGGTTAAACATGCATAACAGGGCGACAAACATTAATGCAGCAGTTATCCAAAATATCCACTTCACTTCGCCTTGGTCAATTATCCATCCGTAGAGAACTGGTACGATAACCCCGCCGACTAAATGACCAGTCGACATAAACCCAAATACCTTTCCTGCGTTTCCATCAGGAGTGACGGCTCTAACCATCATGTCGCGTGCCGGGCGCACCAGTCCAAGTAGCCAGCCGATAATGGCAAAGCAACACAGGATGACTACGTGGTGGAGTTCATTGCTTGCCAAAAAGATAGTGACCATTGCCGACAACCCAAACGCAACCGCTGCAATCAGGTCATGCCGTTCGGTTTTATCAACAAGGAAGCCGCCACAGAGGACACCCAGAACCCCAGCTGTTGCAAATGTTGTAAGAGCCGCACCTGCCGCAATTAAAGGGGTTCCGTAGAGTTTAACAAGTGAGGTCACTGTGAATGCATTTAGACCGATGGAAATCATGGCGGTGGTTAGAAAGAATAGGTAGAGAACAAGGAAGCGTGGTTGGATTAAAAGTGTGATGCCTTCTCTAACGCCGAGGCCCTTATTAGCGCTTTTGTTTTCGCCTTTTCGTTTAACATGATCATGGATAATATTCCCTTGCAGTATCATCGCTAATCCAGTGAGGGCTCCGAGTAAGGCAACAGAAAGAACCGCAATTTTCCAATCCCAAAATTCGGCGATCAGAACGATAGCAATTGGAGCGGCTGCTGTTCCTGCAGTTCCCGAAGCTGTGTGGATACTGAAGGCTTTACCAATCCGCCTTTTGTCTATTGAAGACATTAGTATTGAATAGTCGGCTGGATGAAATACTGCGTGTCCTAGGCCGGCAATCACCGCTAGAATAAGTAATAATTCGTATGAAGGTGTTAAGGCCATAGCGCCTATGGCAAAAGTTTTTATTAATAAACCAGATATCAATATGCGCGTTGCACCAAACCGGTCGACCATAAAACCGATGGGAAGTTGAGAAAGTGCGCCAGAAGCGTTGATCAGCGTAATCATCAATCCTAAAGCCGCAAAGCTTACGCCGTAGTCAGTTTGCATGAGAATGAATAAGGGCGGTAATACAAGCTGTGAATAGTGGCTCATAAACTGCCCAGTACAAATTAAGCTGAGAACCCGGGTATCCCTTCCGAGGGTAGACGAGAGGTTTGTCACGGCTAAATACTCATTCTATCTGCTAAACAACGTTAATAATCCGGCAGCAAATATTCCGGCTAATGGAGGAAGCATAAAGGATGATGAAATTCTTAGCCCAACAAAATGTGCCCCTAGAAAGGGTATTTCCCATGCCAGTATTCGATGAATAGCAAATACCTCCCAAGAGGTTAAAAATGCCGTAAGTTGAGGCAATCCAACACCAACCTTGATCATAGCGAGAGCCAGCGGAAAAGCCACTACACCGCCGGCTGGGACCATAATTCCAATTACAGAAGCAATCAAAATCCCTTTGATGCCAGATTCAGAGCCTAGCCAGTTGCTTATAAGATCTCCGGGTAAAAGCTCTGCCACGAAACTTGCCATGAAAACTGCACAAAATACTCGAGGGGCCATAACAGCAAGGTACCCGACGCCCATGCGCAGTCCCTTTTCTGTGGAACCATCATTACGTTTGAAACTAACAAGAATGAGCGCAAGTGCTGATAACCACATTATTAACGCGACAAGAGATAAAATATTCATTTTACCCTCGGTGGTGCATGAACTTTCAGACGGATCGGTAGATATAACGCTATCGTCCCGGCGATTACCGGCAATAATATACTGGCGCCGACTCTAACGGCTGTAACATCTGGGCCGAGAAGTGGCAGCTCCCATACAATTATACGCTGCATACCTATTATTGCCCATGAAGAGAGATAAGCAACAAGGGCACCCTTATTTGCACCAGCGGCATAAAGAGCAATCACGACGGGAAAAGAAGTGAGGGGGCCACCAGGTGTTAGGGCCCCCGCGAACGTCGCTATTATAACACTTTTAACCCCTGCATTTTCTCCAATAAGGCGCGAAATCACTTCTTTTGGAACAAGAATTTGAAGAAAGGCGGCGATAAGTACAGCTGCACCGACGCGGGGAGCAATAAAGAGCATCAAATCCCAGGCGTCTTGGATGGCCATTTCATAGACTGTTGGACCCTTAAAGAAATAAACGCTAAATCCAGCGCCTAGCGCTAGTCCAAAAAACACGAAAAGAGATGCGCCAAATGACCGTCGAAGAAGTGACTCCTCCTTTACCTGTCGATCACTTAAATTTGTCATTAGCGGTAAGAATTAAGTTTATTTAAGGGTGGACATCTTCTGTGAACCAGTCTGTTGGCAGTTCGTGCCCGAGTCCTGCCTCTTTAGCTT
>CAYZDH010000056.1:0-14160 GCA_964477025.1 uncultured Rhodospirillaceae bacterium | reverse complement strand
TTAGGCGATGCGAAGAAATTTGAGCTTCAGCAGGATCCTCTTTCAAAGTTGGCAAAAAATAATTTGTTAAACGCATATGATCCTCTGAACTACGGCTACTAGGTACAAAGTCAACTTGCAACGCGGTCAGACTTTAGGGAATGCAGATTGCGAAGGCAATGCCGGGCTGTGGACCTCGCGCTCCTGGGGTCAAAACAGCCTGAGGCACCGATCTTAATGTAAGTTAATAATTCAGATTAACCGCTTTGCTAACATTAAATTCCGTATCTAGTTATAATCTGGATTTTTTACTAGCAGCAGCTTAATCGAATCGATCTGCTGTGCGAAACTCTCGTGCTGAAAATTTTTTTGGGGGAAATAATGTTAAACAGCTTATTTAAATTAGATGAAAGTCAGACGACGGTTAGGACCGAGCTTTTTGCCGGTCTCACGACCTTCCTGACTATGGCCTACATAATCTTTGTCAATCCTGAGATTTTAGCTATTGCAGGAATGGATAAAAACGCAGTCTTTGTTGCCACCTGTTTGGCGGCAGCATTTGGGTCACTAGTTATGGGTTTCTACGCTAATTTACCCATCGCTTTAGCACCAGGAATGGGGCTCAATGCGTTTTTCACATTTGGTGTCGTTAAGGGCATGGGCGTGAGTTGGGAAATTGCGC
The DNA here is from genome assembly GCA_964477025.1 of uncultured Rhodospirillaceae bacterium. Lineage (GTDB taxonomy): Bacteria > Pseudomonadota > Alphaproteobacteria > MPNO01 > UBA2964 > UBA2964. Next base: position 13,499 of record CAYZDH010000056.1, on the reverse strand, counting down.
TGGCCGCAGTTCTTATCTCCGGCATCCTTTTTCTAATATTAAGCGTCCTTCCAGTGCGCGAGTGGATAGTGAATAGCATTCCAAGATCACAAAAACTCGCGATCGCCGCGGGTATTGGACTTTTTCTCGGCTTCATCGGTCTGAAAAGTGCTGGTCTAGTCGTCGACCACCCAGCCACACTTGTAACTGTGGGAAATCTCGTTTCCTTGAATGTATTGCTAGCGGTCCTTGGTTTTATTGTCATCGTCGCTCTCGACTACAAAAAAGTTCCAGGGGCGATCATTATAGGTATTCTAATAGTGTCAATCATTGGAATGATGACCGGTTTAGCAAAGGCCCCAAGCTCAATTGTTGGCGCCATACCTGACCCTTCACCAACCTTCCTTGCGCTCGATATCGCTGGTTTTTTTAAGCTCGCAGGAGCGACCATGCTGGTGTTGTTGTTTAGCTTCCTCCTTGTCGACTTGTTTGACACCGCGGGTACTCTCATAGGCCTCGGCCACCAAGCAAAAATGTTAGATGAAGATGGTAACCTTCCAAAAATTGGTAAGGCCTTGGTCGCAGACAGTAGCGCTACCGTCGCAGGCGCCGTATTCGGTACATCTCCGACGACGAGTTATATCGAGAGCGCGTCAGGGATTAGAGCTGGCGGAAGAACCGGTCTGACAGCTGTCGTAGCTGCATGCCTATTTCTCTTAGCTTTATTCTTTGCGCCCATCGCGACTTCAATACCTGGCTTTGCTACAGCTCCGGCAATTGTTTTTGTTGCCTGTATGATGGCCCGAGGGCTTGCCGAGATTGACTGGGATGATGTTACAGAATTTGTGCCTGCAGTAATTACGGCACTCATGATGCCTTTAACCTTCTCAATTGCTACGGGTATTGGTCTCGGTTTTATTGCTTACGTCGCGATAAAAATTGTGTCCGGCCGTCTAGCGGATATTAGCGGTGCAATGTGGTTAGTTTCCATCACCTTCCTAATTTATTTTCTCCGGGGCATAATCTTTTAGCTTGTTTATCTAAATGGCGTGCGTCAATTCACCTAAGGTAAGGAGGATTGAGGCACGCTATTTTTTTTAGCACCGGGCAACTGGGTTCATGAGCTCCCGGCAAATAACCGGTGCTCATTAAAAATTCACCAGTTATTTTTCCACCAGTAAAAAGAAATGTCTTTTTAAAGACTTCAATCCATTCGGTTTTATTCAACGGGTGATGGTGTTCAAGCCAACCGGCAAATGAACCAAAAGTTTTTTTTAAGTGTCTAATTCTTCGAGCATTCTCAATTGCAGCGTTAACTTTTAACTTATTCCTAATAATGCCGACATCCTTTAAAAGACATTTCCGCTCCGCGTCACCAAACATTGCAACCTGCTCAATATCGAAGAAATTATAGGCGGCGCGAAAGGCTTCGCGTTTTTTTAAAATTGTTAGCCAGGACAAACCCGCCTGGTTAATTTCAAGAACGAGCCTTTCAAACAGAATGTTGTCGTCTGTCACGGGAAAGCCATACTCAAGATCGTGATAGGGGCCGTGAAACGGGTGACCCGGAGCCAATTCACAATATTTAGTCATAAGAAACTAAACATTCTTAAATAAGGTAACATCCGAGAGAATTACCCAGCAAATTACTCCTGTAATAAATCCCGCTATTACAGTTGCAGCTAGAACCTTCTTAAATAAATGCGGCCTGACGGGTGCGCCTGCTTCGTGTCCGACACCAGCCACAGCGCCTTCCTCATGAGGCGGCTTCACTCCAATGGGCAGAGTAATAAAGAAAACCAACCACCAGGCCATCACATAAACTACAATTCCGGAAACCCAGGACATCAAATATTCAAACCCTTACTATGTGTACTTCTACAATTGGCCGCTTACCTGTCTCAGCACGAAAGACACTCCTCGCCGCCCTACTTATGGCTCCTTCAAGCTTTCCATTATTAAAACGTTGGCGTTCAGACATTTTTTCTACGGCCTCAACAATCGCAGAAATTGCCTCCTCGTGCATCACCGAATCTTCACCAATAGCGTCCACGATCCCAGGCGCTGAAATCTGCGGTGTTTGAACCAACTCTCCCTCTTTATCAAGAACTACCGTCGCGACGGCCACACCAGTAAATGTCATCCGACGACGTGCGCGAACAACATCACCCTCAATTGGTACTAAGCGCCGGCCATCAACTGCATATCGTCCGGATTGGACATGGGAGATTATCTCTGTTTCGCCGGGCGCCAGACGAAGCATCTCACCATTTTCAACCACTGCGGTAGCGGGAATAGCGTTACTGCGTGCGAATTTTCTATGTTCGATCAGGTGCCTGGCCTCACCATGAATTGGCACTAATAACGGCGGTTTAACCCAATCATATAATTCTTTAAGCTCTTCCCGTGCCGGATGCCCCGACACATGAACAAAAGCATCGCGTTCTGTGATAACCTCCACGTTCAGTCGCGCGAGTTGATTTCTTAAACGACCAATTGCCTTTTCGTTTCCGGGGATCTCACGAGAGGAAAAAATAACGGCATCACCTTCCGTCAATGAAATTTCTGGATGATTATCAGCAGCTATCCGAGCAAGGGCTGCGCGTGCCTCTCCCTGGCTACCAGTTAAAAGCATCAAAACCTCATCGCGAGGTAGGTAACCAATATCGCGTGCATCAATGAATTCAGGGCAGTCCTTGAGATAACCACACTCCTTTGCAATTTCCGCTATACGCCATAGTGAGCGCCCAACAAGAGAAACTCGACGACCAGTGGCTTCCGCAGCTCGAACAGCACTTTCCATTCTGGCGACATTCGACGCAAATGAAGCAATCGCGACCCTGTTGTCACAATTTTTTACAACTTCAATAAGGCTTTCACGCAAGGAACCTTCAGATCCTGCCCTGCCCTCTACAAAGACATTTGTTGAATCACACATAAGGGCTATTACGCCTTCGTCGCCAAACTTCCGAAGAGCCGCCTCATCTGTAAGTGCTCCGACAAGTGGTTTGGGGTCTAACTTCCAATCTGAAACGTGAAGAACGGTTCCCACCTCTGTTGTAATTGCAAGAGCTTGTGTTTCCGGAACAGAATGGGCCAAGTTAATGAATGAAACGTCAAAGGCGCCAACTGAGAACTCGCCACCTGGCGCTATCTCATTTATCGGCACAGTTACACCGAGGCCAGTTTCAGGTAATTTTCTCTTTAGTAAGCCAGCAGCAAAAGGCGTTGCGAAAACTGGACACTTTAATTGCCGCCAAAGATAGGGAATACCACCGAGATGGTCTTCATGAGCATGTGTGATAACCACCCCAACTAAAGTTTCAATTTTGTCGATGAGAAAGGCCGGGTCAGGGACAATGACATCAACGCCAGGGGTTAAGTCATCGCCGAATGTGACGCCACAATCAACCATTAGCCAAGAGCCGTCAAAACCATATAGCCCCAAATTCATACCAATTTCGCCGCAACCGCCTAACGGGACAAAGACAAGCTCCTCTGGATTGTTCATTATTTAAACGCTTTGAATATTGCGGCGATATATTTCAGACAAGCCCCGAAGGGTAAGCTCATTGTCAAGATGCTCTATCGCGGGAAGTTCCGCGGCAAATAAAGGCGCAAGACCACCAGTCGCGACGACACACATCGGCGAGCCATATTCTGCTTTTATTCGGGTAAGGACACCCTCTATTAATCCAACATACCCCCAATAAACTCCTGACATCATCGCGGAAACAGTTTTTTTTCCAATTACCCCACTGGGTTTTTGAACGGCGACACGAGGGAGCTTGGCCGCCGCCATATGCAGGGCATCTAATGATAGATTTATACCTGGCGCGATGACTCCCCCACAATAACTCCCGCTTTCATTTACCACATCAAATGTGGTCGCTGTACCGAAGTCGATGACTATTAAAGGCCCGCCATAACGGTGGTGTGCTGCAGTCGCATTGACTAAACGATCCGCACCAACTTCATCTGGGTCGTCAATCAGAATATCAACTCCGATCTCAACTCCTGTCTCACCTACGATCAAAGGATCGGTCTTGAAATATCTCCGGCATAGGGTTTTTAAGCTGAAAAGAGTTTCCGGAACAACGGTCGCCACAATCGAAGCGGAAATATCTTCTACTTTCAAATTATCAAGGAGCATCAACTGTGTCAGCCAAACACCATACTCATCCGCCGTCCGTTTGGCATCACTTGACGCTCGCCATTCCCCTTTAAGGTTTTTGCCTTCGTAGACAGCAAAAACGATGTTGGTGTTTCCTGAATCTATAGCCAGAAGCATCTAATAACCCGTCAGCAAGAGAAGAAAATTTCCGCAGCATTAATCTTTTGGTTGCTGCCGTCCACCCTTTCCAATACCAGTGCGCCCTCTTCGTCAATACCCTGAAACCTACCCTGCTCTTCAGTCCCGTCGGGAAACCGAACTATAATAGGTTCATTAATTCCATGGGCGCCATCCAGCCATGCTGCCCTAACCATAGGAAAAGCTTTTTCACGCCAGACTTTGTTCCAATAGACAAAAGATGAAATAACACCAGTTAACATTTCAGGTGGTTCAACTTTTAAGTCGAGGTCGGCCAAAGAAATAGCTTTACCTGCAACAGCATTCGGCACTAACGAAAGATTGATACCTACCCCTACCGCATAATAATCGTCTAACGTTTCAATTAAAATACCAGAAACCTTTTTGCCATTTAGCAATAAGTCATTCGGCCATTTACATGTAATTGTTGAGATCGCGGCTGCATAAACCGAGACGGCGTCACGAACGGCTAATGAAGCAACATAGGCCAACTGACCAGCGACACGCAAATTTGGAACTTTCGTGACCAAAGTCATGTAAAGACCTCCAGCCGGAGATTCCCAATTCGAGCTGCGGCGCCCGCGACCTGCAGACTGCTGTTTTGCTAAAACTACAGTTCCCTCACGGGCAGCTCCGCACTCAATAAGTCGCAGGGCTTCGTTATTTGTGCTGTCTAAGGAATCGTATGAATGGAGCTTCATACCCATAGGCAAGTTTGAAAGATCACGCACTGCCTCTAACCGGCCAAGAGCATCCGTGCCGCACTGGCGGCACCCTCGACGATAACACCCGGCCTAATAATAAAAAATGTAACGAATAGAGCAGCTCCAACGAGAATAAATTTCACTTCTCGAGGGATTGTTCGATCAAATACTTCCGCTGGCTCCTCAAAATACATAATCTTAATTATGCGAAGGTAATAGTATGCCCCGACGACGCTGGCGAGCACTCCAATGATAGCCAAAGTATATAGGCCCGCTTCGATCGCCGCTAGAAAGATATAGAGTTTACCAAAAAAGCCTGCCAATGGCGGAATACCGGCCATAGAAAACATGAAAATTGCCATCGCGAGCGCAAGCATTGGGTGGTTACGTGCCAGTCCCGCCAAATCGGTAATTCCTTCAACCATGCGCCCCGTGCGCCGCATCGCCAAAACGCAGCAGAATGTTCCGACATTCATAGCGAGGTATATAGCCATATAAACCAGTATTCCACGTATACCCGCTTCTGTCCCTGCAGCTAGACCGATAAGTGCATAGCCAACATGCCCTATCGAACTATATGCGAGGAGGCGTTTGATATTATCCTGCCAAATTGCCGCCAGCGCACCAAGGACCATTGAAGCAATAGAGATCAACACAATGACCTGCTGCCATTCGGCTACAAGGGGACCAAATGGCCCCATCAAGACCCGGATAAATAGTGCAATGGCTGCTACTTTGGGAGCCACTGCAAAAAATGCTGTAACCGGCGTCGGAGCCCCCTCGTATACGTCAGGAGTCCACATATGAAATGGAACGGCAGAAACTTTAAAGGCAAGTCCCGCAATAAGGAATACTAAGCCGACCACAAGTCCGACACCTGGTTCGGTGGTACCTAAACCGTTAAAGAGTGTCGCCAGACCCTCAAAATTAGTGGTTCCAGAAAATCCATAAATCAAGGAAGACCCATATAACAGCATTCCGGAGGACAGGGCCCCGAGGACGAAATATTTTAATCCTGCTTCCGATGACTTAAGGGAATCTCTGCGAAAGGCTGCAACAACATATAGAGCCAAGCTTTGCAATTCCAATCCGACATACAAAGAAATCAAGTCGTTCGCTGACACCATCATGAACATGCCGAGAGCAGCAAACAGAATCAAAACCGGATACTCGAAACGGGCGATACCTTCCTGCTCGTTGAAATTAATTGACATTATTATTGCAAGAGAGGCTCCAATAATGACCAACCATTTCATAAAATGCGCAAAATCATCGACAACAAATTGACCGCCAAATGCGGTCATACGACCGGTCTGAATAGAACTGAGAATAAATCCAACCAGCAACAAGCTAAACACGGCAACCCAGGACAATGAGCGTGTTACATTGTTTCCACGAAATACACCGACCATCAGTAAAGCCATGCAGGCACAGGCAAGAACAATTTCAGGCAACGCAGGTAACAACAGACTCATCGACAACATTGACACCTCACTCATTGCCCAGCGAGAGTTATGGCTTCAGCGGCCAGCATCGCCGTTTTGTGCTGGTCAACCAAGTTGGCGACAGACACTTCAATAATTTCTAAGAACGGCATCGGATAGACGCCCATCCAAATAGTTAATACAAGCAGGGGCGTGAAGACTGCTACTTCCCGATAGCTCATATCCGTTATTGATTTGAGATCACCCCTACTCAATTTTCCAAAAATTACTCGGCGATAAAGCCAAAGCATATAGGCAGCCCCTAAGACCACGCCCGTTGCAGCTAATGTCGCCGCCCAGGTACTCACTTGAAAGAGCCCAACCAGCACAAGTATTTCTCCAATAAAACCGCCAGTTCCAGGCAAACCGACACTCGCAAGCATAAAAACCATGAAGAAAACCGCATAGACAGGCATTCGTTCAACTAATCCGCCATACCGTGCTATCTCTCGAGTATGAATTCGGTCGTAAATCACGCCAACGCACAGGAACAATGCCGCAGAAACAATACCGTGACTAAGCATTTGGTAAATAGCGCCGGTCACTCCCTGCTGATTTAATGAAAAAATTCCAAGCGTCACGAAACCCATATGGGCAACCGAGGAATATGCAATTAACTTTTTCATATCCAACTGAACAAGCGCAACCAACGACGTGTAAATGAACGCAATTATACTCAAAGCAAAGATCAGTGGCGTAAAGAAATCTGATGCTATTGGCAGAATTGGAACTGAGAAGCGCAAGAAACCGTACGCACCCATTTTAAGCAATACGCCTGCCAAAATGACCGAACCAGCGGTAGGCGCTTCAACATGCGCATCCGGCAGCCACGTGTGCACCGGCCACATAGGGACCTTAACCGCAAAACTAGCAAAGAAAGCTAGCCACAACCAATATTGAATATTAGCCGGAAGGACGAAATTTAGGAGCGACGGAATTTCTGAAGTTCCAGCCTGCAAATAAATAGCCAAAATGGCTAATAGCATTAAGACAGACCCTGTAAGGGTGTACAAAAAAAACTTAAAGGCGGCATAGACCCGTCGTTTTCCTCCCCAGACACCAATAATGAGGAACATGGGGATCAAGACCCCTTCGAAGAAGATATAAAATAGGAAGAAGTCGAGCGCACAGAACATCCCGACCATTAAGGTCTCAAGGATTAAGAAGGCGACCATATATTCTTTTACCCTGACTTTTATAGCGTCCCAGCTTGCTAAAACGCATATCGGTGTCAGAAAAGTTGATAGCAGAACGAAAAGAACAGAAATACCGTCGACACCCATATGATAGTCAATGCCGAAACTCTCGATCCAAGGGCTGTTTTCAACGAATTGAAACGCCGCAGATGTCCGGTCAAAACCAGTCCATAACATCAGTGATAGACAAAATGTAATCAGCGTCGTCCACAACGCCGTCGCCTTAGCGTTGCGGGCTACGACTTCTTCATCACCGCGAATTATTAAGATTGCAAGCGCACCTACCAATGGCAGGAAAGTTACGATACTCAGGATAGGAAAATCACTCATATTTCCCTCATCCGTGTGTGTATAAGTAAAGGGTTACGAGGCCCGCCACACCAATCAGCATTGCGAAGGCGTAATGATAAACATAACCAGATTGCAGACGGCTTGCGCGTCCGGCCAAGTTACGAATGACTGCGGCGATACCATCAGGACCCAGCCCGTCAATCATGGTGCCGTCACCCTCTTTCCACAGCCCCTCACCAATAAATTTAGCCGGACGAACAAAGAGACGATCGTACAACTCGTCAAAGTACCATTTGTTGTAAAGAAACAAGTAAAGATTCCCAAACCTAGTGGCCACCTTAGCCGGCAGGTCAGTACGAATAATGTTCATGTAGTAGGCCAGCGCAATGCCAACGAGGCCAACGATAACTGGTGCCACTTTAACCCAAAGGGGGACATGATGTGCGTCAATAATCGCGGTGTTTGTTGGGAGGACGAAAATCGCCTGACCCCAGAAGAGTTGCATCGAATTACCAACAAAGAGATCGTATCCAATATAACCTGAAAATAGTGCACCAAGAGCCAACACAATCAAAGGCACCGTCATAACTCTCGGAGATTCATGAACGTGAGCCATAGTCTTTTCGTCAGCCCGCGGCTCCCCGTGAAATGTCATAAACAGTAACCGCCAAGAATAGAACGCGGTCATTATTGCCGCCGCCATGCCCATCCAAAAGGCATAAGTCCCAACACCGCTATTTGCTGCAAATGCTGACTCCAGAACCATGTCTTTGGAGTAAAATCCTGCAAAAAATGGTAGCCCTGCAAGCGCGAGGCTCCCGATCCACATCATCGTATAGGTCAAAGGAATAAGACGCCAAATTCCACCCATGTTACGCATATCTTGTTCTGACGACATAGCGTGAATGACGGAGCCAGCACCAAGAAACAATAGCGCCTTGAAGAAAACGTGGGTGAATAAATGAAAGATGCCAGCAGCATATGCGGAGACACCACAGGCAAAAAACATATAGCCGAGTTGACTACAAGTCGAATAAGCAATCACTCGTTTAATATCGTTTTGGCACAACCCAACCGTTGCCGCGAAAAATGCTGTTGATGCGCCGACTACGCAAACGACGTTCAGTGCGAAAGGCGCAAATTCAAACATTGGTGACAGCCGCGCAACCATAAAGACCCCAGCGGTGACCATCGTCGCAGCATGAATCAATGCCGACACTGGTGTTGGCCCCTCCATCGCATCTGGCAGCCAGGTATGCAGCCCCAGTTGAGCTGACTTCCCCATAGCACCGATGAAGAGCAAGAGACACAGAACTGTTAGGGCATGAAATTGTCCACCTAGGAATTCCATTGTCGCCGCAGCCTTCCCGGGAGTTGCCTTAAAGACAGTATCAAAGTCCACACTGCCATAGAGGAGGAAGACGCCTAAGATACCTAATGCAAACCCAAAATCACCCACCCGGTTAACTAAAAATGCCTTAATTGCGGCCGCATTCGCTGAAGGCTTCTTATACCAAAACCCGATTAGCAAATAGGACGCCAATCCGACGCCTTCCCAGCCAAAGAACAGCTGTAAAAAATTATTTGATGTCACTAACATCAACATAAAAAAGGTGAATAAACTTAAATATGAAAAGAAACGCGGTACCGATGGGTCGTGATGCATATAACCAATCGAATAGAAATGCACAGCGCAGGAAACCACCGTAACAACAACTAGCATGACCGCCGTTAGGGTATCAAAGCGCAATGCCCAATTAACGTCGAATGCCCCCGAAACAAACCAACTAAACAACTGAATTGTTTGTGGCTCGTGTTTCAGGGACACCTCATTAAGAATAAATAATGAGAAGACCGCAGATAAAAGCATCGCAGCGCAAGTGACAATTTGCGCCCCTTTATCTTTCAGCCATCGGCCAAATAGCCCAGCTATAATGGAGCCGCATAAGGGCAAGAAAATCGCGAGTATATAAATCACGCCATTAGCCCTTCATCAGATTAATATCTTCGACGGCTATCGTGCCGCGGTTTCGGAAGTAAACTACAATTATCGCCAAGCCAATTGCTGCTTCAGCCGCTGCGACTGTCAGCACCAGCATCGCAAAGATTTGGCCGGTTAAATCTTGGAGATGAACAGAAAAGGCAACTAAATTGATGTTCACCGCAAGCAAGATCAACTCAATTGACATCAAGATGATGATCACATTCTTTCGGTTTAGGAATATGCCAAAAATTCCCAGCGAGAAAAGGATCGCCGCAACGGAAAGATAGTGAGGCAGGCCAATCTCTAACATTGTTAGATCCCACTCCCCGGCTGAATTTTTTTTATCTCGATTGCGTCTTCAGGGTGACGATTTATTTGATCGGAAATTTTTTGTTTCTGAACACCAGGGCGCGCGCGCAAAGTAAGAACAATTGCTCCTATCATCGCAACCAATAAGACCATTCCAGCGCCCTGGAATAGATAAATATAATCGGTGTAAAGAACCATCCCAATTGCGTGAGTGTTTGTAACTTGACCTATTGGTGGTATCGGAAAGGCCCGAAGACCCTCGGTTACTGGTGCTACAATCCAACCACCAACAATCACAAGTAATTCAGCAAGCAGCACTATTCCAACGAGCCCACCGATCGGAAGGTATTGAAGAAAACCCTGCCGCATCTCAACAAAGCTGATATCAAGCATCATCACAACAAATAGAAACAACACAGCAACCGCGCCAACGTAAACAACCACGAGGATCATTGCGATAAACTCAGCACCAATGAGAACAAATAACCCCGCAGCATTAAAGAATGTAAGGATCAAAAACAGGACGGAGTGTACTGGATTACGCGCAGAAATAACCATGACCGCTGCAGCTACAGCGACAAATGCAAAAAGATAAAAGCTTAACGCCTGGATTATCATAAAAATCCCTTTGCGAATCTTTTTTGAAATCTAATAAACGACACTATTTTACAGCACTCCAGTTATCTATAGGGGGCGTCAGCGTTAAGCCGCCCTGCCAATTCGGTTTCCCAACGATCCCCGTTCTCAAGTAATTTATCTTTGTTATACAGAAGCTCTTCCCGCGTCTCCGTCGCAAATTCGAAATTTGGGCCCTCGACAATTGCGTCTACCGGGCAAGCCTCCTCACAGTAACCACAATAAATGCATTTGGTCATATCGATATCGTAACGTGTGGTTCGACGGCTTCCATCGGCGCGCGGTTCAGCTTCAATAGTAATAGCCTGCGCCGGGCATACCGCCTCGCAGAGTTTGCAGGCGATACATCGCTCCTCGCCGCTGGGGTATCGCCGTAACGCATGCTCTCCCCGAAACCGCGGACTCAGCGGCCCTTTTTCAAAGGGGTAATTGATAGTGACTTTCGGTTTAAACATGTAACGAAAGGTCAACGCCATGCCGGAGATCAATTCACTCAACAATAACATTTTTGAAGATCGTTTTAAAAAGCTCATGAAGGGTTCCATAAAAAGTTTGATCGACAACCTAATTCTATCATTTCGGTAACCACCCCATCGCCAAAAGAAAACCTGAGGTAACAACGACCCACAACAACGAGAATGGCAAAAATACTTTCCACCCCAATCGCATTAACTGATCATATCTATACCTTGGGAATGTCGCCCTGACCCACAAGAAACAAAACAATACCGCGGAAATTTTTAACGCGAACCAGATTGGAGCCGGGATCCAATTAAATGGCGCAATATCGATTGGCGGCAACCACCCTCCGAGGAACAGAATGACCGTCATCGCACTCATAAGAATCATATTGGCGTATTCACCGAGGAAGAAAAGGGCGAAGGTCATGGACGAATATTCGACGTTATAACCTGAAACTAACTCTGCTTCTGCCTCAGGCAGATCAAAGGGTGCGCGGTTTGTCTCAGCTAGACCCGAAACAAAGAAAATCACAAACATCGGAAGAAGCGGGATGCAGAACCATAAACCGCGTTGGGCTTCGATGACGTCATTGAGGTTCAGCGAGCCAACACATAACAACACAGTGATAATTACAAACCCTATAGATACTTCATAGGACACCATCTGAGCCGCTGAACGCAAGGCGCCCAAGAATGGGTATATCGAATTAGCCGCCCACCCCGCCATTATTATTCCGTATACACCCAAAGACGAGATTGCAAAGAGGTATAATATTCCCACATTAATATCAGCGAGAACCAAAGTTTCACTAAATGGTATCACCGCCCAGGCGAGGAGACTTAAAATAAAGGTAATCATTGGTGCTAGGACAAAAACGATTTTGTTAGCACCCGATGGTATTATCGTTTCTTTAAACAATAATTTTAGACCATCCGCTAAAGGCTGCAGCAAACCAAAAGGGCCGACCACATTCGGCCCTTTCCGGAGCTGCATGGCGGCAATTACTTTGCGCTCCGCCAGGGTTAAGTAGGCGACAGCTGTCAACAAGGGAATGATAATTGCCAGGATGTAGCCAACGATTTTAATCGTCGGAAATGCGTAAAGAACCCAAAACTCAGCCATTAGTGCCTGTCTTCTCTTCCAATGCTTCAGCTGAAGCCTTCGTGCACGCAGCCATCGTTTCAGAGGCCCGACTTATCACGTCTGTCATATAAAAATTCGATACTGGAGAGACAAAGGCATCACCATCCGGCACACCCATTTCTCCAAATTTATCCCAATTGCTTGCACGCAAATCGCCAACTATTTCAAAAACAGCATTTTGCAGAGCCATACGACGACGAACGCCGGAAAGGTCGTCATATCGTAACGTTAAATTTAAGACATCAGACAACGCACGAATGATCGTCCAATCTTCACGGGCATCCCCCGGTGGAAAGACAGCGCGCGACGCCCGCTGGACCCGGCCCTCTGTGTTTACGTAGGTTGCATTTTTCTCCGTGTAGGCTGCCCCTGGTAGGATCACGTCCGCACAGTGAGCGCCAGCATCGCCATGATGCCCTTGATATATTACGAAGGCATTTTTTAACTTGCGAGTATCAATCTCGTCTGCACCAAGCAAGTAAACGGTTTCAATATCTCCAGTTTCAACACCCGCAAGAATACCAGCAACGTCCCGACCATCAGGCCCTGGAACAAATCCGATATCGAGTGATCCAACCCGGCCTGCCGCAACATGAAGGACGTTAAAACCATTCCAATTATCTTTTACTAGACCACATGTTTGGGCGATTTTTCGAGCTGCAGACAGGACCCTTGACCCATCATCACGAGCGATCGCACCTTGCCCGATAATCAGCATCGGTCTTTCCGCATTCTTCAGAGTTTCGCAAAATTCATGCGAACCATCCGCAAGCTCATTTAAAGTTTGAGGCCCCGCACCCAAATATTCTTTAGGGTACGTTAGGTCGTTTTTTTGACCGATAACACCAACGGAGAAACCTCCGCGAAGCCAGCGTTTGCGTATCCTTGCATTTACCAGAGATGCCTCTTTACGGGGATTTGTGCCAATCAAAAGGCAAACATCCGCATCTTCAATGCCAACAATTTTTGAATTAAAGATATAAGACGCGCGCACCGTCG
>CAYZDH010000055.1:0-14262 GCA_964477025.1 uncultured Rhodospirillaceae bacterium | reverse complement strand
ATCAGTTATTGGTCAGGCCAAACAGATATTAATAGTCAGTCAATTGGTATCGAGCTTCAAAACCCAGGGCATGAATGGGGATATCAAGAATTCCCTGATGCCCAGATTGAAGCACTGGTAGACCTCGCAACGTCTATCATCAATAGGCATAATATTTCTGCTAAACAAATTTTAGGACACTCGGACATTGCACCCGAGCGTAAGAAAGACCCCGGTGAATTTTTTCCTTGGGATAAAATAGCAACACAAAGCATTGGTTATTGGCCGACGGTAGAAAAAATAAATACCCTTCCTATCGGCTCAGAAGATTCTATCCGAATGAACCTTTCTTTGATCGGCTATGATCCCAAAGCTTCTTTTTCAGCGACAGTTACCGCATTTCAGCGTCATTTTCGTCCCGCAAAAGTAGATGGCATTGTCGATATGGAAACAGCCCAACTAGTAGCCGCTTGTGCGAAGATTGCTTGACCCGGCAGCGATACATCGTCACATTTCCCGTTCCAGACGGCCGGATGGTCGCTCTTCGTAAAAGGGAAACCCGCGAAGGGAGGAAAGTCCGGGCTCCACGGAAACACGGTGCCGGGTAACACCCGGCGGGGGTAACCTCAGGGAAAGTGCCACAGAAAGAAAACCGCCTGCGTACTTTCGGGTATGGCAGGTAAGGGTGAAAGGGTGCGGTAAAAGCGCACCGCGCCGCCGGCAACGGCGGTGGCAGGGTAAACCACACCGGGAGCAAGACCGAATAGGGGCGACAGTTGGACTGCGGTTCAAAGGCATGTCTCCGTGCCGTTGCCCGGGTGGGTCGCGCGAGGTATCCGGTGACGGATACCCCAGATGAATGGCCATCTCCCACGGGAGTGGGAACAGAACCCGGCTTACAGGCCGTCTGGCTTTATTTTTCTATTCATCCTGCGAATTATAGATAAATTTGAGCCAAGGATTTGGCGATATCCCATTTCATTAAAAATTTAAAAAAATAATCGAAAGCTAGAGCGTACTCTAGCCATTAAAGCCATAAAAAAAGCAAAAATTTGCCGTATTGACGCTATATGATCCGAAAAATTCACTAAACTTTCTGATTAAGGGATTTTCTTCGATCTTGTTTTGGCAAAAAGATGACACTCCGCACAATAAAATTATAGAGATATGGTATTAGTTCCCGTTGACATACCATGAAATCCCATGATATCCCATTAAAACCCATAATTCATTTAATGGGAACAGGTGAATTCGAACGCTTCTTCAGGGGTAGTGGCGCTTTAAGTTTTTGAACGGGGGTTTACGTGACGTCTTTCTTGTCCACATTTGTGAACAAGGTTGACCGCAAGGGCCGGGTATCGGTTCCGGCGCCCTTTCGCAATGCATTATCGGAAGCAGCTTATCAAGGGGTAATCGTGTACCTCTCTCTAACCGACAATGCGATCGATGCCTTTGGACGCACATTGTTGGAAGACCTCAATCAGCGACGACTCGACAAAACTATGGCCGACGGTGATTTCGAGCAAGCCCTACTCGGCACAGACAACATGATCGATACAATTATGGCTATGGCCCATGAGTTGCCCTTCGATGGAGAGGGACGCATTCTTTTGCCGCCAACGCTAGCTAAAACCGCTGGAATTATAGATCGAGCGGCTTTTGTAGGACGCGGGACACGTTTTCAGATTTGGGCGCCGGATATTTTCGAAGAACATCAGCGTAATTCAGTCGCAGTCCTCCGCGCACGCTTGCGCGAAAACGGGAGCCAAACATGAAGGGCGGCACGCACCGCCCCGTCCTTTTAAAAGCGGTAATCGCCGCAATAAACCCATACGCACATGCCATTTATGTTGACGGCACCTTCGGCGGGGGCAGCTACAGCCGAGCACTTCTTGAGTCTGTCAACTGTAACGTATGGGGTATAGATCGGGATCCGGAGGCTTGCACCCGCAGCGCGGCGCTCTCTAGAGAATTTGGCGGGCGGCTAACCATGATCCATGGCAATTTTGGCAGCATGGAGCAGCTACTGGGTGCTCGATCCGTAGAGAGCGTTGACGGTATCATGCTTGATCTCGGCGTTTCATCTTTCCAGATTGACGATCCCGATCGAGGGTTTTCCTTCCGGCATGATGGCCCGCTCGACATGAGGATGTCATTTAGCGGACCAACAGTAGCCGATATTGTCAACGAAACTGAGCAGACCGAACTAGCCAATATAATATTTAAATATGGCGAAGAGCGCCGATCAAGACGTATCGCCAGCGCGATTGTAGCGGCTCGTTCAAAAGCTCCAATTACGAGAACACTAGAACTCGCTAATATCGTTCGTGGTTGCCACCGTCCAGCCAAAAATAGTTCCAAAGCAATTGACCCCGCTACTCGAACGTTTCAAGCCCTCCGTATATTTCTAAATGATGAACTTGGTGAGCTTCAGCGAGGTTTAAACGCCGCAGAATCTTTGTTAGCGGCCGGTGGCCGTTTAGCTGTGGTCAGTTTCCATTCCCTTGAAGATCGCATTGTCAAAGCATTCCTCCGTGACCGTTCCGGCAGCGGCTCTCGTGGATCACGCCACACGCCACACGCCAGTTCTGTTCAAAAGCCAGCAACATTCAAAGAGCTAACCCGCCGAGCTATCCGGCCCGACGAATTCGAAACTGCCTCTAATCCCCGATCCCGTTCCGCGCGGCTTCGAACTGCAGAGCGCACAGATGCGACTCCCTGGGTGGCGGAGCATAAAAACCAGAAAGGCCTAGCATGATTAAGCGTGCCACGCTTATTTGGATGTTTCTCGCAACCACTGCCGGGATCGGATTATTTGTCCTGAAATATGAAGTTAAATCAATGGAAGGCCAACTTGCCACGATTCATGAAAATTCAATCAAAAACCTCGAAGCAGCACATGTCCTAAAAGCTGAGTGGAGTTATCTCAATCAACCCGCACACCTTGAAGATTTAGGCCGGCGTCTACTTGCATTGAAGCCAATTAAAGCCTCCCAAACTATTGAAATTCAAAAAATCCCATTCCGCTCCGCTCATGAGAGTAAAAATGGCACCAGTCCCCCGGCGGCCGATCAGGTCCCCCCCCCGTTCGCCAAAGCAAGGCGTAAATAATGATCGGCCGCCAACCCTTATTCCCAAAAAGAAGGCGGCGAGAGCCACCTGCAACGCCAAGTGTAGAGATCGGACGGAGTAGGCTCTTAGTCACCGGCGCATTATTTTCTGTGGCCTTTCTTATCGTAACGGGGCGCCTAATTGGCGTCACAATGTTTGTAGAGAAAAGTGAGCCACAATATACTCGGTCTGAAAACAAGGGCCTTCTAAAGACAATCCGGGGTAATATCGTTGATCGTAACGGAATTTTATTAGCGACGACTCTGAAAACATATTCACTGTATGCAAATCCACGAATCATAATAGACGCGCAGGATGCTGTTAATAAGCTCGCCGGAGTTCTACCGGAACTGGACCGAAGACTAACGTATTCAAAGCTGACGCAAGATCGCAATTTTATTTGGCTACGACGCCACCTGACACCACGTCAGAAATACCAAGTAAATAAACTCGGAATTCCTGGCCTCGATTTCCGCGACGAAGAACGCAGAGTTTATCCGTCGGCTGCACTAGCATCTCATGTTCTCGGCCATACCGACGTTGATAACCGTGGGTTAGCGGGAATTGAAAGGCACCTGAACCAACAACTAAGGAAAAACCATACACCACTGAAGCTTTCGATTGATATTAGAGTTCAACATGCTATCCGGAAGGAACTCGCTACTGCGGTGCGCCAATTTCGAGGCATTGGTGCCGCCGGAATAGTTATGGATGTCCGTAACGGGGAAGTTTTAGGCGTCGTCTCACTGCCAGATTTTGACCCAAATCTTCCTACTAAGATTGAGCCGGATAGGAGGTTTAATCGTGCGACACTTGGGGTCTACGAGATGGGTTCTACTCTTAAGATTTTTACGACAGCAATGGCCTTAGATTCCGGGAAGGTGTCGATGCGGGATGGTTATGACGCCACACACCCAATTCGTGTTTCCCGCTTCGTTATCCGCGACTATCACGCAAAACGGCGATGGCTGTCAGTACCCGAGATTTTTATGTATTCTTCAAATATCGGCTCTGTCAAAATGCTTTTAGATGTGGGCATTACCGAACAACGTGCCTTCCTTCAAAAATTAGGTCTTCTGCACCCCTCACCAGTCGAAATTTCTGAAATCGGTGCTCCTCTCATTCCCAGTCCGTGGCGCGCAATCAATGCCATGACAATTTCATTTGGGCATGGTCTTTCAATTAGCCCAATGCAACTGGTGGCCGGTGTAGCCTCAATGATAAACGGAGGTCTATACCACGCCCCGACATTTTTAAAGAAAGAACCAGGTCTAAAGACCAAAGGCCGGCGGGTAATATCAGGAAAAACATCAGACCACGTTCGACGCTTACTGCGCCTCGTCGTTAAAAATGGAACTGGCCGAAAAGCCGGGGCCGAGGGCTATCTAGTCGGCGGCAAAACTGGTACCGCCGAAAAGGTCGTTGGAAGTCGATATAAGAAGAAAGCGGTTATTTCCTCCTTTATAGGTGCTTTTCCAATGAGTGCACCGCGTTACGTCATCTTCGCTATGATCGATGAGCCTAGCGTCACGAAAGAAACACTTAGACGTCCCACAGGTGGTAGGGTAGCTGCCCCTGTAGTTGGAAAAGTGATCGCCCGCATTGGTCCGCTTCTTGGTGTCCCGACAGTTGATGAACTCGCGCCAGAAAATGTGAGTCAATTAGCCATTGATGTTGTCACGAAAAAGAAAGGAAAGCGTCGTCTTGCTTCTTTCTGAACTCGCAAGAGCAAATCCAGGAGCTCACTATATTACCAAAGATCCTAAAATTCAGGGTCTTACTGCAGATTCTCGCACCGTCAAACCGGGCTATCTATTTGCTGCACTTCAGGGCGCCCAATCCGATGGACGTGATTTCATTAAAGACGCGTTATCACGCGGGGCTGCCGCAATTCTCGCGCCGACCGGTACAGGTTTGCCGGCCGCAGCAAAAGAAATCCCAATGATAAATGTTGATAACCCGCGTCGAAGCCTTGCGCTGTTTGCCAGCCGCTATTTCGGGCGACAGCCTCGTATCGCTGCCGCCGTTACCGGTACGAATGGCAAAACGTCAGTCGCTTGGTTCACGCATAATATATGGAAACGTCTTGATCACCCCTCAGCGGCCATAGGCACCTTGGGTGTTACGACGGAGGCAACAGATATTTTTAATGGTGAAGGACTTACAACTGCGGATCCTATAACATTACATCAGCAGCTCCAATCACTATCAGATGAACGGATTGATCATGTGGTGCTCGAAGCTTCGAGCCATGGTCTCGAACAATCACGACTAGATGGCGTAAATCTTACGGCCGGTGCATTTACAAATCTTTCCTGCGATCATCTAGACTATCACGGCACTATGGATGAATACCGCTCCGCTAAATTAAATCTTTTTAATCACCTGTTACCTAAAAACGCTACCGCGGTTCTAAACTCAGACTCCAGTGATTACTCTATTTTCTCATCGATTAGTAAGGCTCGCGGTCTCAAGGTGATTTGCTATGGGCAAAATGCCAATGAAATCCGCATAGACAAAATTAAGGCGCTGCCAGGCAGCCAACAATTATCGATAACAATATTAGGAAGGCAATACGATTTCGAGCTTAACATGACGGGCTTTTTCCAAGCTCAGAACGTGTTATGTGCCCTCGGTCTCACGATTGCATGCGGCGACGACCCAGAAAAGGTCATTGACTTTTTGCCTGAACTCCGCAGTCCACCAGGACGTCTAGAACTTGCAGGAATTACGCCAAAAGGCGCAGCCGTATATATTGATTACGCCCATACACCCGATGCGTTAATGTCATTGTTACTCGCCCTCCGTCCTCACACCTCAGGGAAGCTGTCTGTTGTATTCGGTTGTGGCGGCGATCGTGATAAAAGCAAACGGCCACAAATGGGGGCTATTGCCAATAATCTAGCGGATCGCATCTATATTACAGACGACAACCCGCGAAGTGAATTACCGGGCGCCATTCGTGACGCCATTTTAGCAAAATGTCCAAATGCCAAGGAAATTGGCAATCGGGCGGAAGCAATCCAATGTGCAATTATGGATCTGTTGCCCGACGATGTACTGGTTATTGCCGGGAAAGGGCATGAAACTAGTCAAATTTTCGACAGACGAGTTCTTCCTTTTAAAGATAATGTCATCGCCCGTGCAGCTATAGAGTCGATAGAGAGTTTGGATTGATGAAAGCAGCTTTATGGACCAAGGAATCTGTTTGCGGGGCCACAGGTGGCACAGGCGGCGGCGACTGGTTTGCTTCGGGCGTTTCGATAGACAGCCGAACGATTGAACCTGGCGACCTATTTATCGCACTCAAAGGACCCCATACAGACGGCCATGAACATGTCAGTCAGGCTCTCGCTAATGGCGCAGCGGCAGCATTAATAGACCATCGTCAAAACGGCGAAGTAGAAAACGGGAAAATTGTCACAGTTGCAAATACGATGACCGCTCTCAACAAGCTAGGCAAAGCAGCACGGGACCGAAGTTCAGCAAAGATCATTGCCGTTACCGGGAGCGTTGGCAAAACAGGCACTAAGGACGCACTCCGTAATGCTTTAAATTTACAAGGGAAAACTAGTGCTAGCGCCCATAGCTATAACAATCAATGGGGCGTACCCTTATCTTTAGCGCGTATGCCCGCAGACGCCGAATATGGGGTCTTCGAGGTTGGAATGAACCATAGCGGCGAAATTAAATTGTTATCGCAAATGGTCCGACCACACCTCGCAATTATTACTACTATTGAGCCAGCACACATCGAATTTTTTCACTCGATTGGGGAAATTGCAGATGCAAAGTCTGAAATTTTTATTGGCATGATGGATGGTACAGCAATCCTGAACCGCGACAATCCTCATTATGTGCGAGTTGCCAAACAAGCAAAGGGCCCTAATGTCAAACGTGTTCTTTCCTTTGGGGAGCACCCTGAAGCCGATGCACGGTTGATCAAACGTGTCGCCGATTGTTCAGGCAACAACGTTGAAGCGGTAATTTGTGGCCGCCGGATTGGATACCGGCTCGGCCTCCCCGGGCAACATCTAGTCCAAAATAGCCTTGCAGTATTAGCCGCAATCTCTGCTGTGGGCGCTGACGTCGCCAGCGCTGCGAAAACACTAAACGAGCTAACACCAATAGCTGGTCGCGGGGCACGTCATACTATCGAAATTGATGATGGTAATTTTACGATTATAGACGAAAGCTATAATGCCAACCCAGCCTCAATGCGCGCCGCTATTGAAACTCTGGCAGTAATGCGGCCTGGGCCTTGCGCCAAACGAATTGCGGTTCTGAGTGATATGTGCGAGCTCGGGAAAAGCTCCAATGACTATCACGTTGAACTAGCCAGGACCCTTTCCACGTCCGGTATCGACAAGGTTTATGCTTGCGGAAAACATATGGCCGCTATGTTTGATGCCCTCCCAGCCACGTTAAAAGGTGGATTTAGCAACTCCACAACAGAGTTGGGACAAACTATTTCAAAAAAGATTCGAGCAGGCGATGTTGTAACTGTAAAAGGCTCGCTCGAGAGTGGAATGAAAACAGTAGTTGATCAGCTAATTGCGTTACAAATCGAAGATGGCGCCAAATCCCAACCAGTACCGAACGGGAATAGGTAACCATGTTATATAATTTTCTTTTTCCTCTAGCAGACGATTTTGGCTTTTTAAATGTATTCCGTTACCTGACTTTCCGGACCGGAGGGGCGATAATCACCGCCTTGATTATTAGCTTTATCCTTGGTGGCCCCTTAATCAAATGGCTGAAGAGCCAACAGGGCGAAGGTCAACCCATCCGAGAGGACGGACCTGAAAGTCATCCCCTGACTAAAAAAGGTACGCCAACAATGGGGGGCCTTTTAATTTTGATTGCCGTAAGTTCGGCAACACTTCTATGGGCTGACATCAGCAACCGATATGTTTGGGCTGTCCTCATAGTCACCTTAGGCTTTGGTAGCATCGGTTTTCTGGACGACTATCTTAAGCTTACGAAACGGTCTTCAAACGGTATGTCAGGAAAGTTAAAAATAATCGCTGAGATTATTATTGCAGGTGCTGTAGCATGGTGGATTTCTGAGATTTCGCCTGATCCACTTGCTACCGGCCTCGCAATTCCTTTCTTCAAATACCTCCTAATCGACCTAGGCTGGTTCTTTATCCCTTTCGCTACCATAGTCATTATAGGGGCATCCAATGCTGTCAACCTGACTGATGGGTTAGACGGCCTGGCGATTGTCCCAGTTATGATTGTTGCTGGCTGCCTCGGTCTGATTACCTATATCGTTGGAAATCAAGTATTTTCGTCATATCTGCAAGTTCAAAATATTCCTGGTGCCGGGGAGCTAACGGTTTTCTGTGGTGCTTTGGTAGGAGCCAGTCTCGGTTTCCTCTGGTTTAACGCGCCGCCCGCGATGATTTTTATGGGCGACACCGGATCACTATCAGTCGGAGGTGCTATCGGTGCGGTTAGCGTGATTAGTAAGCATGAGTTGGTTCTTGCAATAATCGGTGGATTATTTGTCTTGGAAACCGTTTCGGTAATAGTCCAGGTCATCTCCTTTAAGTTAACTGGTCGTCGCGTATTCCGTATGGCGCCGCTTCACCATCATTTTGAGAAAAAAGGATGGAAAGAGCCAACAATTGTTATCAGGTTTTGGATAATTGCGATGATCCTTGCACTAATCGGTCTTTCCACGTTGAAACTGCGATGAGGAAGATGTGATCAAGATACAAAACCGCCGCGATCAGACAATCGCTCTCTTCGGTCTTGGCTCATCCGGCCTCATAACTGCACGCGCATTAGCTGCTGGTGGGGTCAACGTTCTCGCCTGGGATGACAGCCCGCCACAACGTAACAATGCGAAGCAGGAACCAATCTCAATCCAGGATCTATACTCATATGATTTTACCAATATAGATGCTCTCGTGCTCGCCCCCGGCATACCCTTTAAATATTTATCGCATCCCATTGCGCAAAAAGCGCGGGTAGCAGGTCGTCCGATCATAGGTGACATCGAACTTTTAATAGAGGCGTGCCCCACTACAAAATTTATTGGGGTCACAGGTACAAACGGTAAATCCACAACGACCGCCCTTATCGGCCAAATGTTGCAAACAGCTGGAGTCAAAAATCAGATCGGGGGCAATTTAGGGCCGCCAGCACTTGGCCTTAATGAACCCAGCAAAAAAGAAATTATTGTTCTAGAACTGTCTTCCTATCAGCTAGACCTAACACGCAATGCAACGTTTGATATCGCTGTTTTCTTGAATATGAGTCCTGATCATCTTGACCGGCATGGCGATATGGATGGATATTTCAGTGCGAAGCGGCGGATTTTTCGTGATCGACAAAACATCATCAAACCACAAGCCGCCGTTGTCGGTATTGATGAAAGATACGGGTGTTCTCTCTATAGAGAACTATCCGCTCGGGACGGTTGGACAGTCTATCCAATCTCCACGTCCAAAAATCTCTCCGACGGCTTCCATACAAAAGACGGGTCATTATACAAACAAAATAGCACATGCATTTGCGATTTAAACAAAGCTATCAATTTACCCGGCAAACACAATTGGCAGAACGCAGCGGCGGCAGCTGCCGTTGGTCATGCACTAGGAATCAAACGCGACATTATTGCCAATGCGATTACAAATTATCATGGGTTGCCTCACCGTATGGAAAACCTTGGAGTGATAAATGGAGTCACTTTCATTAATGACAGCAAAGCTACCAACAGCGTTTCAACTGCCCGCGCATTAGCGTGTCATAACAACATTTACTGGATAGCTGGCGGGCTTGATAAAAAAGACGGTATAGAAGCTATAAAACCATATCTCACAAATATTCGACACGCATTTCTAATTGGCGATGCCGCAGGAGCGTTTGAAACCGAATTAGGCGACAAAGTAGGAGTCACACAGTGTGGAGATTTAGAAACTGCCACTCAAATGGCCTATTTTTCTGCATCCAAGGAACATTCTATCAAACCCACTGTCCTATTATCACCTGCTTGCGCCTCATTTGACCAATGGCAGAATTTCGAAGTCCGCGGCAACGCCTTTAAGAAATTCGTGGCTTCAGTGGAATTGGAGGTCAAATGACAGCGTTTACACGCACGGACACTTCCTTATTAGGCCGCTGGTGGTGGACTATTGATCATTGGACAGTTGCGGCCGTCGCGTTGCTCATCGGATTTGGAATCATGATGACTATGGCCGCCAGCCCACCGGTTGCAGACAAGTTGAATCTAGACTCGTTTCACTTTGTAAGGCGACAACTTACTTATCTGCCTATTGCTATCATCTTTCTAATTTCTATTTCCTTGATGTCACCACGGGGTATTCTGCGATTTGCGATCGGGCTATTTGTATTAAGTCTTATTCTTCTGATCGCAACCTTCTTTATCGGGTTAGAAATTAAGGGTGCCAAGCGTTGGATCAATATCCTAGGCTTGTCGCTCCAGCCATCTGAGTTCATAAAACCGACCTTCGCCGTGGTAACAGCATGGCTGTTTGCAATGAGGGGAGATAACGGAGCAGAAATTGGTCGTCCAGCCGCAATCGTCCTCTATGGATTGGTTGTCAGCCTCCTTCTTCTCCAGCCAGATTTTGGAATGACCGTTGTAGTTTCCGCTGTCTGGTTTACCCAATTCTTTTTAGCCGGCCTACCGCTGATTTGGGTGGCGGGATTTATCGCACTGGGAATAACTGGTGCCGTAGGCGCATACTTCCTCTTACCACACGTCGCCAGTAGGGTTGACCGTTTTATCGATCCATCCTCAGGCGATAGTTACCAAGTAATGCGCTCCTTAGAGGCCTTTATGAACGGTGGCGTCTTTGGTCGTGGACCCGGCGAAGGTTCCGTCAAGACAGTACTGCCAGATGCGCATACAGATTTTATATTTGCTGTAGCAGCCGAAGAATTTGGGATGATTATTTGTCTAATCGTCGTTGGGTTGTTTGCTTTCATCGTCCTGCGTGGCTTCTCACGGGTGATCAAAGAAACTAATTTCTTTATCCTTCTCGCGGTCACTGGGTTGCTGGTTCAATTTGGACTACAATCGCTGGTGAACATGGCATCGACGCTTCATTTGATGCCAACCAAAGGCATGACCCTACCTTTTATAAGTTATGGCGGATCTTCGTTGGTTTCCATCGCGGTATGTATCGGTATGGCGCTATCTCTTACGCGCCGCCGCGTTGGCCAGGAGACGGGATTATGACTATCCTTACTCAAAGTAGGCCAATCGTGCTCGCTGCTGGCGGCACAGGTGGCCACGTTTATCCGGCATTGGCCTTAGCAGAAACCCTTCACAGACGCGGGTGGAGAATCGCTGTTGCAACTGACGACCGCGGCACCGCATTTAGTGACGGAAAACTCATTACTCAAATCCACCATGTTAAGACGGCGAGCTTTGCCGGTAGCGCATTCAGCAAAGTCAAGGGGCTCACGCTACTAGCCATCGGATTGCTGCAAGCACGTGCCCTACTCAAACGATTAAAACCTATAGTAGCTGTTGGCTTTGGCGGCTACCCATCCGTGCCAACTATGCTTGCGGCGACCCAAGTTGGTATACCTACCGTTATCCATGAACAAAATGCTATTATAGGTCGCGCTAATCGGCTACTCGCATCGCGTGTGGGAACTATAGCTACGTCATTTGATCGAGTTTCCGGCATTCCGCCCAGATCGACTATTAAAGTAGTTCTTACAGGCAATCCCGTTCGGGAAGCCATCTCGGCCATTGGGGAGATTGCCTACCCAAAATTAGATCTGACCAGCAAACTAAACGTTTTGATTTTCGGAGGTAGTCAAGGCGCCCGTATTTTAAGTGAAATCGTACCTAAAGCACTTTTAGCATTGCCGAGCGCCCAAAGATCTCGTTTAGCCGTGATGCAACAATGCAGACCTGAAGATCTTGAAAGAGTTAGAGCGGTCTATCAAGCGGGAAGTATCCAGACAACTTTAAAATCCTACTTTCCTAACATGCACGAACAACTATCGGAAGCACATCTTGTGATTTGTAGAGCCGGGGCTTCAACTATTTCAGAATTGATATTAGCAAAACGACCGGCAATTCTTGTCCCCTACCCTAATGCAACAGATGACCACCAGACCGCAAATGCGAATGCTATTGCGGCATGTGGCAGCAGCTGGTGCGTCCCGGAACCGTCATTCACAATTGAAAAAGTTAGCAATCGTATTAGTGCTTTCATGGAAAACCCTGCTCTATTAATTAATGCGGCAAACAGTGCGGGGTGTCTGCGAAAGCCTGATGCTGCCGAACATCTCGCCGATGCTGTAGAAGCCGCGGGTGCAGGACTGCCTTCTCAAGGTGCAGCAGCATGAGGATACTTCCCCTTTCTATTAACCAAATTCATTTCTGTGGCATTGGTGGTATTGGCATGAGTGGCATAGCCGAGGTGCTGCACAACCTTGGCTATGCCGTTCAGGGTAGTGATATAGCCCAAAATACTAATGTCACTCGCCTTGTCGAGATTGGAATTCCAGTTTCGATCGGGCAGAACAGCAAGAATCTCGGGGAAGCAACCGTGGTTGTAGTATCGTCGGCAATCCAACCCGATAACCCAGAACTTATAGCTGCGCGCCAGCGCCATATCCCTGTTGTTCAACGTTCGGAAATGTTAGCTGAGCTCATGCGGCTAAAGTGGGCCATTGCAGTTGCCGGAACGCATGGGAAAACTACGACAACATCCCTGATCGCTGCTATGCTCGACACCATCGGAAAAGATCCAACGGTAATAAACGGCGGGATCATAAATGCTTATGGCACTAATGCGAGGCTCGGCGAAGGAGAATGGGTCGTCGTAGAAGCAGACGAGTCTGACGGGACATTTATTAAACTGCCCGCCACGATTGCGGTTGTAACCAATATTGACCCCGAACATATGGATTTCTACCTTTCTTTTGATGAAGTACGCAAAGCCTATGTATCCTTTGTTGCAAATATCCCATTTTATGGGGTGGCGGTGCTATGTATCGATCATCCTGAAGTCCAGTCTCTAATTCCGAAGATTTCTGACCGTAAGATTATTAAGTATGGCTTTAATGCCCAGGCTGATATTCGAGCGGACAACCTAACGACAAACGCGGGTCGTTCAGAATTCGATATCGTCTTCTCCGAGACTTCTTCAATGGCGGGGACATGCCTAGAAAAAGTTTCTCTGCCGATGGTTGGCAAACATAATGTACAAAATGCCTTAGCCGCTGTTGCCATCGCACAGGAGATGAATGCATCCGCGAAACAAATTAGAAAAGGTCTAGCCGCCTTCTCCGGCGTCAAACGCCGCTTCACCGTTACAGGTAGGGCCAATGGCATCACCATTGTTGACGATTATGGACATCACCCGGTGGAAATTAAAGCTGCCCTCGCCGCTGCACGCGCGAGTACAGAAAAACGGGTCATTGCTGTAGTACAACCTCATAGGTATTCACGCTTAAAGGATTTATTCGAAGATTTTTGTACCTGTTTTAACGATGCCGATACCGTTGTAGTCGCAGATGTTTACTCTGCCGGTGAAAAACCAATAAAAGGAATTGACCGCGACAATCTTATCAACGGCTTACGGTCGCATGGGCATCGCGATGTTTTGCCATTGAAAGATGGAGAATCTCTTTGCCGCCTTATCAAAGACGTTGCAACGGATGGCGACCTTGTGATTTGCCTTGGCGCCGGGAACATTACGACCTGGGCCAATGATTTACCGCACAGGCTTTCTGCTCTTTCAGGGGATAAAAAAGTAATGCACGAGGCGAAACATTGATCGCCGCCCATAAATTAGACCATCTCATCGAGCAGCTACCCAGCGTACGCGGCGCTCTAAAAGCTGACTTCGATATTGGGCGACTAACATGGTTTGGAGTCGGCGGCAACGCCGAAGTAATGTTTGAACCTGCTGATCAGGAAGATCTCCAGTTCTTCCTAAACGCCTTACCCGATCACATCAATATTACCGTCCTTGGCGGCGGGTCTAATTTGATCATCCGAGACGGCGGTATTCCAGGGATTACGATCCGACTTGGCCGCGCATTTTCAAATATTGTCTCCAAAGACAATACGATTACTGCAATGGCTGGCGCGATGAATATTACAGCCGCGCGCAAAGCACGGGACAAGAAAATCACAGGGCTAGAATTTCTAAGCGGAATTCCGGGATC
>CAYZDH010000054.1:0-14316 GCA_964477025.1 uncultured Rhodospirillaceae bacterium | reverse complement strand
CGATTAGGAATTATTATGTCAACATTGATCTTTGGTCATGAAAGTTCTGAAGAACACGATATGGGCTTAGGCCACCCAGAACGACCGGACCGAATTCGAGCTGTAAAAAAGGCGCTCGACGCAGATCGTTTCAATGATCTGGAATACCGTGAAGCACCGCGGGCCACAGTTGAACAGATATCTCGGGTCCATGATCATAGTTATGTCACTGAACTGCTTGAAGCGGTGCCGGAGCAAGGTCGGGTCCAAGTTGATCCAGATACATCTATGTGTCCTGCTTCCGGAGAGGCAGCCTTAAGAGCATCTGGAGCAATTATTGCCGCTATTGCAGTATTTATGGATGGAGATTCAAGTTCCGCTTTTTGCGCCGTACGCCCCCCCGGACTCCATGCGGAGCCATCTCGGGGTATGGGGTTTTGCTTATTTAACAATGTTGCAATCGGTGTTGAGCACGCCCGAATTGCTCACAAGCTTGAGAAGGTAGCTGTAGTTGACTTCGATGTTCATCACGGGAACGGCACGCAGGCAGCTTTCTGGTCAAATCCGAAGGTGCTTGTTGCCTCATCGCATCAGTACCCGTTTTATCCAGGAACGGGTGCAGGAGACGAAAAAGGTGTAGGGAATATTTTTAATGTACCATTAGCTAATGGGTCAGGGTCTGAGCTATTTCGGCGTGGCATAGAGAAAACGGTATTGCCTGCGCTAGAAGAGTTTGAACCTGATCTAATTGTAATTTCTGCCGGGTTTGATGGTCATGCCCGGGACCCATTAGCTAATATTTGCCTTGAAGAAGAAGATTTTGAGTGGATTACAGCAAACCTAGTTAATATTGCGGGTGAATACTGTAACGGGAGAATTGTCTCCTC
Organism: uncultured Rhodospirillaceae bacterium; assembly: GCA_964477025.1. Taxonomy (GTDB): domain Bacteria; phylum Pseudomonadota; class Alphaproteobacteria; order MPNO01; family UBA2964; genus UBA2964. The sequence goes on along the minus strand of CAYZDH010000054.1, from coordinate 13,450 downwards.
TCTTGAAGGAGGATACGATTTGCAATCCCTTTCGAGCAGTGTGACAGCTCATTTGAATGCATTAAGGCTAGCAGAGTAAGATTTTGAGATAATTGATACCTACAATATTAGCAGACGCTTAGAGCGTTGGCGCTTGAATCAGGGTTTGGACTTGACAGGTTGATCTAAAATAACGCCATCACGGGGTTTTCTTAAAAAATTGGACCAAAGCATATGAAAGATAAAAAGAAATTGCCTGAAATCTCAGAGCTTTCGTTTGAAGTGGCGCTAGCCGAACTTGAAGAAATTGTTCGGCAGCTCGAACAAGGGAAAAGCGACCTTGAGGATGCGATCGGGGCGTATGAACGTGGTGCTGCTTTGAGGAAACATTGCGAAACCAAGCTCAAGGAAGCAAAAGTCCGAGTAGAAAAAATTAAGCTTGGGGCCGACGGCGTTGAGGGTTTGGAGCCTACTGACCTTGGGTGAAGCGCAAACCTTAATGTCACTAACTGATGCAATGGCTGAAGCGGCGGCGGACGTAGAACTATTATTAAATCAAATTTTGGCGGGTCCAAAAGGTGATCAGGAGAGCTTGTTTAAAGCAATGCGCTACGCATCTCTGAATGGGGGTAAGCGTTTGAGACCTTTTCTGACTATGGAAAGTGCGCGATTATTTGGCGCCCCGGATAGATATTCTTTGCGGGTCGGTGCAGCTGTTGAGCTAATCCACTGCTATTCGTTAATTCATGATGATTTGCCTGCGATGGATGACGACGACCTACGCCGCGGCAAACCTTCCTGCCATATAGAGTTTGACGAAGCGACCGCCATCCTTGCTGGAGATGCTTTGCAGGCTGCTGCATTTGAGACCCTGGCTGACACTAAAACTCATCCCGATGCGGAGGTGCGAACAGCGTTGATAAAAGCACTTTCTATCGCGTCGGGCGGGAAAGGCATGGTTGGCGGACAGATGATTGATCTGGCTGCTGAACATAGTAACGCAGATATGTTAACTATTACGCGCATACAACGTCTCAAGACGGGTGCCCTCATTAGCTTTTCATGTGAGGCTGGCGCAATTATCGGGCGAGCGTCTATAGAAGAACGACAGGCACTTCTGGATTACGCCCATGATCTTGGTTTGGCGTTTCAGATAGTTGATGATCTCCTTGATGTATTGGGTACATCGGAAGACACCGGCAAGGCCACCCAGAAAGATGAAGCGGCTGGCAAAGCCACATTTGTATCACTTCTTGGTGTTTCTGAAGCCCAGGAGCGAGCTGAATTGCTGGTCGAAAACGCAATCGCGCGACTTGACATGTTCGGTAAGAAGGCTGCACATCTTCGGTCGATTGCAAATTTCGTCGTTAAACGGCGAGCATAAGGAGGTAGCGTTGGGCAAGGGATCTAAAACCCCGTTGCTAGATACCGTTAAATTACCCGCGGATCTTAGGGACCTAGAGGAAAATCAATTAGGTCAGCTTGCGGATGAGCTGCGAGCGGAGACTATTGACGTCGTGTCAACTACAGGTGGCCATTTAGGTGCTGGGCTGGGTGTTGTCGAGCTGACAGTGGCGCTTCATTATATTTTTAATACGCCAGAGGATCGCCTTGTATGGGATGTTGGGCATCAGGCGTATCCGCACAAAATTCTGACAGGCCGCCGGCAGAAAATTCGTACTTTGCGGCAAGGCGGCGGGCTTTCTGGATTTACCAAACGGGCGGAGAGTGAATACGACCCGTTTGGTGCAGCTCACGCTGCTACCTCTATATCCGCGGCACTTGGTTTTTCAGTTGCGCGCGACATAAGTGGCGGCAACAACAATGCAATCGCCGTCATAGGGGACGGCTCCATGACCGCTGGTATGGCCTATGAAGCGATGAATAACGCCGGGTCAATGGATTCCCGCCTGATTGTTATTTTAAATGATAATGACATGTCGATAGCGCCACCTGTTGGCGCGATGAGCGCTTATCTCTCGCGGCTAATTTCATCACGGTATTATCGTTCATTGCGTCATTTGATGCGGGATTTGGCTAAAAAATTTCCTAAGCCCATAGAGCAGGCGGCGACGAAAACAGAAGAATATGCCCGTGGCCTTGTTTCCGGCGGAACTATGTTTGAAGAACTTGGTTTTTTCTATATTGGCCCTATCGACGGCCACAAACTAGAACACCTATTGCCAGTCCTAAAAAATGTTCGAGATTCTAAAGAGCCCGGCCCGGTTTTAATTCATGTTGTTACAAAAAAAGGCGGGGGTTACCCGCCTGCAGAGGCCTCAAAGGACAAGTATCATGGGGTCGGTAAGTTTGATGCAAATACAGGTGTTTTGGCGAACGCACCGCAGGGGCCGCCAGCATATACCAAAGTATTCGCTGAGGCGTTGATTGCTGAAGCAGGGAAAGATAAAAAAATTATTGGTATAACTGGCGCGATGCCATCCGGTACAGGTTTGGATTTGTTTGAAAAGGCTTACCCTAATCGATGTTTCGATGTAGGTATTGCCGAACAGCACGCTGTTACTTTTGCTGCAGGATTAGCGGCTGAAGGTTACAAGCCTTTTGCCGCGATTTATTCGACCTTTCTGCAACGAGCGTATGATTCAATCATTCATGATGTAGCGCTCCAGAACTTACCTGTTCGGTTCGCGATAGACCGTGCGGGGATGGTCGGGGCCGATGGTGCAACCCACCAAGGTTCGTTTGATATCGCTTATCTTGGATGTGTGCCAAATATGGTTCTGATGGCGGCCTCAGATGAGGCAGAATTAGTTCACATGGTGAAAACCCAAGTTTTAATTGACGATCGACCCTCAGCATTACGTTACCCACGTGGAAATGGCATTGGTGTAGATATGCCAAAGACGCCAGAATTTTTGGAAATTGGTAAAGGTAGGATTTTACGCGAAGGCACAAAGATTGCCTTACTATCTTATGGAACACGTCTGGCCGATTGCCTTTTAGCCGCGGATGATCTCGCTAATCGTGGGCTATCTACGACAGTTGCAGACGCCCGATTTGCCAAACCCATTGATGAGGAATTGGTTCATCGTCTTGCGACAGAGCATGAAGTTCTTATAACCGTCGAGGAGGGCTCGATCGGAGGTTTTGCAAGCCAAGTTACCCATGTTTTAGCATTTAGCGGATTGCTAGATAATGGCCTTAGGTTCCGGCCGATGTATTTCCCTGATATTTATATCGATCATGATACCCAACCCAAGCAAAATGAGATCGCGGGCTTGAGCGCCGTAAATATTTTGGATACTGCCCTTAGGGCATTAGGTCAGGAAATCACTAAAGCCCCTGCCCGAGCCTGAACGGAACGTGCGGTGACTAAGAAACAACGGGTAGACCAGTTGTTAGTGTCACGTGGGCTCGCGGAGAACCGTACAAAAGCGCAAGCACTCGTTCTTGCCGGTGTTGTTTACAATGGTCAAGTAAGACTAGATAAACCAGGCCATCAGGTTGCCGCTGATATTTTAATTGAGGTCCGAGAACGACCGCATCCATGGGTATCACGCGGCGGTATCAAACTGGCCTATGGGTTGGAGCGGTTTCCCATAAATGTGAAAGGCAATATCTGCGTCGACGTTGGATCATCTACAGGCGGTTTTACCGATGTCTTGCTCCAAAATGGGGCAGAGAAAGTTTTTGCTGTTGATGTTGGCAGAGGGCAGTTGGATTGGCGGTTAAGAAATGACAAGAGGGTAGTTGTATTGGAGGGGGTGAATGCCCGACATTTGGACGAAACACAGGTGCCCGATCCTCCCTCTGTAATTGTCTGTGATACAAGTTTTATTGGACTAAGAACGGTATTACCAGCGGCGTTAAATTTGGCTGCACCCGCCGCCTCTGTATTAGCATTAATTAAACCTCAGTTTGAAGTTGGCAAAGGACATGTCGGTAAGGGGGGTGTTGTTCGCGATCCAGAACTGCATCGACAAGTATGCAATACGATACGCGACTGGTTGTCGGGTGAGATGGGGTGGCACGTGACTGGTGTTGAACAGAGCCCGATTAAAGGCCCGAAGGGTAACGCTGAATTTTTAATCTTTGCGAGTCGTGAAGCGTGACTGACGTCGACCTAAGGGTTAAGGCGCTGGGTGTGAGAGGAGATGGCATTGCTGAACTCGATCAGGGTAAGGTTTTTATTCCGTTTACGGTCCCAGGTGACGTTGTTCGGGTCAGCCTCGAAAAATTTAAAGACAGGCCCCATCGCGCAAAAGTTTTGTCGATCTTGGAAGCGGGAGCGGAACGTACAGAAGCCGCCTGTCGTCACTTTACCATATGTGGGGGCTGTTCGGTGCAGCAATTAAGTAAAGCGAACTATCAGTCCTGGAAACACGATATTGTTTATCAGGCACTGGATCGACAAAATATCGATACCTCGGTTCTCAAAAATTTAATTCCCGGTGATCCGCATACCCGCCGTCGCATCCGTGTTTCTGCGCGGCGTCTCGCCAGGGGCACTATTTTGGGTTTTCGGGAGAGGGGAAGCCATCGCGTGGTTGTGTTGGAAGAATGTCCCATCATGGTCAGTGAAATTTTAGCTATCCTTCCCCAACTCCGAGAGTTTTTGACCCAATCTTTAAAAGTTGGTGATAGCGCTGAGATAGCAATTACTTATGCCGATACCGGCTTAGACATCACCTTATCTTTACCGACTGAGCCCGATTTGGCCGATAGAGAAAGATTAGTCGTTTTCGCGGACGCTAATGATATTTCTCGTATAAATTGGAATTTATTTAATTCTAAATTTGGCGAAGTGGCAGAGCCCATCGTTACGCGTCGAGTTGTAAAAATGCAATTTGATGATGTTGCCGTCGCAATCCCACCTGACGCCTTCGTTCAGCCAACGGCGCAGGGAGAGAGGACTATTCGTGAAAAAGTCACGGAGGCGGTTGAGAAAGCCAAGAGAATTGTCGAATTGTTCTCAGGATGTGGTGCTCTTGCGTTACCGCTGGCAAGGAGGGGTCATCATGTTTCAGCATTTGACCTTGCAGAAGATCATATTGAGGCCTTGTCGTTGGCTGCCCGAGAAAATGGGTTGGGGGAAAGGGTCAAAGTTGAGACAAGAAATCTCCACCGCCGGCCTTTACTAGGATCTGAATTTGATAACGTGGATGCTGTAATTCTTGACCCACCACGCGGTGGTGCTGCCCAGCAGGCTACCCATTTGGCTGCCAGCGAAGTGCCCCTCATCGCCTACGTCTCGTGTGATCCACATAGTTTTGCACGCGATGCCGACGTTCTAATCGCTGGTGGTTATAGTCTTATGAATGTCATGCCGTTTGATCAGTTTTTGTGGTCCCCACATTTAGAACTAATTGGTATCTTTGAAAAAGATTAACGCTCAAACGCATTGACCGCGGTGGCGAAGGAGGTGATCGGCGAGGACACAAGCTACCATCGCCTCGCCGACCGGTACACCACGAATACCAACACAGGGATCGTGCCTTCCCTTGGTCTCAACAGTTGTATTACGGCCCTGCTTAGTGACAGTTTTTCTTGGTATCAGGATAGAACTGGTAGGCTTGACCGCAAAACGAATTATAATGTCTTGCCCGGTTGAAATGCCACCAAGGATACCACCAGCTTTATTTGACTGGAACTCGACTTCACCGTTCCTCATTCGCATCTCATCGGCATTATCTTCGCCAGATAGAGTGGCGGCGCCAAACCCTGCACCAATTTCAACACCCTTTACTGCGTTAATACTCATCATAGCGGCTGAAAGATCGGCATCCAATTTACCATAAATTGGGGCACCTAATCCCGCAGGAATACCAGAGGCGACAATCTCGATCACGGCGCCAACTGACGACCCCAATTTGCGAATGCCGTCGAGATATTTCCCCCAATCTGATGCTGCGTTAGGGTCGGGGCACCAAAATGGGTTCTTCTCGCGCTGAGACCAACTCCACCGATCTCGGTTAATAGTCTCTGTTCCCATTTGAATCATAGCGCCACGAATTTTTACAGAGCGCCCGAGAATTTTTCGGGCAATTCCACCTGCGGCAACCCTGGTAGCAGTCTCACGTGCACTTGGTCTTCCGCCGCCACGGAAATCACGAACTCCATACTTTTTCCAATAAGTATAGTCCGCGTGACCAGGCCGAAATTTATTTTTGATTGCCGAGTAATCTTTGCTTCTTGCATCTTTGTTTTGAATTAACAAGCTCACTGGCGTGCCGGTAGTCCTGCCTTCAAAGACACCCGAGAGAATTGATACACGATCGGGCTCTTGGCGCTGTGTTACAAAGCGCGACGTCCCAGGCTTACGTTTGTCGAGCCAGGTCTGAAGATTGGCCTCGGTTAGAGTAATTCCCGGCGGAGTTCCGTCGACAACACAGCCGATGGCAGGGCCGTGGCTTTCTCCCCAGGTGGTTACGCGAAATAGCGTACCAAAAGTATTATCGGACATTTAACTAGCCCCGAAAATTTCAAGCTCTTTGGCTTAATCCCCAGTTACCACACTGATATCGGGTGCGTCGACTGATTTCATCCCAACGACATTATAACCGCAATCGACATGATGTACCTCGCCAGTAACACCTTCGGAAAGGTCGGAGAGTAAATAAAGACCCGCACCACCGACATCCTTAATGGTTACATTGCGCTTTAGTGGGGCGTTTAACTCGTTCCATTTCAAGATATAACGGAAATCCCCTATACCAGATGCAGCAAGTGTGCGGATTGGCCCCGCAGAGATGGCATTTACACGAATTTTCTCTTTGCCCAAATCGACAGCTAAATAGCGAACACTGCATTCTAGCGCCGCCTTCGCAACCCCCATCACATTGTAATGCGGTACAACGCGCTCTGACCCAGCATAAGTTAATGTGATTATACTTCCACCATTTTTCATCAGAGGCTGAGCTGCGCGGCATACTGATGTGAAGGAGTAACAGGAAACAGCCATAGTCTGTGCGAAGTTATGGGCGGAAGTATCCACATATCGGCCTGTCAGCTCGCCTTTATCCGAAAATGCGATTGCATGGATAACAAAATCTATGGAGTCCCATTTGTTTTTAAGAGTTTCGAATACCTTTTGAACACTCTTATCGTCGGATACGTCGCATTCGACCAATAAGTCGCTGCCTAAACCTTTTGCCAAAGGCCGCACGCGTTTTTCAAGGACTTCATTTTGATAAGTAAAAGCGACCTCAGCGCCTTGATCAACGATTGCCTTCGTAATACCCCAGGCAATTGATCGGTCATTGGCTACGCCCATTACGAGACCTCTTTTCCCCTTCATGAGAGGTATCGGTTCGGTCATTTCCTGCTTGTCCCCTAACTTAATTACTCTACGTAAAAGTCTACACTAAAGGAACCACCCGTAAAAGCAGATGCTTGATTTCTTACCTAGCAGGAAAATTCTCTGTTTATAATGGGGTTATTCTAGACCCTTAAAGTCAGTTGACGATTTGCCAGCTCCCGTCGGCTTCTCTGCAGGCGCGACCATAAGCTTGCTCTGTCTTGCCGCCGATTTTTACCGTGTGTTGGTATTCACGGCATGGTTGACCATTTATTGAGGACTTTGCTGTTTTTGTGGGGGTTACGGTTCCTGAATTTCCGCTGTCTGGATTAGACCAGCTTGAAGATTGACCTACGGGATTAGTCTCAAGCGCCTTTTGCTGCGCCTTGGCGGCGTACATACGATCTACTTTATCTAACTTCTGACCAATTTGGCTCCCCAGTAATGCACCAACTGCGGCGCCTGTTGCTGTAGCAATCACCCGTCCCTTACCCCGACCAACCTTATTCCCTAGTAAACCCCCAATGACCCCTCCGATAATAGCGCCGCCGTGCTCGTTCTGATTATTTTTAACGCAGGCGGTTAAGCCCAGGGAAAACGAACTAATTAATGCCAGGGTCATTAGTATTTTAAACATTTTCTAAATCCTAATTTATCTATCAAATATATTTGTATCAGGTTTTTGTCATAAAGATGGCTAAAACATGTAAAAAAGTTCTAATTTGAGTTTAAATATGCAATCAAAAGGCATCAATGCAAGTTTCTTACGCTAAGTTTTAAGTCAAATACATTATCGGTATAAAAGATGAATCATGATTAAATTATAAGGTTAGCTGCGTTACATGGTCGAAGGAAAAAAAAGAAGCCCCTATGAACTTTTTGCAAAATGGTATTCGGAGGCGCAAAAATCTGAGCCCAGTCTTGCAGAGGCGATGACGTTAGCGACTGCGGATAAAACTGGAATGCCCTCCGCTAGAATGGTTTTGCTTAAAAGTTTTGGTGAGGACGGTTTCGTATTTTATACAAATTTTGAGAGTCAAAAGGGGTTAGAATTAGCTGAGAACCCTAGGGCTGCTTTGGTTTTTCATTGGAAGTCGCTTAAACGGCAAGTCCGGGTTTCCGGTGGTGTTGAGCCAGTGAGTAATGAAGAAGCAGACATATACTTCTCATCTCGTTCTCGTGGAGCCCAGATCGGAGCTTGGGCTTCAGATCAGTCACGCCCTATGTCGGGCCAGCTTGAACTAGAAAAGAATGTAGCCAGGTTCACAGCGAAGTTCGGTGTATCAAAGATATCTCGTCCATCACACTGGTCAGGATTTTGTGTCGCGCCAGATGCGATAGAATTTTGGGAGGAGCGCCCGCTTCGCCTTAATCGCCGATTTTTGTACCGTTTAGAAAGAGATGAATGGTCGATGTCACAGTTGTTTCCTTAACCCTATTTATGAAAAAATCTTGAATATGGTTAAAAAAAAGTAAAGTCTAGGAGAATAATTTTCTTGGCATTTCAACTAAGCATTTTATCAATGCGGGGAGAGGACCATGATCAAAACCATTTTAGCTTGTGTAAGTAGTGATGATTCGGGTCAGGGGATTCTAGAAACTGTCGGGAGAATAGCCAGTCGATTCGATTCCCATATAGAGGTGCTGCATGTTCAGGCCGATCCGAGGGGGCTTGTCCCTTATACTGGTGAGGGAATGGATGGCTCCATGATAGAAGAAATTATGGAGGTAACAGAAAAAGAGGGAGGCGAGCGGGCTGTCAGGGCTAAAAATACTTTTGATAAATTTTGTCAAACTAGTGGTATTCCCATAGTGGATTTGCCCAATGGTACAACCGGCCCGACGATCTGTTGGCGCCAAGAAAGCGGCCGGGAAGATGAAATCGTCGCTATTCGCGGCAGGCTATTTGATATTGTCGTCGTTGGGCGTCCGGTAAAGGATTCGGCATTGCCGTCACCGATTACTTTGGAGGCGGCCCTTTTAGATACGGGTCGACCAACTTTAGTTGTGCCACCCGAATTGCCTGGAGCGACAGGTGATCATGTCGCTGTCGCTTGGGAAAGTAGTCCCGAAGCCGCTCATGCGCTTGGCGCCGCAATCCCAATACTCGAGAAGGCTGACAAGGTAACTTTACTCGCGGCAGACCCGGTAGAGCCTCCATCTATCCCGCCGGAAGAGGGCGTGATGCGTCTAGGTTGGTCCGGCGTTAAAGCTGAAATTAAACGTTTCGATGCCAATGCGGAAGAAATTGGCGCTGCCTACCTAAAGCACGCATATGAAGCAGAGGCTGATTTGTTAATTAAGGGCGCCTATTCTCGAAGTCGAGTGCGGCAGATGATTCTAGGCGGAAGAACCCGGCACATAATAACAGCCACTAAAATCCCGGTTCTCCTTTGCAAATAAATTTTTATAGTTTTCGCGACTGTTAATGGCTGATCCAGTTAAGTCTGTTGTGCTGACCGGGGCAAGCAGGGGTATTGGCCACGCAACGGTCAAACGATTTAGTGAGGCGGGTTGGCGCATAATAACCTGCTCAAGAGAGGATATACCTGATGAATGCCGGCGCGACCCTAATTGGGCACATCATATTTCAACCAATCTTGCCGATGAGAAAAGTCTGGACGCCTTTATTGGAGAGGCTAATAAAATTTTGGGCGAAGGTGGCCTATACGCATTAGTAAATAACGCTGCACAATCCCCTAAAACCCCTTACAAAGAACGTTTAGGTTCGCTCAACGGAAGCCTCGAAGATTGGCGGGAAGTCTATGATTTAAATTTATTCGCGCCGCTAACTTTGGCTAGGGGGTTTGCCGCTGCCCTTCACCGAGCCGAAGGGTCAATAGTCAATATTACCTCTATCGCAGGTCACGCTGCACATCCATTTGCGGGCTCCGCATACTCGACTTCCAAATCTGCTTTATCTGCGTTAACGCGGGAAATGGCAGTTGAATTTGCTGAGTTGGGCGTGAGAGTTAACGCAGTGGCGCCTGGCGAAATTGCAACCGAAATGATTGGTGTCGAATATGAATCGCTTATTCCGCGAATTCCTCTTAACCGGATGGGGACGGCTGAAGAGGTGGCCTCTGTAATATTTCAACTATGTGGTAGAGATTTTGGATATGTGACTGGCACAGAGATATTCGTAACTGGCGGACAGCATTTATTTTGAAAAAACGTTTACCCCTGAGCGAGGTTTTTTCTCAGATTGCGAAGCCATTTGAGCCGTTCGCTAAGCTGTCCGATCTCATGATCCAGCCAATTAATTAAGAGACCTTGGTCTTTGGTATGGTGACCCCGCAGATCTGCTAGCCGGGCAAGTTCGCTTTCGCAAGCTTCGATCATCATTTCAATTTGATCACACTGATCGGTTGTTTTTAGTAAATGAAAAAACCTAAATTTAAGTGCTAAAATTAGTTTTGCGACATCGTTCACGGGCGGCCTTACCGAAGCACATAATAAGGAATTTAGTTCTAAACGCCCAGCAGTTGTGAGTGCCAAGACTGATTCCGAAACCTTAACGGTTTGGGGTCCCTCAGCGGCAATTAATCCTTCAAATCTCAGGAGTTCGATCGAGGTTCCCATTAGATCAAGAGAGGGTCCTGCAACCCGGCTCGTAAAATTGCGAACCGCGGCGGCCAGGTCAGCATAGGTTAGCGGCTCGCCGGCTAGAATGCCAAGGGCGGCAAGACGGACCGCCTCGCGTGGAAGAAGAGAATTATCTTTATACACAATACTTTCCCTACTTAAGGTCTTCGATCATTTGTTATGTTCCTGTCGTATCTGAAAGACCGCAACATTCCAAAATGTTGCCATAAAGGTTATTTACCTGCTTTCATTACCTCTGCAAAGAAATCGTTTCCTTTGTCGTCAACAACTATGAATGCTGGGAAGTTTTCTACCTCAATGCGCCAGACTGCTTCCATGCCAAGCTCTTCGTATTCTATGCACTCGACCCCCTTTATACAGTCTTGTGCGAGGCGGGCTGCAGGGCCACCGATTGACCCTAGATAAAATCCTCCATTTTCCATGCAAGCATCTGTGACCTGTCTTGAGCGGTTGCCTTTGGCCAACATAATGTGGCTGCCGCCTTTGGCCTGGAATTCAGCAACATAAGAATCCATTCTCCCGGCAGTAGTGGGGCCGAATGCGCCAGAGGTAAAGCCAGCTGGCGTTTTTGCTGGTCCTGCATAATAAATTGGATGGTTACGCATATAGTCTGGCATTGGTTCGCCAGCCTTAAGCCTTTCTGAAATTTTTAGATGAGCCAGATCCCGGGCGACGATCAGCGAACCATTTAGTGCAAGCCGGGTTTTAATTGGGTAAGCCGAAAGTGTTTTGCGCATATTGTCCATCGATTGGTTGAGATCGATGGGCACAACTTCGCCACCAAGCAGTGACTCATCTATCTCGGGTAAATATTGCGCGGGATTAGTTTCGAGTTGTTCGAGAAAGAGACCGTCGCGGGTAATTTTCCCCAATGCTTGCCTATCAGCAGAACACGATACGCCAATACCGATGGGCAATGACGCGCCATGGCGGGGCAGCCGAACAACCCGAATATCATGACAGAAATATTTGCCACCAAATTGCGCCCCAATACCCATTTCCTGTGTTAGGGCAAGAATTTGGTTTTCCATTTCTATATCTCTGAAAGCTTGGCCATATTCACTTCCCTGTTTGGGGAGGCCGTCTAGGTAGTGAGTGCTCAGAAGTTTAGTTGTCTTTAAATTAGCCTCAGCCGAGGTCCCGCCGATTACGATGGCTAGATGATAGGGTGGGCAGGCGGCAGTGCCCAAGAGACGTATTTGGTCTTCGAGAAATGGAATTAAACGCTCAGGATTCAACATTGACGGGGTTTGCTGAAATAAAAATGATTTATTCGCAGAGCCACCACCCTTAGCGATGAACAGAAATTTATATTTCTCTCCGCCAGTTGCGTAGAGATCAATTTGCGCGGGCAAGTTGTTGCCTGTGTTTCTTTCTTCATACATCGAGAGAGGTGCGAGCTGTGAATACCGAAGGTTACCTTCTGTAAAAGCCTTAGCGACACCCTCAGCTAGGGCCGCTTCGTCATTGCAGTTGGTCCAGACATTTTGTCCCTTTTTACCCAATATGATGGCGGTACCAGTGTCCTGGCACATCGGGAGGATGCCCCCAGCAGCAATGTTTGCATTCTTGAGGAGATCCCAGGCAACGAAATGGTCGTTTGGTGAAGCGTCTTTGTCGTCAAGAATTGCGGCAACTTGCTTGAGGTGGCCTGGGCGCAAAAAATGTGCAGTGTCATGAAAAGCCTCAGCGGCAAGTTGGGTCAGCCCTTCCTTTTCAATGGTAATTATATCCACACCGTTCACTTGGCTGAAACCGATATGATCGGTTGTTACCAGCCGGTATTCTGGTTTCTGCTCCTCTAAGTGAAACATTTCATGGAACGTAAATTCCGACATTTTAAAAATCCGTTAAAAAAATAAAATTGGGTATCGTTTTAAAGCAGCATTCACGATGCAAAAGTTCACTTCTTGCGATAGCTATCCAAGGCTACGATGGTACCGTCTTTCGTTCCACCATTTGTATCTGAAATTTCAGTTTTCTCGTCTTTAATGACTTCTTTCGGTTGATTGTTGCCACTTGATGAACCGGCAATGCGGGCGCCTTCTGTGGAGCTAAATTGCAGACCAAATTTTACTGATGGGTCAACAAAAGCTGATACAGCATTGAACGGTATAAATAGTTTCTCACGTTTTCCAGCAAAGCTAAGGACGACAGAGAAAGTTTCTTCAGTGATGTCCAAATCCCAGAATTGGTGTTCTAGGACAATTGTCATTTCCTCAGGATATTGAGCGGCAAGAGCTGGAGATATACTGACACCCGGCTTTTTGGTTTCAAAGGTAATATAGAACTTGTGCTGACCCGGGAGGCCGCAGTCGGTCGCACGTTCTAGGGCGCTCCGCAAAACGCCCCGCAATGCACCGTCTATTAGATCTGCAAAGTCGATTGAATCTTCTGTCATCACATTTATATTTTTACGGGATTTACCCGCTACACCGCAAGGGTAGGGGGTGTTAAACGAAATATTAAGCAAGAGTTGTCATATAATTAGCAGTGGGGAGCTTCTGTTGCCCGGCGCCCCCCGGACCGCGCTTACCTATAATTAGGCAGCAAGGGCCAAATCATTATCATTGGCATTTGTAAATTAGCCCGATAACGGCGGTACAA
>CAYZDH010000053.1:0-14568 GCA_964477025.1 uncultured Rhodospirillaceae bacterium | reverse complement strand
CCGATCTGAACAGGATGCCCATTGACCTCAAGTATCATTCCAAGGTTACTGAGATCAGCATCTGGCTTATTCCAGGCACCTAGAACAAAACCTGAAGAGGAACTGTTGTCAGCAACAACGTCTTCTAGTGAAAACTTGAATTTTTTATAGCGGCTATCGATAATCTCAATTGCGGGAGCCACGGCCTCAACAGCGGCTAACGCTTCTGTTCCTGTTACCGGTCCCTCTAGTGGCTTTTTAAGTAAGAAAGCAAGCTCAGGTTCGGCTCGCGGGTGAACATATTTATCGAATTTAATCTGATCTCCATCCTCAACAAGCATTTCGTCTGAGAGGCGTCCCCAGACAAGGTCGGTCAATCCCATTTGGATCATCTTAGCGCGGCTAGTAAAGCCCATCTTCATTCCTACTTGCTTTTCACCGCGGGCGAGACGTCTCTGAAAAGAGGCTGCCTGAACATTGTAGGCATCTTCGAGAGTATAGTCGTATTTGTTACTGAGCTGCCGAATAGCCTTTCCGGCGCGAGCCGCGTCATCAATAATTTCTGCCATTTTACTTATGTTTACCATCAAGCCGCTCCCTTTACGTCTCGTTCTTTGGCAAGGTCCAGTGCTACATCGACAATCATATCTTCCTGACCTCCAACCATACGTCGTTTACCTAACTCGACAAGTATGTCTCTAGTATCGACCCCATATGTCTTGGAAGCTGTTTCTGCATGACGCAAGAAGCTTGAATAAACTCCTGCATAGCCTATAGATAGAGTTTCTCGGTCGATACGTACCGGACGATCCTGCAGAGGGCGCACAAGATCATCCGCCGCATCCATGAGTCGAAAGCCATTGCAGCCATGGTTTAGCCCCATACGATCTGCGCCCGCTATGAAGACTTCTAAAGGGGCGTTGCCTGCCCCGGCTCCCATACCGCCGAGTGATCCGTCTATCCTTGTTGCACCCTGTTCGAGGGCCACCAAATTGAATGCTACACCTAGGCCAAGATTGTTATGCGCATGCATTCCGGTTTGTGTAGCGGGATCAAGTACGTCAGCCATTGCCTTAAATCGATCTGTAACTCCGTCTAATAACAATGCCCCAGCGCTGTCTGTGACATAGATACAATGCGCCCCATAGGACTCCATTAATTTTGCTTGTTCGGCAAAAGCCTTTGGCTCGGTCATATGGGCTAACATAAGCAAGCAGGCGACATCCATCCCATTTTCCCTGGCCCACTCAATATGCTGTTTGGAGACGTCTGCTTCGGTGCAATGTGTAGCGACACGAACAGAGGTAGCACCAGCAGCTTGGGCGTTCTGCAGGTCTTCAACTGTACCAATGCCTGGAATAAGAAGAACAGTTAATTTTGCATTTTCTACAACTTCGGCGGCAGCTTCAATCCATTCAAGGTCGGTATTAGTGCCAAAACCATAGTTAAATGACGTTCCTGCTAACCCATCCCCATGAGTTACCTCGATACCACTTACGCCAGCTTCATCAAGCGCCCTAGCAATAATCTGAACCTGCTCTGGTGTATATGAATGCTTAATCGCATGCATACCGTCACGGAGCGTTGTGTCCTGAACATAAATTTTACGGTTTTGGTCGATATTCATTTTCAGGCTACCTTTTTTAGTTGAATTAGCCGCTCCGCCGTTTTAAGGGCGGCGGAGGTCATAATATCTAAATTTCCTGCATAGTTAGGCAAATAATGCGCAGCACCTTCTACTTCAAGGAATACTGACGTTTTGAGCCCAACAAACTCGCCGAGACCCGGAATTTTTAAGGGCGTATTGTCTCCAATCCGTTCAAATTGTACTTTTTGCTTTAGACGGTAGCCGGGGACATAACTTTGAACCTCCTCGACCTGTTTGTTAATAGATTCGGTAACAGCGACCGTATCCGCATTGTCGCTCAGCGTATAAACCGTATTTCGCATCATAACTGGAGGATCCGCGGGGTTGAGGACAATGATAGCTTTGCCACGATCTGCACCTCCGACGGCTTCCAGGCCAGTTGCTGTAGTGACGGTAAATTCATCAATATTGGCTCGTGTGCCGGGGCCAGCGGATTTGCTAGCGATGGAGGCAACAATCTCAGCGTAGTGTACTTTGGTAACTTTCTGAACGGCTTCTACCATCGGTATAGTTGCCTGTCCTCCACAAGACACCATGTTAATATTGGGAGCATTAAGATGCTGGTCAATATTTACCACAGGCACAACATAAGGGCCGATCGCCGCCGGTGTCATATCTATAATCTGTTTGCCATGCTTGCGCGCGACCTTGTCATGATAGGCATGTGCCTTAGCGGAGGTGGCATCGAATAAAATTTCGATGTGTTTAAATTCTTTCATCTTAACTAAACCGTCGATACCTTTGTCAGTCGTCCCGACCCCCATTTTTTTGGCACGGGCGAGGCCATCCGAGTTAGGGTCTATGCCAACAAGTACTGTAACTTCGAGAATTTTGGACGTTCGCAAAACCTTAATCATAAGATCCGTGCCAATATTACCCGATCCGATAATGGCCACCTTGGTTTTCATAGGTATTTTCCTTTACTTACCGAAGACTGCGCGGACTGATCCGAGTCCTGAAATACGAACTTCAATCACATCGCCGGGTGTTACCGGCGCCATCGGACCGAGTGCTCCGGTCATTATCGTGTCTCCTGCCATTAGCGGCATCCCTACTTGGACCATTTTACGAGCCAGCCACAATGCCGCGTTTAGTGGGTTGCCCAGACAAGCAGCCCCCGCACCGATGGAAACCTGATCTCCTTTATTTTCCATTACCATCCCGCACATCCGAAGATCAATTTCATGCAGACCAACTGGTTTGGTGCCGAGCACATAAAGGCCGGAGGAAGCATTATCTGCGATAGTGTCGAGAATATTGATGTCCCAATTGGCAATACGACTACCGACGACCTCAATAGCTGGTAGGGCGTAGGCTACAGAGTCTATAAGGTCGACTAGCGTCAGTTGCTCATCGACCAAATCGTCGTCCAAGACTAGCGCAATCTCGCCCTCAGCTTTGGCTTGCATCAGGCGTTCAATACCGATCTCATCCCCATCGACGACTTCCATATCAGCGTATAGAACTCCGAAGTCTGGCTGGTCGACACCAAGTTGGAGCTGGACTGTTTTTGCTGTGAGTCCGATCTTTCGGCCCACCGGCCGTCGATTTTCTTTAATCCAGGTATCAGTATTAATTTTCTGGATTGCATAGGCGGCGTCCAGGTCACCTTTCCTGATGAGATCACGAATTGGTTTGCAGGGCTTGCCTGTAGTCATCGCACGTCTGATACGGGTCGCTGCGGTTTTTAACGGATCTCTTGCTTTGGCGGAATTTTTAGCCATTGTTGCTGCCCTTTGTCTACTTGGAGTCAGGCTGTTTATAGAACAGAGATTAGGGTATGAAAATAGGCGGCTTAAGGGCAAGTTGCGGTTTGTTTCGCAAAAATTGATAATTATCTTTCTTTAAATCGATAAACGAGATTACCCCCAATGATGGAAACGGGCCTTAGGGTCAAAATAGCTATCCTTTGGGCTTGGAGTAAATCTAACTCCTCAAGTCATTAGATCATTAAGATTATTCTATTCAGCAGCGGTGTTTCGCTCTTCACTAGAAGCGGTATTTTCATCTAAATCCTCGTTTGATTCGGTATCAATTTCTAGTTCTTCTTCAGTAGGGCTGTCCTCTGTTTGGATAATTGCTTCCTCTTCCGAACGTGCTATGTTTGCAGAAACCTTGACACTTACCTCAGGATGTAATTTTACGATTACATCGTGTATCCCTACAGTTTTGATCGGTCTGGCCATTTGAACTTGCTTACTGTCGACGGTGAACCCTGATTCAGTAATAGCTTGAGCTATGTTGCGGACGGTTACAGAGCCATAAAGTTGATCATTATCACTGGCCTGGCGCACAATTGTTACAGAAAGGCCGTCAATTTTCTTCGATATGGAATCAGCCTCGTTTTTTAACTCAAGGTTGGTCGTTTCGAGTTGGGTACGCTGACTTTCAAAGCTTTCCTTGTTCTCTGCGGTTGCTCTTAAAGCTTTTTTCTGCGGAAGGAGATAGTTGCGCGCAAATCCAGGGCGTACACTTACAACGTCCCCCATCTGGCCTAGTTTCTCAATCCGTTCGAGAAGGATTACTTCCATCACTCATTCTCCTGATCTACGTCCGACTTAGCAAAGCGTTGTCGTAACGATATCCATTGTTCCAAAACACCTAATAATACTATAACTGCTGATAACCATCCAACGATTATCAGCAAGGTATACAGGCCAGCAAGGATCATTTTGCGCGCACCAAGCTGCCGCGAGAGGGTGTGTATAACCGCTAGGCCCAAAAGAAAAAAGGGTGTTGATAGTAAAGGCGAAGCATTCCTGCCAAAATCTCCCAAAGACCCCGGAAAAAAAGATAATAAAATAGCCGTCGCTAAGGCTAAACTCATCCAGTTTGGAAGTTCAAAGCTACTATAAGAAGGTAGAGGACGGATCGAATGTCCAATTCGAGAGAGAAAATTTTGGGCGAGAGCAGAATTTACAACTGAAATTAATAGCCAAACTGATAAAAGCATGCCGGGTAAATAGATTGCTAATATATCAATAAATTGGGAAACTTGCGGATTATGTTTAGATATTGCCAAAAACACTTTATCAAGCATCCGATGAGAAGCACCAGCAAGGCCACCTTCTTCGCCTAGAGTATAAACTATTAAAAACCCTAAAAGGAGTAATCCACAAGACGTAAGCCAACTTAATATCAGCCCAATTGGATACCACTCTAGTTCATTTTGATTTGGCCCAGGTCTGGAAAAAAGAGCTTGGCGTACGACAATTATTGCCGGAAGTGCTGAGATAGCAATATAAACTGCCGCCGCTGTGGCGTAGAGCCCGAGAAAAATCGAAATCACAGCGATACACGCCGCGGTGATAGTGAGTAATAAACCTTGGGATAAGCCAACGGCCAATAGGGGCACTGACGCAAGGTAAGTAAATACCACGGCCCCTGGTGCCCCCGTTCGGATAGCAAGAAAACAAGTCGCACTTGCCAATCCGCCAATGAGGGCGATGAGTAGCCCCCTGTTCATTTTGGAGTACCCTTTTTAAACCTTATCCGACGACAAAGGGCAGTAAGGCGAGGTTACGAGCCCGCTTAATAGCGCGGGCAAGTTCCCGCTGCTTTTTTGAGGACACTGCGGTAATACGCCGAGGGACTATTTTCCCGCGCTCGGATAGAAAACGCTGAAGCAGCTTAACATCCTTGTAATCAATTTTTGGCGCATCTGGTGAAGAAAAGGGGCAACTCTTCGGTCGCCGAAAGAATGGTTTTCGACCGCCTCTCATTTATCTTCTCCTGTATCTCGATCTTCAACTGGTTCAGCCACGTCCGCTACCGGTGTTTCTGCTTTGTCTGTTCCATCAACGGTCGCGTCTTTGGTATTTTGGTCTTCAGCGAGTTCAGCCGCTTTAGCTGACGGTGTTTCTACATTGTTCGGTTTATCACCGTTTACAGTCTTTGCATTTTCATCTAGCCGACCATCACGGCGGCTACGTTCGTCACGCGAATTCTTATTCTTCATCATGACTGAAGGTTCATCGCCTAATTCTTCTACACGGATAGTCATAAGGCGAAGCACATCTTCGTTGAGCCGCAAATTACGCTCAAATTCTTTGACAGCCAAAGAGGGGGCGTCAAGCGCCATCATCGTATAATGACCTTTTCGATTTTTCTTAATGCGGTATGCTAAGCTCTTTAGACCCCAATATTCTGTCTGAGTAACTTTACCACCATTATCTGCTATGATCGCAGACATACTCTCTGTCAGCGCCTCTACCTGGGCTGCCGTAATATCGGGTCGCGCTATGTAAACGCTCTCGTAGTATGGCACGTTCGAAACTCCTCGTTTATGCCGAATAGCCAGTATTCAAATAGGCCATATTTTGTTTATAAAAGAGTCACCTAGAAACAACACCCTAAACACTTATCAGAAATGGGTTTCTAACCGCCTCAGGGCGCGCATATATACACGATTGAGGCAGGTACGCAAGCATATGAAATACCTTTCCTTCGCTTGACAGTTTAGTGCGCTCCGCTATCACTGACCTTATCATTTCCACCTTTTCTTAAGGAGAGAATTTAATATGACGATTGCGCTAGTATTTCCCGGGCAGGGATCACAAGCAGTTGGTATGGGGGTGGACCTCGCGGAATCATTTCCGGTAGCACGCGAAACCTTTGAAGAGGTTGACGAATCCCTGAAGCAAAACTTATTTAAATTGATGTCTGAGGGGCCAATAGATACTCTAACTTTAACCGAAAACGCTCAGCCAGCGCTTATGAGCGTTAGTCTCGCTGTCATGCGTGTGCTGGAGCGTGAAGGGGGGTTCGAAATTACAGCCAACGCAGCATTCGTTGCTGGACATTCGCTAGGTGAATATTCAGCTTTGGCTGCAGTTGGAAGCTTTACCCTTCCCGAAGCCGCGCAGTTGCTTAAAACTCGAGGCAAGGCAATGCAGGACGCTGTGCCAGTGGGGGAGGGAGGAATGGCTGCTCTGCTGGGTGCTAATCTTGAAACAGCTTCCAAACTTACTGAAGCAGCAGCAGAAGGTGAAGTCTGTTCGCCAGCTAATGATAACGCGGCCGATCAGGTAGTTATATCAGGGAGCTCTTCGGCAATAGACCGAGCAGTCGCTTTGGCTCCCGAATTCGGAATTAAACGGGCGATCCCTCTAACAGTAAGCGCCCCTTTTCATTGCGATATGATGGCTCCTGCGGCTGATGTGATGCAGGAAGCTTTGACAAAAATTGATGTCGTACCTCCTTTGGTACCCTTGATCGCTAACGTAACGGCTAGACCTGTTCAAGAACCCGATACAATCTGTCGCCAATTAGTACAACAAGTTACGGGGATGGTTCGCTGGCGTGAGTCTGTTCTACAGATGAAGAAAGAGGGTGTTGATACACTTGTAGAAATTGGCACGGGAAAAGTACTAGTAGGGTTGGTAAAGCGAATTGATATAGAAATGTCTGGGGTTTCGGTTTCGGACCCTAAAGGTGTCGAAAAATTTCTTTTGTCTCTTTGAACTAATTATTATGGAGTTAAGCGATGTTCGAACTCGATGGTTGTTCAGCGCTCATAACTGGCGCTAGTGGCGGAATTGGTAGTGAAATCGTAAGGGCATTGCATAAACAGGGTGCGACGGTTTTCCTTACTGGTCGTAACGAGAAATCTTTGAAAAATACGGCGGAGGAGCTTGGTAAGCGGACCCACATACAGGTTGCAGATTTATCGAATAATGAAGCAATAAATGACCTGATTGATGCCACTAAAAATGTAATGGGGGGCATCGATATCCTTGTAAATAATGCTGGCTTAACTCGAGATGGGCTTGCGATGCGCATGAAGGACGAGGACTGGGAGGAGGTGCTCGAGGTAAACTTAACAGCCGGCTTTCGCCTTGCTAGAGCAGCGCTAAGAGGCATGGTAAAAAATCGTTATGGTCGAATAATTAATATAACATCAGTTGTTGGACAAATTGGGAACCCTGGTCAGGTTAATTATGTTGCGGCGAAGGCGGGAATGACTGGAATGACTAAGGCCTTAGCTGCGGAGGTCGCATCGCGCGGTATAACAGTAAACTGCGTGGCGCCAGGATTTATTAAGACTGCGATGACGGATAATCTAGCTGATGAACAGAAACAAACTATGCTTAATAGAATACCAATTGGCCGATTTGGGGACCCCGCTGACGTTGCTGGTTGTGTCACATTCTTGGCCAGTAAAGAAGGCGGTTACTTGACAGGGCAGACTATGCATGTAAATGGGGGTATGGCGATGGTATAGACAATGGATAGGTCTATTCTTAACTGTGCGAGGGCGACCGATTCGACATAAAATTGCTAATTGTTATTTACCTAAATGGTTCATCAATTTAACTAAGGAAAGCTGGTATGAGTGATATTGCGGAGCGCGTCAAAAAGATTGTAGTAGAGCATCTGGGCGCAGATGAGGATAAAGTAACAGACAGTGCTAGCTTTATTGAAGATTTGGGTGCGGATAGTCTAGATACTGTGGAGTTGGTTATGGCATTTGAGGAAGAATTTAACTGTGAAATTCCAGATGATGCCGCTGAAAAAATTCTGACGGTAAAAGATGCAATCTCGTTTATCAGCGAAAATTCCGACGATTAAATTAAGCTTTTGTTTGCCTCGTTTGATAGATGCTTTCGACGGGGCTGTTTCATTAACGACTGAATGAACTGAATGAGACGTGTCGTAATTACCGGCATTGGGATGGTTAGCCCGTTGGGCTCTGGCGCAGAGCGCAGTTGGCAACGTCTGACCAATGGTGAATGTGGAATTAATAAAATTGATTCCTTCGATGTTCGCGACCTTTCGGTGAAGATTGGCGCTGAAGTGCCGTTAGGTAATGAGGCCGAGGGTTATTTCGAATTCGAACGTTGGATCGATACCAAAGACCGACGAAAAAATGATAAATTTATCATTTTTGGAATCGCCGCTGCATCTCAGGCGATAGCAGATTCAGGTTGGCAACCTGATGGAGACGAAGAATGCGCCCGTACCGGCGTCATGATTGGTTCCGGGATTGGGGGATTGCCGGGAATCTATGATGCTTCCGTCGCGTTATATACAAAGGGACCACGTCGAGTTACACCGTTCTTCATACCTTCTACACTAATCAATCTTGTATCTGGCCAGGTTTCTATACGTTTTGGTTTTACTGGCCCTAACCATGCGGTTGCAACGGCCTGTTCGACCGGTGCGCATTCAATCGGTGATGCCGCCCGATTAATTCAATTTGATGATGCTGATATAATGGTCGCCGGTGGCGCTGAAGCAGCCATTTGTCGTATTGGTATTGCTGGGTTTTCTGCAGCTCGGGCACTTGCGAGTAAGTTTAATGAAAAACCTAAAGAGGCTTCGCGCCCCTGGGATAAAGACCGTGACGGTTTCGTTATGGGTGAAGGTGCTGGCGTAGTTGTTTTAGAAGAACTAGAGCACGCTAAAAAACGTGGTGCAAAAATTTATGCCGAAATAGTTGGTTATGGGCTTTCAGGAGATGCTCATCACGTTACTGCCCCAGCTATGGACGGGGCAGGCGCAACGCGTGCTATGAAGATGGCAATTAAGAGAGCGGGTATTAATTTGGAGGACGTCGAATACGTAAATGCTCATGGTACTTCCACGCCTTTAGGCGACGAGATTGAGTTAGGTGCGGTCAAGCGCCTCTTTGGTGATCATAGTTATTCTCTATCAATGTCTTCAACAAAATCAGCGATTGGCCATTTGCTGGGTGCCGCAGGGGCAGTAGAAGCTGTTTTTTCAGTGTTGGCTATTCGCGATAATATCGTGCCCCCAACTTTGAATTTAAATAATCCGTCTGACGGCTGCGATATCGACCTTGTCCCAAATGCAGCCAAAGAGCGGCCGGTGAAAATAGCCATGTCCAATTCGTTTGGATTTGGGGGCACGAATGCAACTCTAATTTTTAAGGAAGCGCCCTGAAAATGAGGCGGCGGGCATGGGTCCGCTTTCTCGTTATTGTGTTTATCTCTCCCGTTTTTCTCGCAGCTGGGATTTATTTTTTCCTACAAGACCGGTATACGCGGGATGGACCCCTCCAGCAAACAAAAATTATTTTGATTGAAAAAGGTGCCGGCGTAAAAAAAATTGCAGCACTCCTTTTAGATGCAGGCGTTATCGATAGTCCTATC
Organism: uncultured Rhodospirillaceae bacterium; assembly: GCA_964477025.1. Lineage (GTDB taxonomy): Bacteria > Pseudomonadota > Alphaproteobacteria > MPNO01 > UBA2964 > UBA2964. The sequence continues at coordinate 4,827 of CAYZDH010000053.1, read as the reverse complement.
TTTTTTCGTATTGGCGTTCGCTACAGTGGTTTTTCTGGAAAACTTCGTGCTGGAGAATATAAATTTTTAGCTAAAGTTAGTATGGGTGCCGTTGCATCACTTATGACATCTGGCCAAACCGTAAAGCGTCGCATCACGGTTCCAGAAGGTCTCTTAGCTATACAAATCAAAAACATTGTTATGTCTGCGCCGGGGCTTACCGGAAAATTACCAGAAAACTTGTGGCGGGATGGTAGATTTTTACCGGAGACTTATTTCTATTCGTATGGTGATACGCGATTATCTGTTGTAAAGAGAATGCAACAAAAGTTGGCCAAAGAACTCCAGAGGGCATGGAGAAAATGTGCCAAAGATTGTCAATTAAAGACGCCGGCAGAAGCATTAATTCTTGCATCGATTATAGAGAAGGAAACCGGAAAATCCTCCGAGCGCGAGCATGTTTCCGGCGTGTTTCACAATAGGTTACGCTTGGGAATGCCTTTGCAGTCAGACCCTACTGTATCTTACGGTGTAACCTTAGGTGATTTTTTGCTGAAACGACCTCTTTCTAGAACTGACTTACGAACAGCCTCTCCATTCAACACATATCTAAATAAAGGATTGCCCCCCAGACCAATATCGAATCCCGGATTGGCCGCAATTCGCGCTGCAATGGTACCCAAAAAAACGAAAGATCTTTATTTTGTTGCCGATGGAAGGGGAGGACACGTCTTTTCTAAAACTTTGCTAGAGCATAATCGCAATGTAGCGAAGTGGCGTAGCCTGCAGCGTAAAGCTAACGAGAAAAATATTAGAAATTAATAAAACCGTTCCAAATTTTATTCTTTTAGTACGACCTTGGGCATCAGCCGGTCTGAGAATGAAGGCGGCAGTACCCCCAACAACCAAGCAAGGAAATACATCCTGCGAGGAAATGCTATTCGCGCAGTATTTCTTTCGAGGCCTGCGCGAATGATTTTAGCCGCTTTTTTGCTCGACATAATGAGTGGCATTGGAAAGGGATTATGTTTGGTCATTCCGCTTTGGACAAAACTGGGACAGATTACGGACACCTGTATACCATTAGCTGCGTAACGTGCTCTAAGACCTTCGCCCCAAACCTTTACGGCTGCTTTAGTAGCCGAATAAGCCGGTGTGCTTGGAAACCCTCTAAACGCGGCTAGGGAACTCATTATCGCAATTTGCCCATGACCTTGTTCTTCCATTACTTCTAGGATCGGAAGTACTGTATTTAGTACACCATTAATATTAGTTTGGAAAATTTTTTGAGTAGCGGCTGTTCCTTTCCCGACGCCATCAAACCCACCTGCGATACCAGCATTAGCAATAACGAGATCTAGACAGACACGCGAATTGACGTTGGATATCCACCTAGCCATTCCAGTTATATCCATTACGTCAAGGACCGCAGTTTCAACAACCGCTCCTTTATTTCGGCACCGTTCCGCTATCGCATTAAGTCGCTCAGCGTTTCTACCAGAAATTGCAAGAAAATTTCCGTTACTAGCATATTCTTCGGCGAGAGCAGCCCCAATACCATTGGATCCCCCGGTAATAAGAATAGATTTCTTTGCTTTCATAGATTTACTGATTGCTGGCCTTGTTGAGAGGAGATTGCATCCTTATAGTGCGATAAAACTTTTATTGCACGTTACGGGGTTTTTGTGAACGTATCCAGTATGACGGGGTTCGCCCGTATTGATGGTGCAGAAGACGGCTACAACTGGGTTTGGGAGCTTCGGAGTGTGAACTCTCGTTCCTTGGACGTAAGACTGCGCCTTCCTAACGGCATGGATCATATTGAGACTGGACTGAGGAAAATTATCGCGGAACGTTTAACCCGCGGTAACATTTCTGTTAGCTTGACCCTACAAAAACCTCCCAGTCGACAAGAAGTTTTAATCAATTCGGAAGTCTTAAATCAAATACTGGATCTTTCAAAAAATTTATCTGAATCACATAACTTTTCGCCGCCCAGTGTCGATGGTTTATTGACTATACGTGGTGTTTTAGAAGTTAGGGATGAAGAGGAAAATGATCAGCAGCAGAAAATTTTAGAAAAAGCCGTCCTGGATGCGTTTGCAAAGGCATTGGACGAACTCGTTCAGAATAGATATGCCGAAGGCGAGCGTCTTGCTGTAAGTGTCGGTCGACATCTAAATGAAATTGATTCTTATATTACAGAAGCCTCTTCCTTAGACGAGGCACAACCGGCTGTGATTGTTAAGCGCATGCGTGAACAGATCAATTCCTTGGCAAATGAATTACCCGCTTTGACTGAAGATAGGTTGGCTCAGGAGGCTGCGATCCTTGCTGTCAAAAGCGATATTCGAGAAGAATTAGACCGTTTATCTGCGCATGTTGAAGGAGGGCGGGAATTAATAGAAGGAGGCTCCCCTGTTGGCCGTAAACTAGATTTTCTATGTCAAGAATTTAATCGGGAAGCTAATACGGTTTGCTCTAAATCGTCAGCCCTGAAACTAACTCGTGTAGGTTTAGAACTAAAAGCGGCGATAGAACGACTACGTGAACAAATTCAAAATATTGAATAAAGGTAAGGGGAAATGACATCTGATCGAATAGCACGACGAGGTTTGATGCTAGTTCTTTCTTCACCATCGGGTGCCGGAAAGACGACGATCTCCCGTTTGCTTCTCGAGCGCGATAATTGTTTGTCAATGTCAATTTCAACCACCACGCGTCCAATAAGGCCAGGCGAAAAAGATAACCGTGACTACCATTTTGTTGATCCAACAGAATTTAATCTTATGGTTAATCGCCAGGAATTCCTTGAACATGCAAAGGTTTTCGGAAATTACTATGGAACCCCCCGTTCTGCCGTGGAGGAAGCGCTTGCCAGTGGTTCTGATGTTGTTTTTGATATTGATTGGCAGGGGGCACAGCAATTAGGGGAGGTGGCAGGTGAAGATCTGGTCAGAGTTTTTATTCTGCCACCATCAACAGACGAATTAACTCGTCGGCTGCACAGGAGAGCCCAGGACACAGCTGATGTCGTGGCGTCGAGGATGGAAAAGGCGTCGGATGAGATGAGTCATTGGGCTGAATATGATTTTATTGTAATTAATGAAGATGTTGAAACGTGTGTTTCGCAGGTCCAAGCAATATTAGCTGCCGAGCGTTTGCGGCGTCAGCGACAGCTTGGCCTTTCGGAATTAGTTAAAAGACTCCAAGAGGGCTACTAACTCGTTTGAGTTTTTGCCAACTCGCGATAACATTCAGAAATCTTACAAAATTCCTCAACTGTTAACGCCTCCGCGCGTGCTTCTGGGTTGACATTCGCGCGTTTTAAAAGATCTATTGGATAGGGGTATAGTGTCTTTAAAGCACTCCGTAACATTTTGCGTCTTTGGCCAAATGCGGCCGCTGTTACTTTTTCTAAATTTTTAAAAGATGCTGGCGAAAGCGGCTGAACTCTTGGTGTGAAATTAACCACAGCTGAAACAACCTTCGGGGGTGGAACGAAAGCGCGTGCAGGGATGCAGAATACCGTTTCCACTTCGCAAAGCCATTGCGCTATAACACTAGTACGCCCATACCCTTTTGTCCCAGGTCTCGCTGAGAGCCTTTCCGCCACCTCTTTTTGAAACATAAGTGTCATGGAATTTATAACAGAGAGTTGCCGAAGCCAGCTGATAAGAAGGGGAATGGAAATATTGTAAGGAAGGTTGGCAACAACCGTAATTTTATCTTTGGAAGCCAAGCCCTTGAGGTCGAAATTTAGTGCATCCTCTTCAATGATTTTTAGTCGTTCTGGAAAAGTATTAGCAAGAGTTTTTAAACCTTTTATGCATCTCTCGTCTCGTTCCACAGCGATCACCTGTTTTGCTGAAGTTTCAAGAAGAGCGCGCGTTAATCCACCTGGCCCGGGACCAATTTCAATGATCGATTGATTATTCAAATCCCCGGCGGCCCTAACGATGCGCCGGGTCAAGTTTAAATCGAGAAGAAAATGTTGGCCGAGCGATCGGCGGGCTTCCAGATTATATTGGGCGATAATATCCCGCAGGTGAGGTAGTTTTGTTTTAACCTTCAATTCAGGTGCTGTCGCGGGCATTTGCCGTGTCCTGTCTTGTGGCCGCTATCTGCCCAGCAACTTTTATGGCTGCGATGAAGCTGCTCGGGTTAGCTGTATTAGTACCAGCAATGTCTAAAGCTGTACCATGATCAGGAGAAGTTCTTACGATCGGTAACCCTAGAGTTACATTAACACCGTTATAAAAATCGATTGTTTTGGAAGGTATCAATGCTTGGTCATGATACATACAAATTACAGCGTCATATTTCTCTCTGGCTGTTTCGTGAAACAGCGTATCAGATGAAAATGGCCCTGAAACATTTAATCCGGCTGCCCGGAGTTGATTAATCGCTGGGGTTATAATTTCAATTTCCTCTCGCCCTAAGAATCCCTCTTCGCCTGCATGTGGATTTAGACCGGCAACGGCGATACGTGGCCGATCGATACCAAAGTCCTGTTTTAAGGCCCTAGCAGTTGTAGTAGTGCACAGGACAATTTTATCTATTGTTTTAGCATCTTTTGCATCTCTTAAGGTCAGATGATTTGTTGCTGGGACGACGCGTTAGTTAGCTGGTGCTAGCATCATTACGGCTGGTTTTTGTGTTTTTGTCTGATCGGCCAGGTACTCTGTATGACCAGGAAAGGGGAATCCGGCATCATAAAGTGTTGATTTATTAATAGGATTAGTGACCATCGCGCTGGCATCTCCGGAAACGACAGCGTCTAATGCTCGGTCAATGGAACGAATGATCGTTTTAGTAGGAGAACCACTGGACACGCCTTTTGCGGTA
>CAYZDH010000052.1:6077-14703 GCA_964477025.1 uncultured Rhodospirillaceae bacterium | reverse complement strand
CTCGGATTGCCTAAACTAAAACCACAACGCCCTTGGTATGGTTATGATATGGGTGAGTGGAATGAAGATTTGGAAACTATGGCGCAGCGTGCCGTAAAGGGTGATTACTGGCAGACTGGTGAAATCATTGCACAAAAGCGCCGCGGTGATTTGAAGATGAATACTGAGGTGCGTACACTAGGTGAGGGAACACCGGGTGCTGGTGACAAAAAAGATAGGGGAGATCTGACATGGGACGGCTTGAAGGACGCGTCGCACTCGTTACGGGTGCCGCCCAAGGAATAGGGGCAGAATTTGCTAAGGGACTTGCTGCTGAAGGCGCTAAAGTTGCAATTTCTGATCTCGATTCCGGCCAAACAGTTGTTGATATCATTAAACAGGCAGGCGGCGATGCGATTGACGCACCTTGTGATGTTTCTGACGAAGCCTCAGCGCGAGCTGCTGTAAAAAAGACTGTCGATGCATTCGGACGTCTGGATATCTTAGTCAATAATGCGGCGATATTTACAATGGTTGATCGTGCGAAATTTGATGAAATAACCGTCGATGACTGGGACCGCGTTAGTTCCGTAAATATCAAGGGCGTCTGGATTATGTGTAAAGAAGCTGTGTCCGAGATGCGAAAAAACAATTACGGCAAGATTATTAATATTTCTTCCGGTCGTGCCTTTAAGGGTTCGACACACTTTTTGCATTACGATGCGTCGAAAGCCGCAGTGGTGGGGATCACTCGTTCGCTAGCGCGTGAAATTGGTGGTGACAACATTTGCGTTAATGCTATCGCGCCTGGAGCAACCGCAAGCGAAAATGTTTTAAAACGTGACACGGCGTTAGGCGCTTCTATGGAAGGCACGATGAAGACGCGCGCACTAAAACGAATTGAAACGCCAGAAGACCTCGTTGGCGCATGTTTATTTTTGGCGTCCTCTGACAGTGATTTTATTACTGGTCAAAGCTTGGTTGTCGACGGCGGTTCGGCAATGCATTGAGTTAAAAATATTAAATTCATCTATCTTTTAAATATTAAAAAAACTTTATGTTTTAGGATACGCCTATGAGTTTGCGATCAAAGGAATAGGGCTATTGACGTTGGGGGTAGGTAGACGTCAAACTTAAATCCATGGCTGTTCCACAATGCGCCACAGGTCGCTGATATACGGGTGTCCGTTCTAGGAGGTTAGTCATGGAGATCAGTCCTCTGTCGGATGCCTTGGGTGCCTCGGTTACAGGTGTTGATATCGGGAAAATTAATCAAGACCAATTCGCGGAAATTCACCGAGCATTTCTTGATCATCAGCTATTAGTTTTTCGTGAACAACAATTGGACGCTGAAACGCAAATTGCATTTAGCAAACGGTTTGGTCCGATCGAAACTCGGCCTGATAGACCGTTTACATTACCCGGGTATCCTGAGGTGACGATCCTTTCTAATCGTTTAATTGATGACGAACCTGTTGGAGTTATCAGCGCCGGTGATTTTTGGCATACCGACCTTTCTTTTGGTAAAATTCCATGTCGCGCGACATTTTTATTTGCTCTAGAAGTTGCGGAGGAAGGCGGCGATACCGAATGGTCCAACATCTATACCGCCTATGACACGCTGTCTGATGAAAAGAAGGAGCGTATCGCTGAGTTGCGTTGCACTCATGTCTTTGACCGGCGGCGTAATAGGCGCACCAAGGTTGATACCCAATTCGTTGATAAGGCTGATGAAGTTTATGGCGTTCCCGTTCCGGACGCCGTGCATCCAATGGTTCGCCATCATCCAGAGACTGGCCGAAAGTCGCTTTATATTTCCCCGCGTTTTGTTGTCGGGATTGAGGGTATCGATGATGACGAGGCGCAGTCCTTACTGGATGAATTGTTTGAACATCAAATTCGACCAGAGTTCCGCTATCGCCATAGATGGCGTCGGGGTGACCTTTTAATGTGGGACAACCCCTGCCTGATCCATATCGGGCGCGGCAACATCAAGTCACCTGGCATCCGCCACATGCACCGTACCATGGTGTTGGGGGATCGGCCGCACTAGCTATCCGGTGATGAGATGTGCTTACCCACTTGAATGTCCCTAACTGCCTGTGCGAGCATTGTCTTGAAACCGCAGTAGAGGAAATACCGCCATGAGCATCGATGAAGAACGCGGGCAAGACCATCTAACTGAAAATTCGCATAACCATTCCCATGAACATGGTGAGATGTCTGAACTATCCGATACGCAGCTACGGGTTAGATCTTTGGAGACGGTGCTGGCGGAGAAGGGCTATGTAGATTCTGCCGCGCTCGACGCCATCGTTGAAGCTTATGAGACCCGGATCGGGCCGCAGAACGGCCAGCGTGTTATCGCCCGCGCATGGGCTGATCCAGACTTTCGCTCGAAGTTGCTAGAAGACGCATCCATTGCGGTTAATACGATGGGTAATGTCAGCGCCGTCGGCAGCCATCTGATAGCGGTGGAGAATACGCCCGAGAGGCACAACATGATCGTCTGCACTCTATGTTCCTGCTATCCATGGGAAGTGCTGGGGCTGCCGCCGACCTGGTATAAATCTGCGCCTTATCGTTCGCGTGCGGTGCTGGAGCCGCGCGCGGTGCTGGCTGAATTTGGCGTCACCCTACCAGATGAAACCGAAGTTCGGGTTTGGGATTCGACAGCTGAGACGCGTTATATCGTCCTGCCAATACGACCTGAAGGGACCGAAGGCTGGAGCGAAGAACAGCTCGCGGCATTGGTCACCCGTAACTCAATGATTGGCACCGGTCTTGCTCAACGTCCCGATGAGAAGACGGAGGGCAGCTAATGTCCAACACGATCCACGACATGGGCGGCATGCATGGCTTCGGCCGGGTGGAAGAGGAACCAAACGAACCAGTCTTTCACACTAATTGGGAAAGTCGGGTTTATGCCATGAACCGGGCGATGGGTCCGCTACGTCTCTGGACGATAGATGAAGGGCGTGCGGCACAGGAAGCATTACACCCTGCGGTCTATGCCAGTGCCAGCTATTACCAACGCTGGCTTTTGGGGCTAGAAGCGCGGGCTTTGCAGCATGGACTAGTCACGAAAGAAGAACTGGCATCCGGTAAAGCAATTGAATCCAATGACCGGCCCAACCGTATCTTCAAGGCTGAGGATGCTGCCGGACTGACCCGCTCTAATTTTGACCGTGCTCCGGAGGGACAGGCTGTTTTCAAACCAGGTGATCGGGTACGAACCCTCAATATCAATCCGCGGGGCCATACGAGGCTGCCCCGCTACGCCCGCGATAAAATTGGCGAGGTAGAGGCTGTACGCGGATGTCACGTTTTCCCTGATTCAGTCGCGAATGGGAAAGGCGATGATCCACAATGGCTTTATACAGTCGTATTCGAAGGCCAGGTGTTGTGGGGACCTGACGCAGAGCCTGGCCTAAAGGTTTCTATAGAGGCCTTCGAACCCTACATTGAAGCTTTATGACCCTGGTAAGGGCATGAGTGGGCCTGACGGCGCAGCTAAAGCGCTCGATGCGTTGCCAGAAATTCCACGTGACGACGACGGGCCCGTGTTCCGCGACCCATGGGAGGCGCAGGCCTTCGCCATGACGTTGCGGCTTTATCAGCAGGGTTTTTTCACCTGGCCGGAATGGGCTGAGGTTCTGGCGGCGGAAATCAAACGCGCGCAAGAGACTGGCGACCTAGACAAGGGTGATACTTATTACCACCACTGGCTCAATGCGCTTGAATGTTTGGTGACTGAAAAGGGGATAGCAAATACGGCGACCCTAGACCGTTATCAAACTGCCTGGCGTCATGCCGCAGACCGTACACCACATGGTGATCCAATTGAACTCGAGAAACGGGACTTCTCTGATTGAGGATCGCCAACCAGAAAATGGCGGGTAAAAAATTTGAAGAACGGTGCAGTGGCGGCAGGCCTGTCATCGTTCTAAACTGTTCGTAACGTTTGAATTTCAGGGAGAGAAGAAATGACCGCCGATGGCGATATGCTAAATAGAATTTTTCGCGAGGGGCGGACTTATGATGCGTTTCTTGATAAGCCAGTGTCAGAAGGTTTACTGCAGGAGGCTTATGATTTAGCAAAAATGGCACCGACCAGTGCCAATTGCCAGCCGATGCGGATTCTGTTTGTAACATCGCGAAAGGCAAAGGACCGGCTTGTCCCGATGTTATCCTCGACTAACCGCGAAAAATCGTCAGTGGCACCTGCCGTAGCGATCGTCGCTCACGATCTGGCCTTCTATGATAATCTGCCAAAGCTATATCGTATCCCGGGGGCCGAGAAATGGTTCATGGGGCAAGACGGGCTGATTGAAGAGACCGCCTTTCGAAACGCAGCATTACAGGGGGCCTATTTTATGCTAGCGGCACGCGCAGTTGGCCTAGGTGTAGGTCCTATGTCAGGGTTTGATAATGTTGCGGTGGATGCTGAGTTCTTTGCTGATACGACTTGGCGTTCAAACTTTGTCTGCAACCTTGGATTTGGCGATGATAGCCAGGTACCCCCGCGCGACCCTCGACTTGATTTCGCTGAAGCCTGCAAACTTATCTAAGTTATTTGAAAAGCCCTACCATGCGTAGTTTTGATCAACATAAACTCAAACTTGGTCTGTTTGGCCTCAACTGTTCTGGGGGTCTCTCGGCAACACTGGTGGAAGAACGTTGGGAAGGTACTTGGGCACAGAATTTGGAAATTGCGCAAATCGCTGATGATGCCGGTCTCGACTTTTTACTGCCTCTGGGTCGCTGGAAGGGCTATGGCGGTCAGACCGATCATAATGGCGGCAGCTTAGAAACTCTGACATGGGCGGCGGGAATTCTCGCGGCGACCAAAAACATTATGGCCTTTGGTACCGTACATGTTCCTCTATTTAATCCAATCGTAGCGGCTAAACAGATGGTTACGGCGGATCAAATTGGTAATGGCCGATTTGGGCTTAACATTGTCTGTGGCTGGAACCTCAACGAATTTAATATGGCAGGGGTTGAACTAAATGCTCACGAGGAACGTTATGAGCAGGGACAGGAGTGGGTCGATATCGTTGGTAAGGCTTGGGTGTCCGAGGAGCCCTTTGATTATGTCGGCGAGCATTACACCGTTAAGGGCGCACTCATGAAACCGAAGCCTGTTTCTGGTGATCGGCCATTAGTAGTGTCGGCGGGGAACTCGGATCGTGGAAGGGAATTTGCCGCCCGCAATTCTGACATGATGTTTACCGGCATCCGCACATCGCCAGAGGAAATTAGCGACGATATTGCCCCACTCAAGGAACAAGCAAGGTCATATGGCCGCGAGATCGGTATCTTTACCAATTGCTACATTGTCTGTCGGCCAACTCGCAAAGAGGCAGAAGAATATCATGATTATTACGCACTGGAGATGGCGGATCATGGCGCAGTCGATAATTTGATTAAAGGGCGAAGCGCGCGCGGCCGGTTTGACGAGTTGCCGGAAGAAATGTTGCGCAATTTAAAGCAACGCGCCGGCGGCGGTAATGGCGCTTATCCCATTGTTGGCGACCCGGATGATGTGGCCTCGTTACTTGTCAAATTAAACGCCGCAGGTATAGATGCGTTTGCAATGGGCATGGCAAATTATCTTGAGCATTTTCCTTTCTTCCGGGACGAGGTGTTACCCCGTTTGGAAGAGGCGGGTGTCCGTTAGTTAGTCTAGTAAAAATGGAATAGTAGCAGGGTTGCTGCAGTCGTATCCTGACGCGCAACGATAAGTGTTAGATCATGATCGTGAGGGCAGTAGCCTGGTGATGTAAAGTCCGACAAAACAATTGGCGATGGCCAGCGATAAAAAGACTTCTGGAATGGTCCAATCTAACGCCAGCATACCTGTGGCGACGATGGCACCAACCACCATAAATAGGGCATTCATAAGGTTGTTTGCCGCAATGATACGGGATCTCTTTCTAGGATCGCTATCATTTTGTAAAATAGCGTAAAGAGGCACCGTATAAAGTCCGCCACATATAGAGATTGCGGCAAGATCAAAAAGAATACGCAAGTTTGTTGGGGTATTCAAAAAATCACTGGCAGTGATTAGGGCGCCACCGGGTGCGCTTAGATCGACAGATGCAAAATATAGGTCGATGATAAAAACAGTTAAGGCAAAAGCACTTAGGGGTACATATTTAGCAGAGATGACACCTTTGAGAAGTTTGGTGCAGCCGTAGGAACCAATCCCAATTCCCAATGAGAATGTAAACATAAACAGAGTAACAACGCTGGCATTACCACCGAGTAACGTTTTGCTGTAATTGGGAAATTGGGAAAGAAACGTCGCACCGACCAGCCAGAACCAAGAAATTCCTATAATAGAAAGAAACACAGTTCGAGTTTGTCGGGCACGCCCCATCATGCGTCCAATTTCTTGTAAAATATTGTAATTAATTTTTAAGTTGGGATCAGCCGCCGCCGCTGTGGGAATAGACCGGCTTACTGCCCAACCCACCAGTGCGATTAAGAACAAAATTGTGGAAATAATTGCAGTGCCATTCTCAATAACAATTAGAAGGCTACCAATTATCGTACCAATTAAAATTGCAAGAAACGTGCCGGTTTCAATCAGGGCGTTTCCTCCGATGAGTTCTCTCTCTTTAAGATGGTTTGGTAAAATTCCATACTTTAAGGGACCAAAGAACGAGGATTGGGTTCCCATCAAAAATAGTACAAGAATTAAGAACCAGGTGTTTGATAGGTAAAACCCGTAACAGGCTGTAGCCATGATAAGTATTTCTACAAACTTGATACGTTGGATGCTAGCTGACTTCTCGAATTTGTCAGCTATTTGTCCGGCGGTCGCAGAAAATAGGAAAAACGGTAAAATAAAAATACCGGCAGCTATAGTAACTAAAATTCCTGGGTCCATATCCGAGGAATCTAGTAAACTAAAGATGATCATCACGATTAGGGCTTGTTTAATTATATTGTCATTCATCGCCCCGAGGAATTGGGTTATGAAGAGTGGCAAGAATCTACGTGTCTTCAAAAGATTGGGTGCTTTGACCGTCACGCCGATAAAACTTCTTATTTTTGTTTTGTCACTGCGGTGACAATAAAGAGTGGATCGGAATTTCCTGGGGCTGGCGAAATATTTTCAAAACCTGGTGTCTCAAAGGCATGTGCCTCATTAAAGTAATAGCCCACCAGCTTTGCGTGGTCGATGTCATTCATTTGCTGCCAAAGTGCGATAGCCTTGGTTGGAAAACATCGGTTAGAAAATGAAATAATGCAACGGCAGCCGGGCCGCAAAACTCGTGCAATTTCGCGGAACTCATCGATCGGATGGGTAAAATAATGCACCGAGAGCGTATATATGCAGGCGTCGAATGAATGATCAGGAATCGGTAAATTAGGGTTTTTATTTAGATCGTGAACTAGCCGTTTTGTAAGCTGTTTATTATCATCCAGTTCAACTTGGTTCATGCCTACCCCTGTGACACTTTTATACTCAAGGTCCCAAGGTAAATGAGAAACGCAACTCGACATTAAATCCAATAAATCTCCAGCCGGAGGTAGGTGCTTCCGAAAATAGTTATTTAGCGCGTCACAAGCAGGGTCGTCGATATGAGTTACTAAACGTGGTTGATCATAAAAGAATTTATCATCGGCCTCATCGGTTCGCAAAAAATGCTCAGGTTTTAACTGATCGTTTGTATCCGTCACGGTTTATAAAGCTGTCGCTTCGGAAAATGGTGGTTCTCCAGCGAGAACGGGGTGATCGTCTTCAAGCGTTATCCTTCTCAGCATTCGCCGTTCGTCGCTTGGAAAGTCTGTACGGGCATGGACGCTGCAGCGATTGTCCCACATCAGCACATCGCCAGGGCGCCATTAGTGCTCATAAACAAATTCTGGTTTTCTTTGGTGAGTAAATAAAAAATCCAGTAATTCGCGGCTCTCATCAGGACTGACGTCGAGAATTTCTTCAGTCATTAACTCGCTAACAAATAGGGCGGACCGACCGGTTTCTGGGTGCTTACGAAATATCGGGTGTGCAAAATGTGGGTGGATGCCTTTGTCATAGCTATCAGCCGTCTTGTGTTGATTGCCATAATCGTAAATGTGCAGCGCTTTTTTTGTATTTATCCGGTGCTTGATATCCTCGGGCAAAGTTTCAGCCGCTTTATAACTATTTGAAAACATAGTGTTTCCGCCATGCGACGGGATTTCCACAGCATAAAGGAGTGTCGCTTTGAGCGGGCTTTCGTAATAGGGCGTATCCGAATGAAACATCATCTCGCCATCTGGGAGTGTACCGATCGGTTTCCCATATTCCCTTACGTAAGTAATTAACATAATAGTGTTACTGGTTTGCTGCTCGTGCTTGGTCGCTGAGGATTGGTGGCGCTCAGCACCCTTGCCAAAATTAGCTGCGAAGGCCTGCTGTTGGCCTAATGTGAGGTCTTGATCACGGATAAGGACAATGATGTGTTCGTACCACGCTTGCTCAATTGATTTAGCCATATGGGAAGTTAGCGGTTTACGCAAGTCTACGCCTAGTATCTCCGCCCCGATAGCATCACAAATCGGCTTAATTTTGAAATCAGTCATGCCTGCACCTGCAATTTTTAATTTTTATGATAGAACGCTTTCGAGGGCAGTAAATCAAGTAGTCTAT
>CAYZDH010000052.1:0-6067 GCA_964477025.1 uncultured Rhodospirillaceae bacterium | reverse complement strand
CCTTGACCCCATTTTGCAACGCTTGGCTGAAGAGGTGGCCGCCATACCCCAAGGCTTTGTGCACCGTGATTACCAAAGCCGAAATTTGATGGCCTCGTCCCGCGGGTTGGTGGTGATCGATTTTCAAGACGCCCTGCGTGGGCCCTTCTTATACGATCTGGTGGCCCTCTTAAGGGACTCGTATGTTGAGGTGCCGGAACCGCTGCTCACAACCTTGATTGAACGCTATCGAGGGCAGTAACTCAAGAAGTCTATGTCTATTTGACGACCTTCCAGACGGGGCGTAAACTTATTAAAAAATGCTAAACAGACATAAAACAGGGGCTTTTCAAGGAGGTGACAATGGAAGTCACACGTCTTTCGGACGCGCTGGGGGCAAAAATTTCTGGAGTTGACCTAGGCAATATCGACGCTGGAACTGCTACAAAAATTAGAAATTCATTCCAAGAACATCAGGTTCTCTTGTTTCGTGATCAGGATATCTCCATCGAGCAGCATATCTCCTTCAGTAAAAATTTTGGGCCGCTGGAAGTCCATATTTCTAAAGATAGCCTGCATAAAGATCACGAGGAAATTCTGCTGGTCTCAAATATGAAAAAAAATGGCGAGTATGTTGGTGTAGAAAATGCTGGCGACGCTTGGCACTCAGATCTCTCCTATATGTCCGAACCTAGCCTTGGGTCATTGCTTTATGCGCTTGAGGTTTCAGAAATAGGTGGTGATACCGAATGGCTGAATATGTATGACGCATATGATACTCTGCCGACGAATACCAAGAAAAGGATCGATGGACTAAAGGCCCGTCACAGTTTTAATCGTTTTAAAAACAAGCGGATTGGTGTTCCGAAACAGCGCCAAAATGGCGGCAGGGAACGGTACGAAAAGCTCAGTCCGCCCGATGTATTTCATCCCGTTGCACGAACGCACCCCGAGACTGGCCGCAAGGCCCTTTATATATCGCCCCGTTTTACACTCGGTATTTTAGATGGCTCAGAGGATGAGGCACAAGATTTGCTCGATGAATTGATCGAGCATGCAACTCAGCGAAAGTTTGTGTATCGACATGTGTGGGAGGTTGGCGACCTAATTATGTGGGACAACCGCTGCACGCTGCACCTAGCCTGACGAGGTATCCCAGAAGATCAAATTCGTCACATGCACCGGACAACCATTTCCGGTGATATACCATTCTAAAGAGGTTTAAGTATGCAGATTAACCCACTTTCAGATGTGTTAGGAGCTGAGATTGTTGGTGTGGATGTCGGTGATTTAGATGGGGCGGCGTTTGATAAGGTTCACGACGCTTTTCTTAAACACCATGTTTTAGTATTTCGTGATCAAGACTTGCCGCCGGAAAAACAAATCAACTTCGCCGGGAGATTTGGTGCGTTAGACGTTCATATTCAAAAAGATAATAAATACTCTGGACACGAGGCAATACAGATCCTCTCCAACAAAAAGGTAAACGGCAAATATGTTGGCTCGCCTTCGGCGGGGGAAGCCTGGCATTCTGATTTGTCCTATACGGACATCCCTACACTTTGCACGATGCTTTATGCGATGGAAATTCCAGAAACTGGTGGTGATACAGAATGGTCAAATATGTATCTCGCTTATGAAGGTTTGTCGAATGGGATGAAGCAAAAAATAGGCGGTCTAAATGCCCGGCATACCTTCAACCGATTTCGTAATTCGAGAGTTGAAGTACCTGATGTTTATAAAGGAAAAGGGAAAGAGCGCTACGTAGATATTGCGCCCCCGGACGCTATTCATCCCGTTGTTCGTACTCACCCTGAAACGGGTCGCAAAGCCCTCTATATCTCTGAACGTTTCACTATCGGGATCGAAGAGCTGGAGGAAAATGAAGGGCAGAAAATTCTTGATGAATTAATTGCGCATCAGAAGCGGCGCGACTTCATTTATCGCCATAAATGGGATCTGCGTGATCTTACTATCTGGGATAATCGTTGTCTGATCCATCTTGCCTGTGGCGGAGTTCCTGAAGGACAGATTCGACATATGCATCGTACCATCGTGCGCGGCGATAAACCCTATTGAAATCTTGAACTAGGAGATCCTAAAAATGGCTGACGACAGACTTCCCTCTACAAAACCCCGTATTCGGCACACCATGCTTCGGGTAAAAGACCTAGATCGTTCGGTAAAATTTTATGCTGAAGTGCTCGGTATGCAAGAATTTCGCCGCAATGAAAACGAAGGCGGCAAATATACCGTAGTTTTCATGGGTTTTGGCGATGAAAATTGTGATCCGGCGATTGAACTTACCTACATCTGGGGCGAGGACGATGGCTATGAATTAGGGTCCGGCTTTGGTCATGTCGCGATTGGCTATCCTGATATCTATGAGGGCTGTATAAAGGTTGAAGCATTTGGAATGGATGTCCCGCGTCCGCCAGGACCCTTAAAGCATTCCGGTCCAAACGGCCCGGTTATCGCATTTATCCGTGATCCAGACGGTTATAAAATAGAACTAGGTCAAAGAGCTTAAAGATAAGATGCAGACAGTGAAGATATTGCGGTTTGAGAGTACCAAAGTTTAAACAAAAAAGATCAACAAAAAAGATCCTTTAAGGGAGGAGTATTATGGCAGAGAGTGCGCCAGCTGAAGCAGTTCGAACGAGTAACGAACATAAATTTGCATATCAGGACCTTCGTGACTGGCTAGCCGAAGCAGAAAAACTTGGTGAGCTAGAGACGATTACTGGCGCAAGCTGGGAAGAAGACATCGGGATGGCGGCGACAGTGGCTAAGTATCGCGATGGCTCGCCGGCTTTGCTGTTTGATGAGGTTCCAGGCTGCGCTAAGAGCTTCCGGGTTCTATGCATTTACTATGGGGGAAAGCGCAAAAAAAACACGCTTGGCTTCCCCGCGCATCTCGATAAGGTTGAACTGTCAGAAGCTTGGGCCGGGGTTTATTCCCATGAGCAGGGAGATCTTATCCCGCCAGTTTACGTCGATAATGGACCGATTTTCGAAAATATTATGACGGGCGACGACATAGACGTACTGGCCTTTCCATCACCCATGTGGCACGAGGAAGATGGAGGACGTTATATTGGCACTGGGACTTACAATGTAACACAAGACCCTGAAACAGGCTGGTATAATCTTGGTTGCTACCGAGTAATGGTAATTGATGACAAGACGGTCGCCTATAATTCTGCCCCTGGCAAGCACGGTAGAATTCATCATGAAAAGCATGTCGCCAAAGGTGAAAAAATGCCAGTCGTGATGGTGGTTGGTGGCGAACCGTTGGCCTTCTTGCTAGGCGGGTATGAGGTGCCGTCTGGTGTAAGCGAATTTGATGTGATGGGAGGACTGCGCGGCAAACCCGTTGAGTTGGTTCGCGGCAAGGAGACAGGACTTCCATTTCCTGCTGATGCTGAAATCGTTATTGAAGGGTGGGTCGACCCAGAAGAAGTTGTCCCGGAGGGACCATTTGGTGATTGGTGTGGCAGCTATACTGAACCGGGAAGAGTTCGTCCTAAATGCGACGTTGCTGCGATCTATTATCGCAATGATCCTATCATTTTGGGCTTTCCGCCACAGCATCTACCGGATGAATTTTCGCGGTTTCGGGCGATAACCCGTTCAGCTCTCATGAAACGTAATATTGAAGCCGCTGGCGTGCCGGATATTCAGCAAGTTTGGTGTCATGAAGTCGGCGGGTCACGGATGTTGACGGGCGTATCAATCAAGGCTCGCTATCCCGGCCATGCGACGCAGGCTGGGCATATTGCTAGCCAGTGCCATGCGGGTGCTTACGCTGGCAAATGGGTGATTGTTACTGATGAAGATATTAATGTTACCGATTTGGAAGAGTTAATCTGGGCGGCACTTATGTGCTGCGACCCGGCAACGGAAATGGATATTATTAGAAATGCCTGGACCTCAAACGCGGATCCTCGGCTGCACCCTGATGATAAGGCCAAGGGAAACGTTACCAACTCTCGTCTGATCATTGATGCAACAAAACCATTTCACTGGGCTGACCGGTTTCCAAAATCAACAAAACCTAAGCCTGAAGTATTGGAGGCTGCCCGTAAAAAATTTGGTCATCTCGCTTAGGGTAATTAAAGAATATGGCTGAGGCCCAAATCGAAAATAACGATCCCGAGCATAACTTGCGCCATACGCTGGTCTATCAAGATCTACGTGAGTGGATTGCTGAGGCTGACCGTCTGGGAGAGCTTCGTGATGTAAAGGGAGCGAGCTGGGAACGAGATATTGGGTTAGCTTGCACCGTCGTAAAGTACGATGAAGACGCGCCGGTTTTATTATTTGATGAAATCCCGGGAGTGAAACCAGGATTTCGAGTGTTGGCTAATTTTTTCGGTGGTAAACGTAAAAATATGACACTCGGGTTTCCTACTAACCTATCAAAGGTTGAGCTGTCGGACGCTTGGGCCGAGGTCTACTCGCATGACCCAACCGCGTTAATCCCGCCGATCTACGTTGAAGACGGACCAATTTTTGAAAATATTCAGACGGGTGATGCGGTCAATATCGATCAGTTTCCAGCACCTATCTGGCACGAGGGTGACGGCGGACGATATATCGGCACTGGCAGTTACAACGTCACCGTTGATCCCGACAATGGCTGGCTCAATCTCGGTTGTTACCGGATAATGGCTAAGGATTCGAAAACGGTTGCGTTTAACACCGGCCTTGGCAAACACGGACGTATCCATTTTGAGAAAAACGCGGCAAAAGGCGAGAAGACACCAGTCGTGATGGTAATTGGTGGCGACCCTATGGCGTTCATTATGGGTGGTTACGAGGTACCGTCAGGCATCAGCGAATATGATGTGCTTGGTGGCTTTAGGGGGAAACCAGTTGAGTTAGTTAAGGGTAGGGTGACAGGGTTACCATTTCCAGCAAATGCTGAAATCGTCCTTGAAGGATACGTTGATCCGGAGGTCGAGGTGCCGGAGGGCCCCTTTGGTGACTGGTGCGGTAGTTATACCGAAAGCGGGCGTCGGCGACCGAAATGTGATATTGTGTCCGTCTATCACCGCAACAATCCTATTATTCTTGGGTTTCCACAACAAAGCTTGCACGATGAGTATTCCCGTTTCCGATCTATAACACGTTCCGCCTTGTTACGGCGAGCGGTAAATGCTGCAGGGGTGACTGATGTTACGGCGCTCTGGTGCCATGAGGTCGGTGGATCACATATGCTTACTGGGATTTCGATTACACAACGCTATCCGGGTCATTCAACGCAAGCAGCTCAGATTGCATCGCAGTGTCAGTCGGGTGCCTATGCCGGAAAATGGGTGATAGTGACTGATGATGATGTTGATGTCGCCGATTTGGAAGAGTTGATTTGGGCGGCACTAATGCGCTGTGATCCGGTAAGCGATATAGACTTTATTAAGTATGGCTGGACTTCATTTGCGGACCCTCGCATCGACCCCGATGAACGGGCAAAGGGCAATATTACAAATTCCCGGATGATTATCTTTGCTTGTCGACCATTCCACTGGAATGAAGATTTTAATAAATCTACCAAGCCTTCGGAGGCTTTATTAAAGTTAGCCAGAGAAAAATTCGGGTATCTTTTAGAATGATAATCTGAGTCGATTTTGAGTATTAACAACAACCAGGGAGAAAAATTATGAAGATGTTGAGTAAATTAGTTTTTGTTGCGGCTGCAGGTTTAGCTGCCACGCTGATGCGTCCGCACAGTTTTACAAGGGCAAGAAGATAGAGCTTTTCTTGGCCGGTGTGTCAAAAGGATCTTATAACCGCCACTCGCGTGTCCT
Source organism: uncultured Rhodospirillaceae bacterium (assembly GCA_964477025.1). Classification (GTDB taxonomy): domain Bacteria; phylum Pseudomonadota; class Alphaproteobacteria; order MPNO01; family UBA2964; genus UBA2964. Next base: position 278 of record CAYZDH010000052.1, on the reverse strand, counting down.
GCAAAAATACTTGACTAAACATATCGCAGGAAATCCCGAAATCAGTATCACACCAATGCCGGGCGCCGGCGGCATTAAAGCGGCAAACTATCTTTATAATGCGGCGACACGTGATGGCACCGCTATTGGGACATTGCTGAAAACGATTGCGATTAATGAAGCTATTGGCCGACGCGGCGTAAAATATAAAACCGAAAATTTTGGCTGGATTGTAAGTTCCGGTCCGGTGGACTCAGTTTTGGCGCTTTGGACCGCCACTTCGCCAGCAAAAACGCTTG
>CAYZDH010000051.1:0-14750 GCA_964477025.1 uncultured Rhodospirillaceae bacterium | reverse complement strand
GACTTGACAGTTTTTGGGGGGGATATCACATTACCTCCGTGACCTGGGGTGTCCGCTAGGACTGAGAGAACACCCATTGAACCTGAACTGGTTGGAACCAGCGTAGGGAGCCGTCACGCAGGGTCCTCCCGGCGTATTGTAAGATGGCTTCTAAAGAATTGGGGCTATAGATGTTATGATTGCCATCATTGGTGGCGGGATTTGTGGACTGGGTATTGGTTGGCGGCTCGCACAAGCAGGCGAAAATGTCACCGTATACGACCGTGGTATTGCGGGAATGGGGGCAACTTGGGCGGCTGCAGGTATGTTAGCACCCCAAGTTGAAGCAGAACATGGCGAGGAAACTTTGCTTCCGCTGGCGTTGGAAAGCCGTTCTATGTGGAAAGGGTTTGCAACTGAGCTTCTTTCTGCGACTGGGATAGACGTAGATTATCGTGAGGAAGGGACAATGGTAGTTGGTCTCGACCGGGATGATGCAGAGCATCTCGAAAATAGATTTTCTTATTTTCAATCTCTTGGCTTAGACGTTCATTGGCTGACTGGTTATCAAGCACGCAAACGCGAACCGCACCTGGCGCGCGCTGTTGGTAGTGCAATTTACAGTGCTTTGGACCACCAGGTAGATAATCGTATGGTTGCGGAGGCATTAAAGACTGCTTTCATCGAGGCTGGTGGCATACTTAAAGAAAATGTCGAGATTATTGGCGTCGTAACAACGGGTGGGGAGGTTTCCGCCATCGAAACTTCGGAAGATACTATTTTAACAGATTTGGTGATCTTAGCTGCCGGGGCCTGGTCACGAAATTTGCCTGGGCTTCCTGATGATAGCCGTCCTTTAGTTCGTCCCTTGAAAGGACAGATGATTGCCGTTCAAATGGAACCTAAAAACCCATTGATTGAGAGTGTGATTTGGGGGCCAGGCAACGGTATAGTGCCCTCAATATATCTCGCTCCAAAAAGTAACGGCCGACTTGTTATTGGCGCTACAGTGGAAGAGATGGGATTTGATACGGAACTTACAGCTGGAGGAATCATGGAGTTGTTGCGGCTGGCCTGGGATGTTTTGCCAGGAATTTATGACTTGCCCTTGGTTGAAAGTTGGACTGGTTTAAGGCCTGCGAGCCGCGATGATGCGCCAATATTAGGACCTTCGAAGACAAAAGGCCTCGTACTTGCAACGGGGCATCATCGAAATGGAATTTTGTTAGCGCCCCTTACAGCGATAGCGATATGCAACTATGTACGACATGGTGAGGTGGGTGACTCAATTAAACCATTCCTTTTAGATCGCTTTGAAAAGTCGGCGACGTCTAATGTATAATGTTAAATTAAACATTTTTCGGAGGGCTATTTGTGAGTGAAACAATCGCAGTGAATGGCGTACTTCAACCATTAAATCATTTAAAACTTTTCGAATTGCTTGAAGAGAGCGGTATTGATGGTCAAAAGGGCGGGTTTGCTGTAGCGCTGAATGGCGAGGTTGTGCCACGGGTGGATTGGGCCCAAACTTCATTGAAATCCAATGATAAAGTGGAAATCGTGCAAATCGTGCGCGGAGGGTAATATGGATGCAAAGGCTGCAGATAAAGAATTCACTATCGCCGGAAAAACATTTTCGTCACGGTTTTTGATTGGGACATCAAGATACCCAAATCAACAGGTGATGATGGATGCGATTGAAGCGAGTGGTGCTGAAATTGTTACTGTCGCTGTCCGCCGAGTTAGCCAAGATAGCGGTGGGGAGGGCCTTTATGATTTGCTCGGGGATAGGTTTCACCTCCTTCCCAATACAGCCGGCTGTTTTACGGCGCGTGATGCCGTTTTAACCGCGGAGCTGGCGAGAGAAGCTTTAGAGACTAACTGGGTAAAGCTTGAAGTTATTGGCGATGATGAAACACTTTTCCCGGATGTTGAGCAATTATTGCGTGGCGCTGAAGAGCTAGTGACTAAGGGTTTCGTCGTTTTACCTTATTGCAATGACGACCCAATAACTTGTAAAAAATTGGAAGATATAGGGTGTGCAGCGGTTATGCCGCTTGCTGCCCCGATTGGCTCTGGAATGGGTATTCGTAATCCCTACAACCTTAGAATCATTCGTGAGCAATGCTCTCTTCCGATCATTGTCGATGCTGGTGTCGGGACGGCATCGGACGCTGCCATGGCACTAGAGCTTGGTTGCGATGGAATACTACTAAATACCGCGGTCGCCGGTGCCCGTGATCCCGTGAAAATGGCTAAGGCCATGAGGCTGGGTATAGAAGCAGGACGATACGCTTTTGAGGCAGGGAGAATTCCAAGACGGTTATACGCGGCGGCGTCTACACCAACTGATGGGGCTATTGAATTGTGAAAAACCCCCTTCCAGAACCCCCATTGTTGATTATTACCGATCCCCCAGCCGCACCACGAACTATTCAAAATGTTGTTAGAGAGGGGCTTAAGGCGGGTTGCCGCTGGTTTATGTACCGTGACAAAGATAAATCAATGGAAGAATTTGCCACGACGGCGGAGATGCTTTCTAAACTTTGTAATCAATACGGAGCTACTCTTTGTATAAATGGCAATATTGAAATCGCCGCTACTTGTTTGGGTGGTGGCGCTCATGTGCAGTCCAGTGAAGAGGCTTATAAAGCCCGGAAAAGGATAGGGCTATCTGGTTTGATTGGAGTGTCGTGCCACTCTATCGCCGATGGGTTGAAAGCGGAAAAAGCTGGCGCCGATTACGTGACGCTAAGCCCGATTTTTGAAACAGCAAGTAAACCGGGATACGGTCCTCTCTTTGGATCCGTCGCTTTGAAAGAAGCAGCTCGACAGATTGTAATTCCTGTTATTGCTCTCGCTGGTATTACCTCTTCAAATGCAACTGAATGTCTTTTAAACGGTGCATCTGGAGTTGCTGTGATGGGTGGCGTTATGCAGGCCTCCGACCCCGGCGCAGAAGTTGCCGCTTTAATTGAAGCGATTATGGGATGAACTGTTCGTTTAAAATACGTTCTTCTAAGTCGTGTTCTTCGTCAAATAGCAAACTCAGAGAAATATCTTTCTGTTGGATAATTGTTACGGATTTGACATTTCGGACTTCAGTATAATCCGCCACCGCACTCACAGGCCGTTTTTTTGGCTCTTGTATTTCCAAAGTAATTTTAGCGCTATCTCTTAGAAGGGCCCCACGCCATCGGCGAGGTCGAAATGCGCTGATCGGGGTGATCGCTAAAAGTTCTGCTCCTAGAGGAATGATTGGGCCATGGGCTGACAAATTGTATGCGGTACTCCCAGCGGGGGTTGCGACAACCGCACCATCACAAATTAATTCCTTCATCCGAATTTTTCCGTCTATCCTGACGCGGAGTTTGGCTGCCTGTCTAGTCTGACGTAAAAGGGCGACTTCATTGATACAATAAGCAGTTTCGATTACCCCAGAAACTGTCTGGACCTTCATCAGTAAGGGATGCAGTTTAACTTGTTTGGCGCGTTCCAAGCGACTTATTAGATTTGCTTCCTTGAATTCATTCATTAGGAAGCCGACAGTTCCGCGGTTCATGCCATAAATTGGAATATTTAAACCAAAGCATTTGTGGAGGGTTCGCAGCATTGTGCCATCCCCGCCGAGTACGACCGCGACATCGGCCTGTTTCAGTGATACCCGCCCATGACGTTTGCGAAGGCGTTTACAAGCTGTGCGCGCAGCCGATGTACTAGAGCTAATAAATGCTATTTTTTTAAAAGTCATGCGAGTAAATCTGGTAGGAATTAGCTTTTATATCAATTCAGCGTCTTCGGTCTGACCTTTAGTTTAATAGTTTGGCCACCCATTTCTCATACAATGCCATAGAAAACGCATAAAACAAGTCATGAACTATCTGGAATGCTATGCTCTTCCTAATTCGGTTTTGCAGATTTTATGAAAATAATTAGGCCCGAACTCCCATTATTTTGGTTCTTTTGGATCCAAAGTGAAAAATAATTGTTGGTGGCCCTTCCAATTTTTCTTATTTACCTTAATATTTTTATGTATTTAGATGGTAGGGTAAATTTTGGATCTCGTTTATCAAGGCCTTCAGCTAGTTTTATCATGGCCAGCAATCGGCTGGCTATTTGCTGGTGTGTTTGTCGGTTTGTTTTTTGGCGCTACGCCGGGGCTCAGTGGCGTTGTTGGGTTAGCCATCCTACTTCCTTTTACATATGATATGGACGCTGGTGCATCGGCGTTCTGTTTTCTGTTGGGGATGTACGCGATTACAACAACCAGCGATACTTTGGCATCCGTCTTGCTTGGTGTTCCTGGTACTGGTGCATCCCAAGCTACTATTCTAGATGGATATCCCATGGCAATGCGCGGTGAAGCTTCTAGAGCATTTGGAGCCGCATTCTCCGTTTCGGCTTTCGGTGGAATTATAGGTGCTATACTTCTCGGAATATCGATACCGCTAGTTAAACCCATCATAATGGCATTCGCTTCACCTGAATATGTCATGCTTGGGATTTTAGGCCTCACGATGGTGGGCTCACTCAGCGGTAATTCCGTTGTCAAAGGGGTGCTTTCAGCCCTTTTTGGACTGCTAATTACAACAGTTGGATATTCTATCCAAGGAGGCTCAGCTCGCTACTATTTTGGCTGGAATGATTTGCTCGAGGGCCTTCCCCTTATCCCAGTTGTTTTAGGATTATTTGCATTACCGGAAGTCATCGCACTGGCGGTTAGTGCAGCGCCAATTTCTAGAGTACCAAAAGAGCAGGTCAAGGGGGGCATGTTGCGCGGCGTCAAGGACGCCGTAGAGAATTGGTGGCTCGTATTAAGGTCATGCGCGCTGGGGATGTACATAGGCGTTCTTCCCGGGCTCGGTGGTTCGATCGTTGACTGGGTTGCATATGGGCATGCAGTACAAAGCTCCAAAGATAAATCTATGTATGGAAAGGGCGATGTAAGAGGCGTAATCGCGCCTGAAGCTGCAAATAACGCCATGAAAGGAGGGGTCCTTATCCCGACCGTTGCATTTGGTATACCAGGGAATGCCGCAATGGCGATTATGTTGGGAGCTTTTGTGATTCAAGGAATCACCCCCGGTCCACAAATGCTAGAAAGCCAGATGGACATCACCTTTAGTCTTATATGGATTTTGGTTATCGCCAATGTGGTTGGCGCTGGTTTGTTAATGGTTTGGGGCAATCAACTTTGTAAATTAACTTTTGTGAAAGGAACGTTGATTGTTCCAGGTATCCTATTTTTTGTCATGATGGGTGCCTGGATGGGAAATCAGGTCATAAGTAATTGGTATATGTTACTCCTGTTCGGATTGATCGGGTATTTCATGAAAAGCGGTGGTTGGCCGCGCCCTCCCATGATTTTGGGTTTTGTTCTGGGGCCAATCATGGAAAATGCTATCGACGTATCTTACCAAACTCACGGGATGGCATGGCTTTACCGACCGATTGTTGTGGTCCTTGCCATTTTATCCATAGCAATTTTCATCGCCTCGGTAATGGGCATAGGGAAACGAAAAAAATCTAAAATTGAAGTTCAAGCCGACCTCGGTTTTGAAAAAGAAAGTCCGAAAGTATCACTCGGCGTGGCACTTATTGGTGCGATCATATTTATATATTGTTTGGTAGAAGCAACTAATTTTACCTATGACGCCGCTTTTTTTCCGATAGCAATATGCATACCAGCATTATTATTAATTCTACCAGCAATATATAAAGATTTTAAAACTATAAGTGTAAATGCTGGCGGACAAATAAAGCCTGAAACCGAAAAGAATGGTTTCTATAAAAAATCAGCATACATGTTTCTTATCATTGCAATGATGATAATTTCGACACTTTTAATTGGACAGAAGATTACCCTATGTGGGTTTGTATTTCTGTTCCTTTATCTGTGGGCACGGGAGCCGTGGTGGATGGCAACAGTGCAAGCAGTAGGTGCATTTCTAATCCTAGAATTTGTCTTTGACCAGTTAATATCGGTCATGTGGTATCCACCATTATTTGAAGTTGGAATTTAACTAGCAGCAGGAATGGAAGTTTCTGCCTAAAAAAATGGGAGGCTAAGATGAAAATGATTAAAATTGTTCTTACATCTCTGGTATCTTGCCTAATTCTATTGGCAAATTATACAGCGATGGCCAAGCCCTATTACAAGGGTAAAAAAATAACGATGCTCATCAACTACAACCCGGGAGGCGGCGCTGACCGCTCAGGGAGGGTGATTGGACGTCACCTGCCTCGCTTGATTGAAGGCAATCCAAAAATCATATTTAAAAACTATCCTGGTGCGGGTGGGCTAAAAGCGATCAATTACATGGGTGAAGTCGCTAAACCAAATGGATTAATGGTGACCAACTTCTCGGGCGGCTATAATTACGCGATGATTAGGGACAAGGGTCTTCGTGTTGATCTTACAAAAATGAATTGGATAGCTGGTGTCGGTGGAACCTCAATTATCTATGCACGAGTGGACACCAAACCGGGATTACAAAAGCCTTCAGACATCTGGAAAATCAAAGACCCAAATCATTTTAAGGTTGCTGGTTTTCGGGTAACAGGCACAAAAGATATGCGAGAACGCCTATCTTTCAAGCTTTTAGGCGTGAAACACAAACCCGTAACAGGTTTTAGGGGAACGACAAAATCGCGAACAGCTTTACTTCAAAATGAGGTGCAAGCATTTGGTGATTCTAGAGCCGCGTGGTTCAAAACAATTGTCCCCAATTTTATAAAAACAGGCATTGCAATCCCAATTTATCACTACGACCGTTTTGCTGCAGACGGGTCAGTGTCACGATACAACGACCTTGACCCTTCAATTCCGACGTTATCGGGGCTCTACAAGTCAAAATATGGTAAAATGCCTTCCGGTATGGTCTGGAATGCTATTCGTTGGATCCAGACGCTTCAAGGTATGATGGTCCGCAATACCAGTTTGGCACCTGGATCACCAAGGGCAGCCGTTGACGCAATGCGAGCGGCGTACAAAAAACTGGCCAAGGATGAAACCTATCTAAATGACGCTATGAAATCACTTGGTTTTAAACCGGAATTTGTCGACGGAAAGACCGTAGCGGCTCGCTTGAAATGGGCGATAAATGATAATAAGGAAGTCCAAGACTGGCTTATGAATCAGATAGCGCTTTGGAAGGCAAAAAAATAGTTCAGGGTTAACAACCTTTTCCAATATTCAATTGAAGCGGGTGATTTTTATCACCCGCTTTTTTTATTTGGTTGTTAAATTTTGAATAAGAAAATTCAACTATATCTATTTCTATCGCCAGGACTTCCTATGAATAAATTTTGTAAACGTTTGTCCCTATGTTTATTAAACTTTGATTTTACAGAGAAGTAATCTTCAATTATCGAGTTGTAAACTGCACGATAATCCATGGTTAGTTTTATATCCTCGTTCCTGGCTAAATAATTCAAATTTGGTGCTTCTCCATATAAACCGCCCCTTATATTGCCCCCAATAATGAAATGGGGAGAGGCTGTACCATGGTCTGTGCCGCGAGATTTGTTTTCCATCATACGCCGGCCAAATTCAGAAGTCGTGAGGATTATTGTAGAATTCCAATGCCCAGAATCTAGAAGTTCATTTCGCGTATCCATAACCGCTTGATTTAATTCTCTCATCAATCTCCGGTGCCGATAATATTGGTTCGAATGTGTATCAAAACCGGTTAACTTTACGGCATATACCGGAACGGGTGCATCAGATTGGATAACTTTAATGACCTCCGTTAATTGTTCTCCTAAGGCGCCATCAGCTAAATCAGGTTGCTGATGTCTGCGGTTTAAATGTTTTTGCAAAGCCTTTACGGAATATTGAAGAGATAAAGCCCTCTTCGCTACAACTGACACGGCATCACTTTTAAATTCGTCTGGAGACACCCCGCCAAGTTGTATATCTCTTAGCTGATTGACGTTTCTGGCAGATATGAAAACTCCATCTTTATGAAAAAAAGGCCCCATTTCTTCTGAAAAACTTATTCCGTGCGCTGCAGCGTTAGGCATAAATTCTTGTGATGCAGCAGCTACCCAACCCTCATGAAAAGTTTTTCTTCCATCTCCACCAACATGCCACAAGGCCGTAGACTTGAAATGAGAAAAGTTAGGAGACGGGTAACCTAGGCCCTGGATTATTGCCACCTCCCCATTGAAATATAAATCAGCTAACTTCGAAAGGCTGTCATGAATTCCGGTTTCATCGTTTAATTTTATGACATCTGTTTTCTTAAGCGCCAGGGTGGGCCTATTTCTCAGGTAATTATCATTTGAAAAGGGAACAATGGTATTAAGACCGTCATTGCCCCCCGAAAGTTCAATAATTATCAGTCTTTTGCCGGTATCAGTTTGGGGAAGTTTTCTTACATTTTGAAGGTGCCCAGGGTTGCATCCGTATAGGCCGGCTGCCGCCAAACTACCCAGAAGAAAATTTCGTCTACCAAATTCCATCTTATCTAACGTTATATGCAGGACTTATTAAAATTTTTAACAAATTATCGGGCCGCCCTTTAAATTCGTCAGGTAACACCAATAAATAGTCTGCGAGATTAACTTTCTTAAAAAATTTAAGGCTAGTCTCCTTTAACCTGGCGGGATTAGAAATCGGAGAGCGGCCCCCCGGCATAATCCCTTCAATTGGAACGTTTCCTTCCATCATCATACCCATACTCTGTTTGGGCCCTCTGTAACCATGTTGGGCTAACAACTGATGGCCATTTTGAAGTAAATTTTTAATCCACTTATTATTTTTAAATTTCGGAGCTTGTTTACGCAAATAGTCCGCCCAGTCACGGTATTTTTGGTGTCTTTCATAACGTCTCCCATCGCTAATTAAGTCAGCTATCACCTCAAGTGAACCTATGACGATGCCTATCATTTTTTTCTCGTCACTATTTAAATACCGGACCTTTTTGAAAATTATTCTTTCTGAGTCTGACAAGTAAATATTTATCCCTTTCCCGCGTTTTTTCTTATTTCTCGGGTTATTAGGATCCACATTAGAATAGCTAAAACAACGAGGGTAACATTTGTGCTCTCGAAATTTAATACGGAAACCCTTGGCATCGCTGACATCAAAGCCCACAGCCAGGGTGCCCCAAAATGTTTTATTTACTCTCGCGTTGATAAACCCGACGGTTAAGTGTGGTCGCCGCGTCATACCAAAACCTCTTGAATATGCAGAAAGCATGTAGTCAGCGTTAAATACATTTTTACCGATTTCATCTAATTTTGATTTGTTAATCACCCCGCTTTGATTTTGCTGACCTCGTATAAAAGCGAAGTGCCGCTTAATTTTGTCAATTTCTTGTGGGTCAGAAATTATCCCACCTTCAGATAATAAGCTTTGGATATATTTTAGACGTTCGATAAGACCGCTAGGGGTAACCCAAGCTCTAAACCCCGGCCAGCCACCAACATTAGGTGGATTAAAAAGTTCTTGTCCCATGTTTTTCAAAATTCGAGAGGTCCCAACGAAATTACTCGGCGAAATGCTGAGCGAACGGATTGTACCTAAAACGAAATCGACAGGGCTCTTAATTATCGTACCCCGTGCTTTTTTCGACCAAAAAGCTTTTGATTCAAATATCTTCCTCAGTAAAACTTTAACTTCGTAATCACTTTTTCTAAAACTTGTTGCAATAGTTTTTATTGTTTCGTTGTCATTCCAGGTTTCGGAAATAAAATACCGCCAAAATTTCTTTGTAATAAATTCGGCAGTACTTGGGTGTTTTAATAGGAGGTTAATCAGATCTTCTTGAGAATAGTGCTCTGTTTTACCAAATATTGTTTTGGGCCCGTTGTCGTGTGCCCATTTATTATCCCAAAACGTGAGATTTTTGAATGGAGCAGTCCTCCAACCCGTCAAAGCCCGAGAAACCTCTTTGACATCCATTTCAGTGTATTGACCTTCACCTAGCGTAAATAATTCTAATAATTCACGCCCCAGATTTTCATTTGGTTTTCCTTTCCTGTTTTTACCTGCGTCAAGAAATTTTAAGAGTGCGGGTTCCTTTAAAGAGCTCGCCAATAAGGTTCTGAAAGTTCCCGATCCAAACTTTCTGAAAGTTTGGTTTTGTCTAGCTAAACTAATTGACCAACGGCCAATACCAGCATACGCCGCGACAAAATGATTATGCCAAAACAAAACAAGCCGCTCTGTAAGTGGAGAGTTTGTCTGCGCTATTTCTCTTGCCCACCAAAGTTTAAGGCTTTCAAACTCTTTAGTTCTAATTGTATCAAAAAGGTTTTCATCTCCTCGCGACATATCGGACCGTCCCCAAAAGGGTGGGGCTTGATTAAGTGTCCAATTAGGTAATGGCGTGAAAGGCGTTGTTCTTATGCCGGACAGTACATTGTTTATGGCTTCTAACCGGGTTTTACCAAAATATTTTTTAAAGGTGCTGGGTTCTGCCCCAAATGCCACTCGATTTAAAAAGTGGGTTGTATCAGAAACGCCTAGTGTTTTCGCAAGATGTTTATCACTGTCAATCGGATTGGCAAGTATTGATGAACCAGCATAGCTAATTGTAAAAACTAAACAAAACAGCGAAAGAAATATTCTTAGATGTTTAAGCATTCTTAATGAGAACTTCCGCAAATTATGGAATGTTAATCAGAGCCTTCTATTACAAGACACGAACTTATGGGCCCAATTCTGTCGTAATTTCTTGAGGCGCGAAGCACAAAGTTTTAGGGGCACTTGTAGCCAAAATCTACTAGATCTACAATCTTTCGGCGCTGGGGAACAGAGCGAGTTAAAGGGCTTTTGATTTTTTTGGCAGGAGGCCCAACCGTCCTTTGTTGGCTCCGTAAATAATAAATGGGAGACGATGTAATGGGCCGAATTAATAAGATCCAAGGGGGATCGGCGTTTCTCTCATTACTGAAAGATGAAGGCGTCAGCCACATGTTTGGCAACCCCGGGACTACCGAGTTGCCGGTCATGGATGCGCTAGGTAAACAAAGTGAGTTACCATATATCCTTGGCCTTCAAGAATCAGTAGTCATAGGCATGGCCGACGGCTTTGGCCGGGCAACCGGGCAACTTACTGCCTGTAATGTGCATGTCGCTCCAGGGCTAGGCAACGCCATGGGCGCAATCTATAACGCAGCATTTACAAATACACCGATGATAATTACTGCTGGGCAGCAGGAACAGGGGCATGGGCTAACAGAGCCCGTACTTTATGCACCACTGGTCCCAATTGCGGCCCCCCTAGTCAAGTGGGCCTTTGAAATAACAAGGCTGGAAGATCTCCCGCGTATCATCCGACGCGCGGCAAAAATTGCAATGAATCCACCAATGGGACCGGTGTTTCTGTCTTTGCCCGGGGATGTCTTGAGCGATCAAGCTGGTATTGATCTTGGTAGTAAAACACGCGTCGACACGAGAGCTAGACCTAGCGATGAGGCTATTGAGAAGTTAAGTGCGCGACTAATCAAAGCGAAGAACCCGGCTATAATCGCTGGAAACGAAATAGTGACATCCAACGCTTTAGCGGAAGTTGCTCAACTCGCAGAGACTATTGGTGCTGCTGCGTATCAGCAAACTATTGCCTTTGGGGCTCACTTTCTCTCCGGCAGTCCATCCTATGTTGGTGGTTTATCACGCGGGCAGAATGAAATTCTTAAAGCGCTAGATCCATATGATTTATTAATGTTTGTTGGATGCACGGTATTGCAGACATCGGTTGCCAGTAAGGTTGTACCGATGCCGCCAAATGCAATCGTGGTTCAGGTTGGCCTCAATGATTGGGAAATTGGAAAGAATTATCCAGCCGATATCGCACTTCATGCTGATGTCGGTGAGACTATGAAGGCTCTTATTCCTGCGTTGCAAAGACAGGGCGGCAAGAGCTTGGATAAGATTGCTGCGGGTCGCCTTTCAATGCTATCAAAAATTAACTGGGGTTCACGCAATTTGAAAACTCGTGGATTGGCTAAAGAGAAATCTTCTGTCCATCCCATCGACCCTGACTGGCTGATGCTTAATGTTTTCCTTACTCTTCCTTCGAATTCTATCGTTGTAAATGAGTCTCTAACGAGCTCGCGCGCACTGCCTGACTTGTTGGCATTTCGTGATCGATACGGATTTCACGGTAATGCTAGCGGCGGAATTGGCTGGGGTTTGCCTGCAGCAATAGGCGTTCAATTGGCCCATCCCGATCGCCGGGTGCTCTGCCTTAGCGGCGATGGCAGTGCGATGTATTCAATACAAGCACTTTGGACGGCTGCCCATCTCGACCTGCCAATCACGTTTGTTATCACCAATAACCGAAGTTACCGAATATTAAAGCAACGCCTTCTTGGTTTTCATAAGAGTGATGCCTATGTCGGCATGGATTTCGACGAGCCGCAAATTGATTTTGCCGGCGTGGCACGTTCGCTCGGAGTAACAGCAGAAACAATCACAGAACCCGACGCAATCCGCCCAGCATTATTAAAGGCCACTTCACGTCAGGGGCCGACTTTGCTAGATGTTATTGTTGATGGAACAGTTCGAGCAATGCAGAAATAAAATAAAAAATCCCTAATGATTTATTCCATTACCGGTTTGTTTCGGTAGGGTCGTGATGGTTCGTTAGTTAATTAACAAATAAAAAATAAATTATAGGGAATAGACATAAACCCATATCGAAGACGCAATATGTCTCTGTTAAAATTCGACTAATCAGAGGTTCTTTCAAATTTCAATTCTTTCATTTATGGCCTTGTAACCCGTCGACTAAATTTTATACTTTGCCAACTGTTACCCTGCAGCACCAAAAATCAATATGGCTTGTCCCCTTCGACAGCATAACGCCTTAACAAACGACGTTCTGCGAGATCGTAGTCAGTCCGTGCGTGGAGTGTGCACCGATTATCCCAAATTGAAAGATCGCATGGTTTCCATTTGTGGTCATAGAGGTATTGTTCTTTTTCCATGTGATCAAAAAGAAACTCTAGAATTTCTCTGCTTTCCCGCTCTTCTATTCCAAGGATATAATCTGTCATTAAACGATTAATAAATAATGATTTTCTACCCGTTTCTGGGTGCGTTCGTACTACAGGGTGAGGTGCCTCGGGAGCACCGACTGTTCGTTCTTCTGATTTGAAATAGCGGTTGTTCGACTGGTAGTCGTATACATTCATGGCCAACTTGCCTTCAAGCCGGCTCTTTAACTCCTGCGATAAATCTTGATAGGCCTCGGAGCAATCACAGAAGATTGTATGCCCACCACGTGATGGTATTTCGATGGCATAAAGACTTGTCGCAGAAACAGGTGTTTCAAAGTAGCACTGGTCGGAATGAAACCACATTTTTCCGCCAGGCAAAATAGCATTCTCCTTAAAGTTGGAGACAAATAGCATGCCTGGGTGGGATTCTGATTCAGATTCTGGTGCAGTTCTTTCGGCCTGAATTTCCCCCAAATTTGAACAGAGGGAAGCATGTTGAGCGTCGGTTAATTTATATCCCCGAATAAATACTACGCCGAATTCCAACCATACCTTTCGTAAAAATTCTACACTATTTTGGTTAAGGGGTTCTCGTGGGTCCATACCGATTATTTCGGCGCCGATGGACGAAGATAATGGGCGTACTTTAAGGGTCATTAGCTTTAAGCCTCAGCAGCGGAACCGCAAAAAATTCTGGTCGGAGTGAGAGGATTTGAACCTCCGGCCCCTGCCTCCCGAAGACAGTGCTCTACCAGGCTGAGCTACACTCCGACGCAAGCGAGTTATATAAACCCGGTATAGAGCTATCGCAAGCGGGGTAGGATCTTATCAGTTTTGGTTTGGTGCCGTCAGTAAGAACGTTCGACGGCAAATTTGGCGGCTTCCGTAAGTGCTTGTTTGTGCTCGCCATCAGGGAATATAGATAGTGAATCTAGGGCTTTGCGACTATATTCACGTGCCCGTTCAACTGTAGCTATTAGGGCGCCAGAATTTTCCAAATATTGAACGGCACGTTTGAAATCACCTTTTTTCTGCTCAAGGTCTTCCAGAGTACGACGCCAAAATATCCGCTCTTTTTCGTCACCTGACCGGAATGAAAGTACAATCGGTAGAGTGATTTTGCCATCCCGGAAGTCATCACCTACGGCCTTACCTAAGGTAGTTTGTTGAGCGGAATAATCCAGAACGTCGTCGATTAGTTGGAAGGCCATACCAAGATGATCTCCAAAGGCTTCAAGCGTTCGCTGTTCCTGTATTGGGCGATCTGAAACAACCGCACCGATCTCTGCCGCTGCAGCGAACAATTTAGCTGTCTTCGCCTTGATAACTTCAAGATAATCTTGCTCAGTTGTGTCTGTATCATTAGCAGTTACTAACTGGTGGACTTCGCCTTCGGCTATAACTGAAGAAGCCCCTGATAATATTTTGAGAATCTCAAGTGATCCATCTGCGACCATTAACTCGAAGGCTCGGGAAAATAAAAAGTCACCGACAAGAACTGACGCTTTATTTCCCCATACAGCGTTTGCCGTTGCTGCCCCTCGTCGAAGATCACTTTCATCGACAACGTCGTCGTGCAATAGGGTCGCTGTGTGTATAAACTCCACGCAGGCAGCAAGCCCAATGTGACGGTCTTCGGTGTAACCACAAAGTCCCGCGGTACTCAAGGTTAGCATCGGTCGCAGTCTTTTGCCGCCAGCCGCTATAATATGGCCGGCCAATTGGGGTATTAGCAAAACCGAGCTCTGCATCTGTTCGAGGATGCCTTCATTGACACCGCGGAGATCCTCTGCGGTTATTTGAATCAATTGGTCAAG